>NZ_JBVJCO010000024.1:33875-59399 GCF_055588525.1 Kitasatospora sp. NPDC041988
CGGCCTTGTCTTTTCGCTCGCTTCCTGCGTGCCTCGGGATTGGGCCCGCGCGCCCCCCCCCCCCCCCCCCCCCCCCGCTCCCGGCCAGGGACGACGCAATCGTCGTGACGGTCGCTCGGGCCGGGGTGACGGGCGTCGGCCCGCCTGGTGGTGGCCGGGACCTCGACCTACTTGACGCCTGGTACGTCGACGGGCCGCCGATAGCGGGCACCGGCAAGTCCTGATCGTGGTGGGGGAGGCCCGGAGAATCGGTCCATGACCGCTCCGGGACTCCTCCTCACGCGTCGGCTGAACGGACACATGCCTGACGAGCAGTGGGAGCGGGCAGAGCGTTCCGCAGTGGAGCGTCTACGACGGCCGCTTCGACTTCGCGCCGCGGGCGGCGGCGCTGCGGGGCGTGTGTTCCTGCGGCTGGACCGGGCCGGAGCACCGGCTGGACCGGGACGCCGCGCGGCACCTGCTGGCCCGCTTCGGCCGCTGGAGCCCGGACGGCCAGGCCACCCTGGTCCACGAGTGGCGGGGCAGCAGCCTGTGTGAAGTCGCTCTCTCGTAGGGTGGATGACCGAGCCTGACAGGGGGATCCACCATGACCAGCAGTACTCAGCAGACAGCCGCGTCGTCAGTCGAGGCCGACAACACACCCAAGGCCGGCAACACGCCCGAGGCCGGCAACACGCCTGCCCGGGTCAGCTTCTGGTCGGCTGCCATGGGCGTCGCCCTGGTCGTGGCCATCTTCGCGACGCCGGTGCTCTGGCTGATGTACGGCGGCTACTACACGTTCGCCATGTTCGTGTTCGGAGTTGTCGCCATCCCGGCCGGGCACCTTGGCCGTCGCCGTGGCAAGCGCTTGGGCGGCCGCGACCGCGGTCTGGCCCTGCTCGGCATCGTGACCGGCTGGCTGCTGATCTTCTGTAGCTTGCTGCTGGTGCTGGTCTACGCCGGGGCGATGGTCGGACTCGGGTTCCTGGTCGACTCCGCAAGCTGAGCCGCGGCTGCTTCGGGCTCGACCGCGTGGGCGGTGCGCTGGACCGCCCGGATCCGCTGAGGGGCGCCGACGAGCTCGCCCGGGGTGTGGTCGGTGTACTCGGTGATGTCGAGGGTGAGCCGGTGGAGGCGTTCGGTGCGGGCTGCCGGTCGAGGGCGGCGCGCACGGCGTCGTGGACGGCCCACAGTGCCTCCGGCTCGTGGGTGGGCAGGGCGGTTGTCCGGAGGTGGCCGGGCAGCGGAGGCGCGGCGAGGCCGGAGCCGATCCGGTCGATCGCCTCCGTCCTCGCTCTGAGCCGGCCGGTCGTCTACGAGGCGGGTACGGCCTTGGGCGAGTCAGCCCTGGCCTGTGCTGCGCAATGCGACCGTGATGTGGCTGTATCCGGGGACAGGCGATCCGACTGCCTGACCGTGACGGCTTTGTCAGCCGGACCGTGTCCGTCTCGTCATTCGAAGCGCGTGGGGTCGCCGGCCCCGCGTCGGACGATCTCGGCTGCGCCGCCGGAGAAGTCGACGACCGTCGTCGGGTCCGTACCGCAGTCGCCGGAGTCCACGACGGCGTCGAGCACGTGGTCGAGTCGCTCCTTGATCTCCCACCCCTGGGTCATCGGCTCGTCCTCGCCGGGCAGGAGCAGGGTGCTGGAGACGAGGGGTTCGCCGAGTTCGGCGAGCAGGGCCCGCGTGACGACGTGGTCGGGGATCCTGACCCCTACCGTCTTCTTCTTCGGGTGCATCAGACGGCGTGGGACTTCCTTGGTGGCGGGGAGGATGAAGGTGTAGCTGCCCGGTGTCGCCGCCTTGACGGCGCGGAAGACCGCGTTGTCGATGTGGACGAACTGCCCCAGTTGGGCGAAGTTCTCGCACATCAGGGTGAAGTGGTGGCGGTCGTCGAGCCGCCGGATCGACCGGATCCGTTCGAGGCCCTCGTGGTTGCCCATACGGCAGCCCAGGGCGAAACAGGAGTCGGTCGGGTACGCGATGAGGGCTCCGGAGCGGAGGCTGTCGGCCACGGTGTTGATGGTGCGGGCCTGGGGGGTCTGCGGGTGCACGTCGAAGTACTTCGCCATTGGCCGACCCTACGGGATCCACCGGGCCGGCTGCTCGCCCGGCGGTGCCGGAGGGCATCCCGCGGGTGACGATCAGGGCCGGCCCTGCTGTTCGGCGACCGGCTTGTGGAGGTGGGCCGGCACGTCCCGCACGAGCTCCTCGCCGCCGGCCTCGCTGGCGGAAAGCTCCGCAACAGCCGCAGTGACGTTCGCAGACTCCAGGATCCAGCCGGTTGCCTCGTCGTACAGCTGGCGGTCGCTCAGCCCGGACGTCACCGGCCCGTCGGCGCACAGCACCGCCTGCCTCGGCGCGAGTTGAGCGTGGCTCAAGCCCTCCTCCTGGGGAACCAGTCGGACCAGGTCCTCGGGTCGTGGGGTGCTCGGTCACGCTGGATGCGCTTTCGTGGCCGACTACCAGCACGCTATCCCGCGCCGCGCGGCGAAAGCCGCCGTGTAATCCGGTCGAACAGCTCCGCCAGCGGCTCGCCGACGTCCCGGCCGAACTCGGTCAGCCCGTAGGTGACCTGGGGCGGCGTCGTCGGCTCGACCTTCCGCCAGACCAGGCCGTCCTCGACCAGTGTGCGCAGGGTCTGGGCGAGCATCTTCTCGCTGATGCCCTGGATGCTCTCGCGCAGCTCGTAGAACCGGAGGTCGTTGTTCCGCAGGGAGATCAACACCCAGACGCCCCACCTGCTGGTCACATGGTCGACCACATCGCGCGCGGGGCAGTCGGTGTGAAACACCTCATACCGCTTCCCCGCCTCGGCCTGCATGAGCTGCGAACCTCCCACCATGTGATGAGCTTACCTCAGGGTATGTCCTTACCAAGAGTTAGTCCAGGCTCCTAACGTCAAGGCCATCGAGGACAACTGACGAAGGAGCAGATCATGATCGTGGTGACCGGGGCTACCGGGAATGTGGGCCGGCCGCTGACGCGGGCACTGGCCGAGGCGGGCCAGCAGGTGACGGCCGTGTCGCGGCATGCGGCAGCGGTGCCGGACGGCGTCCGCCACCTGGCGGCCGACCTGGCCGAGCTGACCGGCCTTGAGCCTGCGCTGACCGGAGCGAAAGCGCTGTTCCTGCTGCTGTCCGGCGACCTGCACGCCGCCGGAGCCAGCCCGGCCGACATCATCCGCGCAGCCGAGGCCAGTGGGGTCCGCCGGGTCGTCCTGCTCTCCACGCAGGGCGTGGCGACCAGGCCTTTCGGCGCAACGCGGCTCGCGATGCGCGCGCTGGAGGACGTGCTGCGGGAGTCCGGCCTGGAGTGGGCCGTCCTGCGGCCGGGCGGCTTCGCCTCCAACGCCCTGTGGTGGGCCGAGTCCGTCCGCGCGCGGCGGGTCGTCGCCGCGCCTTTCGGTGACGTCGGGGTGCCGATCATCGACCCGGCGGACATCGCCGAGGTCGCGGCTGCCTGCCTGCTGGAGGACCGGCACGCCGGTGGCGTGTACGAGCTGACCGGTCCGGAGGTGATCACGCCGCGCCGGCAGGCGGAGGCCATCGCCGCCGCGCTGGGCTCGCCGGTGCGGTTCCATGACCTCACCCGCGACGAGGCCAAGGCCGCCATGGCCCGGAGCATGCCGGCGGAGCTCGCCGAGGACACCCTGACCATCCTCGGTTCCCCGAACCCGGCCGAACTGCGCGTCAGCCCGGAGGTCCAGCGGATCCTCGGCCGCGCCCCGCGCCCGTTCGCCGACTGGGCCGCGCGCAATGTCGCCTCGTTCCGCTGAAACTGGTCAGCGTCGCTGGAATTGCTCGGCGTGCTCGGCGATCCACTGCTGACAGTCGAGGAACCTGATACGACGTTGACGTTGGCGCCATGCCCGGGAGTGACACTCCAGACAACCGACTTCGCCATCGTCTCGGACTGTACGGCGGCCGGGCCGGCCGCGCGGCCGCCGGGGCGGACGGCTGGTTGTCGGTGGTGGCCGGGATGCTGGCGGGTATGGACGACGACGCGCTGATGAGGGGCCGGGTGTACGGGGCGGAGCATGACGATCCTGATCCGGGGCCGCGGCAGGGCCACGTCTACCGAGAGCTGGTGGCCGGCCCTCTCGACGGGCTCCTGCTGGACGTGACCGGCTGGAGCCGGGAGGAGGTCGAGGACGGGGCTTCGCTGGCCACCGAGATCGGCGCCTACGGCGCGGGCGGGCGCGCTCACTACGGGCCCCGGCGGGGCAGCGACCGGTACTGGGACTGGGAGGGCGACAGCGCCTGAGCCCCTGATCGGCCAGGCACGTCTGGGAGCCGGCCTCGCCGGTCGTGGCCTCGGCCGGATGGCTGTCGGCGGCCGAGGCCCGGGGCGGGGCGGGGCGGCGGTGATCGTGGTGGTGCCGGGCGTGTGGCTGCCCGGGCTGATGAACCTGGCGTCGCGGGTCAGGATCGACGTCTTCGCCCGGAGTCTGGAGGAAGCCCGGGGAGCCGGTCCGGTGCTGCACGGCATGGCCGCCTTCGACACCGGCCCCGCAGACCACCGGCCCCGCAGACCACTGATCCCGCAGACCACTGACCCCGCAGGCGCACTTGGCCGCGGCTGCGGTCACAGGCTCAGCAGCAGATCCCGGACCGCTGCGGGCTGGGACAGGAACGGGTGGTGGCCGGTGTCGAGCTCGACGACCTGGCCGGCCCGGCGGGCGAACTCGCGCTGCAGCGGCGCCGGGGTGCCCCGGTCCTGAGCGCAGACGAGGTACGTCGAGGGCAGCTCCTGCCAGGCGGCTGCCCCGACCGGCTGCCCGGTCACCCGCACGCTCTGCCGGGCGAGGTGCTCCGCCGCCTGCGCCTGGACGTCGGGGTCGCAGTCCTGCAGGAACGTGTCCACGAGCAGCTCGGGGCGGACCCCGAATGTACCGGCTTCGGGGTCGACGTCCAGGAACGGGGCGGGGCTGCCGTCCCCGAACTCCGACAGGCTCTGCCCGACCTCGGGCAGGTAGCTGGAGACCAGCAGTAGGTGGCGCACCGACCCGACGCCCGCGGCGGCTTCCGCGGTGACGACACCGCCGTAGCTGTGGGCGACCACGATGGTCGGCTCGTCGCCGGCCAGCAGCACCTGCCGCACCGCGGCAACATCCTCGGGCAGCCCCGGACCGCCGACGCCGCCGGGCAGGCCCGCCTCGCCGCAACTCGGTAGCGCCGGGGCCACGCTCGGCACCCCCCGCTCCAGGAGCAGCTTGGCGGTGCGGTGCCACCACCACGACCCGTCCCGCACACACGCCCCGTGCACGAACACGACTCTCATCGCCACCTCCACGTCGACCTCGACTACCCCCTCGCACATGATGCTGCGCCGCCCGTCCTGGCACCCATTGCCCACCCCGACAAGAACGTGCCGCGCTGGCGGATTTCGTCCGCTCGCTGCCACGCGTCGCCGCCCCACGGCCCTTCGTGCGGCCGGCCTGGCCGTACCGTTCGCCGCCGGCGCCCCCATCCCTGGGAGGTGTCAACGGAGGTGCCGGGGATGGGGGCGTCGGGTGGTGGGGTGCGCCCGGGTCAGCTCCGGGTGACGACGAGCTGGCTGGAGCCGTCCGGCAGGCCGGCGATGGCGGCGCGCTGGGCCGGGAAGGTGCTCGCGCCGTACGGGCCCTGGACGGCGGCGAACCCGGACCAGTTGCCGTTGGCGAAGCGGGTCTCGTGGTAGACGTTGCCGTCACCGCCGACCACCGCGACCTGGGAGGAACCGTCCGGTAGGCCGGCGATGGCGACCGTCCGCGCGGCCATGGTGGGCGTGCTGTTGCCGGGGAGCGCCGCGAAGCCGGACCAGTTGCCGTCGGCGAAGCGGGTCTGGTGGTAGACGTTGCCGTCGTTGCCGATCGCCAGGACCTGGGAGGAGCCGTCCGGCAGCCCCGTGATGGCCACCCGCCCGGCCGCCATTCGCGGGCTGTTCACACCGGGGAGCGGCGCGAAGCCGCTCCAACTGCCGTTGGCGAAGCGGGTCTGGTGGTAGACGTTGCCGTCGTTGCCGATCGCCAGGACCTGGGTGGACCCGTCGGGCAGGCCGGCGATGGCGACGTCCCCGGCCGCCATGGTGGCGGTGCCGACCCCGGGGAGCGCGGCGAAGCCGGACCAGTTGCCGTCGGCGAAGCGGGTCTGGTGGTAGACGTTGCCGTCGTTGCCGATCGCCAGGACCTGGGAGGAGCCGTCCGGCAGACCGGCGATGCCGGCCCGGCGGGCCGCCATGGTGGGCGTGCCGTTGCCGGGGAGCGCGGCGAAGCCGCTCCAACCGCCGTTCGCGGCGCGGACCCCGTGGTAGAGCTGGCCGTCCAGGCCGATGCCCAGCTCCTGCGAGGAACCTCCCGGCAGCCCGGCGATCGCGGCCTCCGAGCCGCGGAACACGCCCGCCCCGCCCGCCAGCGGACTGAAGCCGGGCCAGTTGCCCGAGCTCTGGCGCACGCCGAGGAAGAACCCCGAGGACTGGGACGGCGGGGCGCCGGTGAGCTGGATGTCGAGGTAGTCCTGGTCGATCCCTATCGGGAAGCCGCCCCAGGTCTCCGGGTCCTTCGGCGAGGCGTACTGGTGGGCGCGCTGGTGGTTGGACCAGTAGCCGGCCGGTATCGCCGGGTCGTCGGTGTCCTCCTTGCCGTTCCAGTTGGCGCTGAAGACGGCGTCGGGCATGGTGTAGGCGCTGTTGCCGGCGTTGGTGGCCAGGTCCTTCACACCGGACGAGGAGCTGCTGTAGACGCCGGAGTTGTAGCCCAGGGCGTGCAACTCATTGGTCCAGGCGGTGAGGAAGGCGAGCACCGTGCCCGAGTACTGCGGGGCGTAGGCCTCCATGTCGTAGTAGAGGACCGCGCCGGGGCCGAAGCCGAGGGCCTGGGCCTGGCTCGCCGCGTCGTCGGCGGCGCCCGCGCCCTCGGTGGCGGGGGAGACGATCTTCGAGGCCTGCACGCCGACGTACAGCGGCATGAAGGCCCAGCCGGCGGCCTGCTGCTGCTGGACCCAGGAGGCCGTCAGGTTCGGCTGGGCGCAGGCCCGCTTGGCGCCGCCGATGTAGATGCCGACCGCCCGGTACGGGGAGGAGGTCATCCACGCGTTCATCGCGGCGCCGGAGGGCGCCGTACAGGCGTCGAACCCCTTGCCCGTGTGGTTCGTCGCCGACGCGGGTATCAGCGCCGGCGCCGCGGCCGGTGCGGCCATGGCCGGGTCGGAGGCCGGGGCCGCGGCGATGGTGGACCGCGGTGCGAGGGCCGTACGGGGTTCGGCGGTCACCGGCGCCGGTCGGTGCGCCGGCTCGGGGGTGAGCCCGGCCCCGGTGATGATCCGCCGCACCAGCGGCTGGTCCGTGTCGTACGTCCCGGTCACCGTGACGACACCGTCATTGGCCCGGATCGTGTGCGCGACGGGGTTGGAGCCCTCCCGGTCCGGTGCGGCCGCCGCGGCGGGCTCGACCAGGAGCGCCTCCGTGCGGCCGATCAACCGCGGCGGGCAGACCTGCTGTTCGCCCGGGTGCCCGAGGTACACCGCGTGCTGGTCGAAGCGGACACAGGCCTGCGGGTCCACGGCCAGATCCACCACCGGCCAGGCCGCCGGCACCTGGAAGGTGCGGCCTTGGTAGGTCACCGCCTTGGTGTCCGGACTTCCGGCGGGCGCGGCTTCGGCGGAGCCGGCGGCGGGAGCCGCCATGAGCACGGCCGCCGCGACGGCCGTGGCGCTACGGAGCGTTGTCATACGGGACTTCACCCAGATCTCTCCTGACATGGCGAAAGGCCGCACGCCGAGAGGTCGGCCGCGCGGCGTCGGCGGCCACGATATCCACGCCCGCGACGGACGATCGACGCAGGCCCCTCCCGTCCGCCCGTCCGCCCGTCCGCCCGTCCGCCCGTCCGCCCGTCCGCCCGTGGCACGGTGCTGTGCCCGTCATGGTCTTGACGGTGTGGTGTGCGCACGCTGAACTGCTTGTGCCGTGGGGGTGGAGACGGAGTGAACAGGTGCCGCGACCAGCTGCCCGGATTCCATGCCCTCCCAAACCATGCCGGGTGGGAGGGTCCTCTGTGAGTGCATCAACACCGCCGGGCAACGGGACTCCACCGTGAGAGGCCGACGTCGAGACGATCGGCGGAGTCCTGACGCGCTGGTGGCTGCGGGCCGAGCTCTACCAGGACCCGGAGGGCGACCGCATCCACGCCGCCGTCCAGGCCGGCACCGCCCCCGGCACCTCCGCGTCCGCCCTCCTGCGCCGTCCCGGCGCCCTGTGAACGACCACACCCGACGTCCCGGACGAGGACGACCCGCTCACCCTCTCCCCGGTCGTCGAGGAATTCCTCGACGACCCAGGCACGCCAGCCGACGTCGTCTCCGCCGCGGTGGCGTCCTCGTCGACCTGCGCGAGAACCCCTTCCCCCCACCTGAGCCTGCCGGTCCCCGGGCGGCCCGGCATGCACTCGGCGCCGCTGCGCCACGACCTGGGGCTGGTGGAGTACGCGGTGGACGAGGAGAAGGACCCGCCTCGTGTCTACGTCTCCCGGATCCTGCGGGCGGACTGACCAGGCCGGCCCCGGGAAGGGCAGGCATCTTCTTACGGCTGGGTCGCCGGATCCACGCCGTTCAGCGGGAGTTGGTCGGGAGCCCCCACGGCCTTGGCGTACCACGTGACGATCTCAGCTTGGAGAGCACCGATCGAGTAATCGATCTTCGTTCGGACGCCGTCCGGGCTGAGGAACACGGCCTTGAACGGCCACGGCCCCTCCATGTGAACCACATGTTCCTCTGTGTCGTCGGTCAGTACGGCCGTGCGCCCGCCATCGAGGGTGACGACCCAGTAAGCGCCGCCGTCCTCCGAGTCGTGAAACACCTGTATCCGGGCGGCGTCGATACCCGCCCCCAACAACGTGCTGATGACACCGTATCGATGTGCAGCCTCGTGGGGCTCCCCCCTCCACGTCACCCTGGTTGCGATGGGCGGCACTTGCGGCGGCCGGGTGAGGCCTGGTTCGGGGCAGTCGGCGGCGTCTCCCACGTGCATGTGGATGGGACCTCCCTCGTGGCGGTTGCACCGGGCCCACAACCTTGCCGTACGGATTGCCAGTCCCACCACCGCTTTGCGAGATCGACTACTCCCGCATCCGGGGGAAGGGGGTGCCAGCTGCGGTGCGCCCAGGTACTCGTTCTCGGCCCAGTACCGGAGCGATCCGCCACCTCCTGCTCAAAGCTGAGCCACCAGCTCGGCAGCGCCCTCTCCGATCTCCATCCTGCGGGCGGACTGAGCAGGCGTGCCCCGGAAACCGCCAGCGGAGACGTGCATCTGCTGCCGGCGGGCAGCGCCGGAGCGGTAGCCGGCCCACCGATGCGCGTCCTCCGGAAGTAGCAGCACGTCGACGAACCCACTGACCGCGAGGCCGACGTCGACGAAGAGTTCGGTTGCGCCCGAGTCGGACCGAAGGATCTCGTTCGGCATCGTGCTCAGGGTGCACTGTCTGTGCTCCCCGTCGCGGGTGGGCTCGCCGCGTACCGCCGGCCGCCTCAGCGCGCGGCGAGCAGCGTCTCGAAGTTCCCGACCAGCTCGGTAGGCGTCGGCAGGGCGTCTATCTCCGCCCGTATGGCGGCCGCTGACTTCCGCAGCGAGTCGTCGGCGAGCAGGCGGTCGAGAAGGTCGGCGTCCACCGCTTCCGTGCTGGAGCGCAGTGCGAACCCGTGAGCCTCGGCGGCGGCGACGTTGATGAAGTGGTCGGCCCCCTGGGGGAGGATCAGCTGCGGGATGCCCACCGCGGCCGCGGTCATCATCGTGCCGGAGCCGCCGTGGTGGACGACCGCGTCGCAGGCATCGAGCAGCTGGTTCAGCGGCACCCACGGCAGCGGCCGGACGTTGGCGGGCAGCTCGCCGAGCGGGGCGAGGTCGGTGTCGCCCAGCGCCAGCAGAATCTCCGCGTCGACGCGGCCCGCCTGCTCGATCAGGCCGGAGAGACCGCCGATGCCCTCCCACTGCGCGAACACCGTCCCCAGCGTCACCGCTATCCGCCGCTGCGAGCCGCGCCCGATCAGGTCCGCCGCAACGGTGCCGCCCCCGTTGAACGGGACATAGCGGACGCGCCAGCCGCCGCCCTCCCCGCCGAGCGAGGCCGGGACGACGTCCACCACCGTGTGGTCCGCGGGGCCCTCCAGCCCGTGTGCGCGGTACTCGTCGGCGAGCAGCCCGGCCAGGCGGCTGGTCATCCCTTCGGCCGACACGCCGAAGTTGTGCACCACGGAGGGTATGCCGAGGACGGCGGCCACCAGCGGCGCGGCCGCCTGGAACGGGGCATGCACGATGACGTCCGGCCGCCAGCCGCGGGCGACCTCCAGCAGACCGTCGATGGTCACCCGGCCGTGCTCGGCGAAGCCGAGAGCGGCCAGCGCCATCGTCTCCTCGTTCGTCCGCTCCCCGGACGCGAACCGGACCCCTTCGAGGACCCGGGCGAAGGCCTCGTTGACGGTGGTTCCGTCGCCCACCTCGACGACCGGCAGCCCGGTGCTGTGCAGCTGGTCGATCGGGGTCTGGCCGGCGAACAGGACGTCGTGGCCGGCCGCGCGCAGGGCCTGCGCGGTCGGGACCATCGGGAAGAGGTGGCCGACCGAGCCGGGGCCGGTGAACAGGACGCGCACAGTGCTTCTCCTCGCGTGGGGGTGGTATTCGGTACGCCGGCGAAGCCGTTCTCCTCGATTTGTCGCGAGGTCAACTCCGCTGCAACCGCTGGCCTTTATTACATGCCTGTTGATCGCAACCCAGCCATTGGATGTTCTGCCAAGTAACGCATTGATGGCCAGTCAAACTGATGTGACGACTTATCATTTGCCCTTGACTGGCCCCGGACGGCCCGCTGCGCTCGAGGCCCGCGGCATGACTGGTTCGGCCCACTGTGCGACTGCCATGCCGTCGCCCTGCAGCAGGGACTCGGCATAGGCCGGCTCCAGTGCCTGCCCCATCCAGCCTTCGAGTTCCGTGACCTGTTCCGCTGTTGCCGGCGACCGCAGCCCCGGCGCGGGGACATCCGGCCGCCCGACCTCCTGGGCACCGCTGTCCGGCCCGCCACCGCCGTCGGCTTGGAGAACCGACGGGGTGCTGGCGGTGTCGGTCATGGGCAGCGGTCTCTCCGATCGGTGCGGTCAGCCCTCGGCTAGGGTGCCGGGATGCTGGAGAAGGTGAGTCGACGATCCGGCGTTCGCCCCTCAGGGGGTTGTGTTGGAGGCGATGCTTGCGGCGATCACCGCGATCCTGATGTCGGCTGGGTTCACGGTGTGCGACAGCGTCAGATCGGACAACCATCGCCCGGGCTCGGCTTTTGAGTACACCTCCAGCGTCAGGCCCTTGTCCCTTGAGCCGGTTCAGGACCACCGCTTGACTCTGCATACAGTTGATCACCAGACGGGCTCGATCTCGTCATCCGTGTGTAACGAGTTGCTCTACGAGGAAACCGCCGTCGGGCACATGGATGTGACACGGGTGAATACCGGTGAAATACCTGGTCACACCTCTGGAGGACATCATGAAGCGCAGGACCGTCCGTGGAATCACCATCGCCGTGGCACTGGCCTCGGCTGGCACGCTACTGCTCACCGGATGCGGGCCGGAGAACGACAGACCGGGCTCCGGCGACGCTGGAGCCCCGCCCGCCTCCACCACCGCGGCCCCTGTCACCGCGGTCCCCTCGGCAACCTCCACGCCTACGGTCTCCGCTCCCGCCTCCACCGCCCCACCGGCGTCGCCGGGTAGCGCTCCCTCCGGTGGCGCGGCCGCGCACTGCGCCGCTGCGGACGTGACGGTCTCCTCGGCCCAGCAGGCCAAGATCCGTCCCAGCGGCACAGGTACCGGCGCGGTGGTCATCGGCATCACCAACACCTCCGGGAGCGCCTGCACTTTGGAGGGCTTCCCGACCGTGGCCGGTGCAGGTAACGGCTCGCCGGACAAGAACGTGCCGCTGACCGCCAGCCAGACCGGCACCGCCGCTCCGGTCCGGCTCGCACCGGGCGGGAAGGCCTGGACGAAGCTCACCTTCGTCCAGGTCCAGGGCGAAGGCGACGGTTCCTGCACCTCCGGCACCGACCCCGTGGTCTACCCGACGCTGGTGATTGGCGTGCCCCAGGCCGGAAAGCACCAAATCGGCCTGGACAACGGCCAGATCGCCGAATGCGACAACAAGGTCACCGTCACCCCGCTCACCTCCACCCAACCTTCCTGAACCACTGGAGCGCGGCCGGATGTTCAGGGACGGAAGTCCCTGTCGTCGACCTCCAGGCCGGCATACCCATGTGTCGCCGGACGGCGACCGCACAGGGCCCGGCCTGGCGGGGCCGGGCAAAACGAACGAGTGAGCCTTTCAGAGCGGCCACCGATCTGGTGACGGCCGGGCGGTCGCGGACCGAGGAGGAACGGACAGGGCTCCCCAACAGTTGAGTGAGGTATCTGACGTCTCAACTCTTCTGCCGGGGAGCCCTGCTGGTTACCTATCCTGCCGCAATGGACCTGCCGCACGCGCTCGCGGTCCGAAGTCAGCCAGCACAGAATGTCAGGACCCGATGTGACGCCCCAGGCCAGAAGGCCCAACGGGTCACGTCGAGAGCCGCGCGTCCGCCCTCACGCTCCCACGTGTAGCGCACGCAGGTCACCCAGTCGGTGGCCTCAGGCAGCGGCGGGGCCTCGTGCTGTGGGTCTCAGGCGTCGCCCAGGCGACGGTAGATGTCCTGCAGGGCCTCCACGGCATCGTTCACGGCCTTGCCGGTGTCGCTGTGCGGGCTGGGGACGACCGAGAGCTGGATCCAGTCGGCGCCGTGGCAGCCCTGGGTCCTGGCCATCAGGACCTTCCCGTCCCGGGTCTCGAGTTCGCGGAAGCCGCCAGGGCCGAGGACGGGCATGTCCTCGAAGGTGAAGGCGGGGGACAGGGACGGGGTCTGGGCGGACTCCCGGTCGTGCCTGTCCTTGGCGACGAGGGCGCAGCGGTCCTTCGGTGACCTGGTGGTGTTCGGCCCCGGCAGCTCGCGGGTGAGGGAGACGCCGATGCCACCCAGGCCGTCAGGGGTGCTGACCTGGCATCCGCCGGCGGTCAGTTCCGGGCCGGTGCCGCCCGGTCCGGTGCTCAGGAGCCGGTACTCGGGACGGGTGAACGGGTTCGACGGCAAGTAGTCCAGCGTGTAGCCGGGCGCGTACCGGGTGAGGAAGTCGGGCCCCAGGAGCCTGCAGAGGTCGGCCCCGGCCTCCGGGACGATGGCATCGGCCGGCAGCGGGTGCTTGGTGGCGGTGGCCGTGGCGGACGGACCGGATCCGTCGGGAGCGCCGGTCGTGATCGAGCAGCCGGAGCCGGTGAGGACGGCCGCGCCCAGCAGCGCGGCCAGGGACGCCCGGCGTATGTGGTGGTGTGCGATGAGTTGTTCCCTCGTGTTTCCTGTTGTCCCACTGCGCGTCATGGCCGCTGTCACCCAGTCTCCGTGATCCGTGGCTACGGTTCCAGAGTCGAGATCAAGGTGCGGCAAGCGGACGGCCCACGCCGGGGTCGAACGGGGTCAGGCGCAGTGCTGGGTCGCTGCGGTCGGGTTCCTCCTCGCCGGTGGTGTCTGGACGTGACCGGCGGCAACGCCGTGAACGGCACCACCCTGCAGATCTGGGACTGCAACGCCAGCGACTCGCAGCGCTGGGGTCTCGGCAGCGTGCCGCCCCGGGCGGCCCAGCCGCCGGTACCGAAGCCGGGCGCCGGCCCTGTGGTCAACCCCGGTATCGGGGCCGGACAGGTCTCGACCCTCGTCTCCGCGAACAACGGGGTCGTGGCGGACCTGGTCGGTTCGAGCACCGGCTCGGGGACGTCGATCCAGGCGTACCGCGCGAACGGCACCGAGGCGCAGCGCTGGGCGTTCTGGGACGGTGGCAACGGCCGGTGGATCCTGGAGACCCTGCTCACGGACGGGAAGACCGCGGCGGGTCAGGGGATGGTCATGGACCACGACCCGGGGACGCACCGTACGCACCTGATCCGCACCATGGACGGCAACGCCAACCAGCACTGGGCGTTCCGGGACGCGGGCGGCGGTTGGTTCTGGATCACCAGTGACACCGACAACAACTGCCTGACCGCCAACAACCCCGGCGAAGCCCTCGCCGTCAGCCCCTGCGACAGCAGCAACCGGCAGAAGTGGCGGCTCGACAACCCCGCGAACGGCCCGGCCACACCGCAGCAGCCCCAGCCGCAGCCGGGCGGGTCCACCAGCCCGGTCATCCGGCCGAACATCGGGAACAGCCAGGTCGCGACCCTGCGGTCGAACAACAACGGCCTGGTCGCCGACCTCGACGGCGGCACCACCAACTCCGGCACCTCGATCAAGGCCCTCGGCGGCAACGGCAACCCCGCCCAGCGGTGGGCGTTCTGGGACACCGGCAACGGCCGCTGGCTCATCGAGACCCTGATGACGGATGGGAAGGCCGCGCCCGGCCTGGGCATGGTCATGGACCACGACCCCGGCTCGCACCGCACCCACCTGATCCAGAACCAGGCGGGCAACGCCAACCAACGGTGGACCTTCCACGACGCCGGAGGCGGCTGGTACTCGCTCATCAGCGACACCGACGGCGGCTGCCTGACCGCGAACAACGCAGGCGAGCAGCTCGGCGTCTGGCGGTGCGACGGCTCCGACAAGCAGCGCTGGCGGCTGGACAACGTCCAGGCGGGCCCGGCCCCGAGCACCGGTGGCGGTGGTGGCAACACCGGCGGTGGCGGCGGCGGCAACCCCGGCGGCGGTAGCCCGCAGCCGGACAACTGCTGGAGCCAGCCCCCGGGCGCCGAGCAGCGGGCCGGCTGGATGTGGAAGGGCTGGAGCCTCTGCCGCGGCAACGAGCTCACCAGTGGCAGCGCCGACCGCTCCACCACCATGCGCATGCGGGACGACGGCACGCTGGAGCTCGTCTACTCCTGGGCCAGCAACTTCACCGGCGCCATGTCCTCGGCCGTCGAGTGGACGGCCCCGGGCAGCACCGGCTGCGGTCGGCGGGCCACCATGCAGTTGGACGGCAACTTCGTCGTCTACGGTGACGGCGGCCGGGTCTGCTGGGCCTCCGGGACCGAGGGCCACATCGGCGCCTGGCTGAACGTCGACCAGAGCGGCACCCTGTCGGTCTGGTGGATCGACGACGACGCCCTGAGGGCCGCGGAGGCGTCGATGGGCATGCCGTCGACCAGCCTCATGCAGGCCTCGTTCGACGTCGTCATGGTCATCGCGGCCCACATCCCGCGTCTGCAGTGGCAGCAGGGGACCGCGCACAGGGACCCGATACCGGACTGTTCGAGGATCCACTGCACCTGAGCACCGGAGGTGTGGTGACCGCTGAGGTGGTCGCCCAGGAACAGGAGGGTGTCCGTGGCCGACGGCCACGGACACCCCTCCGTTCTGTGCCGGGAGGCGGGTGGGGGCGCGCGGCGAACTCCTGATCGTAGAAGTCCGCATCGTCGGACACGGCCAGGCCTTCCACCGGTTTCATCGCGCCACGGCCACCGCCACCGCCGACTTCGGGCCGGAAGCCTCGGCAAGGCTGGTGAGGATGGAGCCGGACCAACTGCTCTCCCCGAACACGCTGACCGGCATGGCGAGCACGCCGTACTCGCGCTGGAGCGTCTCCGTCGGGATGTCAACCGGGAAGAAGTAGTTGCCGGGACAAGTCCGGCTCTCCGTGGGAATCGCTCCGAGCACCTCGTCCGGCAGCCGTTCGAACAACCGCTCAGCCCGTGCGGCCAGTTCGTCGACGATCTGCCGGGGCACGTCACTGTGCTCGGTCAGCAGACGGTCGGTGAGCCTCAACTGTGCCGGCGTCGGCGGATCCGCCCGGAACGCTTCGGCCAGTTCGGCTTGTTCCGGACCCAGCAGGACCACGCCGAACGTGCGTGGCCACAGCCACCCCTTGGTGACCGAATGCAGCAGCACTGTACGACCGGTGTCCAGCAATCGCCGTGTTCCGGCGGCGAACGGGGCTCCCAGGTCGTAGACGCTGTCGATCAGCAGGCGGCGGCGTGGTGATTCCTGCAGCCACGAGATCACCGCGGCGCACTCGGCATCGGACAGGTACCGGCCGAGCGGCTTGCTGGGGTTGGCGAGCAGCAGGTACTCGGGCCGGTCGTCCGCCGGCGACCTCGGCAGGGCCGGCGCCGGCAGCGTCGGGTAGGACGCGGGTGCCAGGCCCGCCGCGCGGGCCAGCTCGAAGTACACCGGGTACACGTCGCTGGGCAACCACAATCGCGCTTGCACGGCGCGCAGCCACTGGAACACCACACCGAGCCCGTGCCGGACCCCTCGACAGACCATGGCGCGGCCGGACCACTCCTCCGGCAGCTCGAACCGCCGCAGCCAGGCACGGGCGAGATCGCACCGGTGCACCGTACTCGTGTCGGTCGGCGGTTCCGGTCGCAGCGGAGCGAGCGCCCGGTACACGTTGGTCTCGGCGGCGTCCAGAAGCGACGAGGAAGTGCTGAGTTGCCGCTGCCGGAATTCCTGGAACTCGTCGAACCTCATGCCGTTGCACCTTCCGCCACGATCTCGCTGGCCCGGTCCTCAAGGGAGGCGTAGCAGCGTCCGTCGGCCAGGACGTTCCAGCTGCGCGCGATCCCGCTGGTGCGTTCCCAGAGCAGGCTGGGCTCGGTGTAAGCGGCGATCCGCATCGGCCGGCCGTTCCAGCGGCCGTGGTAGACCGGCGCGCCCCAGGGCAGGCTGCTCGCCAGTTCGAAGCCGTGCTGCGCGGCGAACCGGGTGACGACGGACAGCGAAACCTGGTGCTCTCGGCTCCAGACGTTGGCGGCGCGGTCGAAGTAGAGCGACTCGGTGCTGGTGGAGACGTACAGCTCTTTGAAGCAGACTTCCTCGACGCCGAGAGCCGCGGCCCACGAAAGGTAGTCGGCGACGCCGGCCGCATCGGCCACACCGCCGCGCTGGAGCACGCAGATCAGCCTCATCCGCAGGCCCGGCCATCGGTCACGTTCCACGCGCCAGGTGTCGACCACGGAACTCACCGGCGTGCGCAGCATCATCAGCCGCTCGCTGACGGCGTCGTCCTGATGGTGCCGGGAGACCGCCAGCACGCTCAGGCCTGCGGCGCTCAGGGCTGCCAGTCGGCCGGCCCGGTCAGCGTGCTGGCCCTTCGCCAGGGTGTGCGCGTTGGTGATCAGGACGACCTTCGGGAACGCCGCCGAGCAGGCGGACACCAGCCGCAGCTGCTGTTCGAAGGGTATGAGCGTGGGCTCCCCGCCGCCGGTGATCACTGCACGCTCGGCACCTGCCGTGCGGGCGCGCTCCAGCCAGTGGGCGACCGCGTCCCACGGGACCCGTGCCGGCGCTTGGTCGCTGGAGATCGAAGCCGAGGAGAAGCAGAACGAACACCGGGCTTGGCAGGCGGAGGCGACCGGCAGAAGCGAAACCGAGCGCGGCCGCACGTCGGCGTAGCGGCGCAGTGCCGATCCGTGCAGGTGCAGGGAATCCGCCATCGCATCCTCGACGGTCGTCGGGCGCAGAGTGAACTCGTCGCCTACGTGGTCGAGCTCGTGGACGGCTGACAATCGGATGCGAGCCTCGTGCAGTTCCATGCCGAGGCCGGTCGACACGTTGGGCATCAACGTGTCGGGGTCCACCGTGGTTTCCAGCACCAGCAGCCGGTCGCCCGGAATGGCCAGACGGTCCAGCAAGCGTCGCGCCTTGCCGATGCCGATACCCAACTCCGAACGGGTCAGCAGGTGGAACCGGTCGGGATGGGCACTCTCCGGAATCCCCGTTTTACCGTAGGTGAACGCGTACTTGTCGAAGCCCTTCGCGAAGTTCGACAGCACGATGACGTGGAAGCGCTGGTCACTACGGTTCATCCCGTCATCATGCACGAACGGGCTCGCACTGATCATTGCCACCCGGGATCTATGCTCTCCGGCAGCACGCGGTCGACCTGCTGAGCCGGTGGCAGGTGTCACCCGACCTCATTCAGACGGTCCGGCTCGTGGTGTCGGAGCTGGCCACCAACGCCATCCGGCACCCGGGCGCGGCCCAGCCGGAGACCTTGACCTCGGCCGAGCCGGCAAGTGTCCGGACGTTTACGCTCGGGCTACAGCATGTCGGCCCGCAGGTCGTCGTCCAGGTGGCCGACCATGACTCCCGTCCGCCGGTGCGCAAGGTCGCGGGCCCTTGACGCCGAGAGCGGGCGTGGGGTGTTCCTGGTCGAGGCGATGAGCAACGGCTGGGGCCACTACACCCGCCGACCGGCGGCAAGGTGATCTGGGCCGAGTGCGGCCCCGGCAACGTGTGGCCGGGGCCGACCGCTCCAGCCGGCGCCCAGGGACGACCCGGCCGCGACCACGCAGTCAACCGGGGGCACATCGCCGACCCGGTGCTGATTGGCCGGGCACTGGTGGGCCTGCGCCAACTGCAGGCGCCTATCCCAGCGTGGCGCCGCGCTCCTCGGCCAGAGCTTCGAGGCCGTACCGCGCCACGTGGTCCGGGTTGCCGAGGTCAATGGTCCGGATGCCCTGAGCGGCCAGCCGCTGGTTGATCTGGTCCAGGTGCTGCTGGACGAGCTGCTTTTCGGCGTCAGTGGTGCGGCCCTTGTGGGGCTTGCCGGCGTGCTCCAGGCTGGCATAGTTGATGCGGTCCTTGGCGGGTGCCGGCGGGACCTGGCTGGGGAAGGTCCGCGTCACGCGCTTGGCTCCGCGCAGCACCTCGGCCATGGGACCGGCTGACGCCAGCCGGTTGAACGTCTCTGCCTCCATGACGACGCTCTGCGGCTCGCCTGAGTCCGGGTAGTGCAGTTCGAACGTCACCAGGTCGAGCGCCAGCTCCTCCACCGTGGACAGCTCCTCGGCGAGGGCCTCGATCTCGACCGGGCCGTCTTCGAGGTCGGGGTGCTCCCGAACGACTATGCGGACCAGCTGGGCATCGTCTTCGACGTGCTTGCCGGTCAGGTCCGAGAAGCGGATGACTTTCTGGCCCATGGGTTCCTCTCCTGGTTGCCTTGATCGAACCGAGAGCTTACGCCCCGAGCCGGGGTCGCTGGTTGGCCCAGCTGGACCAGGCCAAGGCCGAGGCAGAACGTCTCGTCTGGCCGACCGACCATCTGACGGCCCACCTGCTGGTGATGCACCTCCCTGCCATTCGGCGCACACCCACCGTCCACGCACACCCACCGTCCAGCGGACGTTCGACACACTGTGGGCCATTGCCGCCACCGAGCAACAGAAGCTGTTCGACGACGGCCGGGACCATGCCTGGTGCTGGGATGAGCTGAAGAGCGACCCGGACAACCTGCGCCGGCTTGATGGCGTCACCGACGAGCCTGGCCTGCGCTGGGAGACCATCCGGCTGGATGCCAACCGGAACCAGCGCGCTCCCCGGCCGCACGGTCGGACATGTTCCGGCCAAGTTGAGCTCTTCACAATCCAAACATCAGGCATCCATATGATCTCCGCATTAAGGTGAGGCCCGATCCACCGCTCGGCCGTCCCCCCGACCAGCGGGCATCGAGCATGCCCGCCGCCAGGACTGGAGTGAACCGACCATGCATCCTCGTCACCTGTGGAAGCGCCTCACCGGCGCGGTCGTCCGCCGCGGCATCGGCGCCACCATGGGCGCGCTCGCGCTCATCGCCGCCTTCGTCCTCGCGGGCACCGCCACCGGCACGTCGAACGCGGCCGCCCAGCCGGCCGGCGTCACCGGCGTCGGCCAGTGGTCCTGCGCCGGCGCCGCCATCCCGGACGGATGGGTCCTCACCGCCTACAACAAGGACGGCTGCAGTGGCTGGGGCTCGTGGTACCAGCAGCCGGCCGCGGACGGGCTCTACACCTGCGGCGGTTCCCCGATCGTCCCGGGGTACGTCATCACCGACTACGTCAAGTACGGTTGCAACGGGGTCGGCTCCTGGCGGCACAACCTCGTCAAGGACGGGATCTGGACCTGCGGCGGTTCCCCGATCGTCCCGGGGTACGTCGTGACCGGTTACATACTCCTCGGCTGCAACGGGGTCGGTGCCTGGTACCACCAGATCGCGAAGGTCGGCCTGCTCACCTGCCCCAACTCGCCGATCCCGGCGGGCTTCCGCGCGGGCGCCTACTGGCCGACCGGCTGCAACGGCCACGGAGGCTTCTACCTCGCCCGCGCCTGATCCCACGCCACGTCCGGTACACCGGAGGCACCGCACGTCGTGCGGTGCCTCCGGCACGTCCGGCGCGACCGCGTCCCGGACGAGGCCTCCGGGCGCCACCTTCTCCCGCGCGCCGCGCACCGGCCGGTACAGCTGGGCGGGCGCGGGGCGGTGCTGACGCCCCGCTGGGGTTCGAGGCGGTGCTGCGCCGTTGTTCGGGCTGGTGGGCCTGGCCTGCTGTCCGGGGTGTGCCTGCTCCCAGCGGTGATGACCGGGTCGCCGGGCTCGTGCCGGACGGCGCGGGATCGACGACGGGGTACGCCGAAATCCGGTTGACCCGCCAGTGAAGGATGGGGAGCGTGATTTCCAAGGAACGAGCGGTCGAGCTGGTCGAGTCCTTGCTGGCGCGGGAGCGGCCGGCCTGGGCGTGGGCGAGGCTGATCCCGGAGCTGGCCGTCTACGCGGTCGAGGAGCGGTCGGTCGGGTGGCTCGCTTACTGGACCTCGGCGGAGGGTGCTCGTAACCCTGCTCTGCGCGGGAACCTGCTCGGCGGCCCTTTACTGGTCGACCGGGAGGACGGGAGCATCCACTTCGTTCCCGGCAGCCGCTTGACCGATGACTGGGAGGAGGACTACCTCTGGCAGGTCAAGGGCATCAGGGTGCCCGACCCCCTCGCCGCGGAAGTCCGCCGCCTCGCGGACTCGGTCGGGACCGCCGCCGCCATGCGGCACCTGCGCAAGCAGGCCCCTCGGATGAGCCTGCAGGAGGCGAAGGCGTATGTGACGATCGTCAGCGACGGGAGTGAACCGCCCGAGGAGCTGGCGAGCATCACCCGCAAGCCCAATCCCGACCTGGGTCCGATCGAGACGCTGGCCGGTCCGGTCCGGTAGCAGTCCGGCTGCCCTGAAGGCTGCCCTGCGCGGCGGGGGAGAGGGCTCTGCTGGCGTTGTTCGGTCTCGGCCCGGTTGGGTGTGCCGGCTTCGGCGGGGTTGCCGGTTTTCCCGCGCGCGGGTACCGGGAGGCAGGCGACTGGCCGTGGGTCGGATGGTTCCGGTGGTGGGGGCGGCTGTCGTGGTGGCGTGGGTCGTGCGCGCTGCGGTGGACTCGTCCGGTCGTGGGTGTGGCCTGCGTTATGGGGAGTGGCTGTCCTGGGCTGCAGGGGGACTGACACTTGTCACTCCCGGCGTTTACCGTGGACGGATGGCAGCTGAGGGCGGGGGCACTGCGCGGCGGGTCGGTCTGCTGTATGTCGCGCTGAATGTGGTGGCGGTCGGGCTCTGGGTGCTGGTGCACTTCGGGGCGCAGACTCTGGCGGGCGCCGGGCTGGTGGGCGAGCGCGGAATGTTGAAGGTGACGGACTGTCAGAATCGGTCGTACTCGACCGATCACGGCGGCAGCGGTACGACACACCACTGCTACGGCGACTTCCGGCCTGACGACGGCGGGCCGGTGGTCGAGGGCGTCGAGCTGAGGGGTGGTTCGGGTGATGCGTACCTGATGCCGAACTCGTGCAAGGGCAGCCACCCGGACAAGCCCTGGTGGTGCGGGGGTGAGCATCCGGACTCGGTGCGCGCCCGGTACGTCCATGGCGATGCCTGGATCTGGGGCGGTGGCGTGGTCCTGCCGACCGGGGTGGCCCTGATGGGGGTGGCGGTGGTCGGCGCGGGTCTGCTGATCGCCTCCCGCACCCTCAAGGAGCCCCGGCCGCGCTGGCTGGGCAGGGTCCCCGCGGTGCTCTGGGTGTTGGTGACCGTCGGGTTTGCGCTGGCCATGCTGGCCATGGTGATGGAGAGTTAGGCCCTCTTTCGGATCTTGCCGGGTGCACGACGCCGGGCATCCTCCCCAAGCCTCGGGCCGGGGTGCCCCTGCCTGGACGCGCCGGCGAATCATCGAGGTGCGACCCGGTAGGGGTCTGTGCGGTGTCTTCGGCTCTGTCTCACACGGGGGATGCTGTTGGTGATCTTCATGAGTGACGGGTTCGAGTCCCGCCGCCCGGGCGTTGGCATAGTTGCCGGAAGCGGGTGGTCGGGCCTGTTCGATGGTCGGCTGATCCACCATCGTCACGGGTTCAGAACCGGCAGCGGGCGGCACCCGGCGCGTTCACGGCCTTCGCCCGCTTCGTACTCTGCGGCGGCACGGTGGGGCTGGCCTCCAGCCTTGCCGCGACGGCCCTCGCCTCCCGGATCCCCTGGGCCCTGGCCAACGCCAAACGCCCTGGTCACCGTGGTCTCCACGCTCCTCGCCACCGAGTTGCACGCCCGCTTCACCTTCGGCGCGCCCGGGCGCGCGATCCGGCGCCGGCACGCGTAGTCGGCCGGCCCGGCCGCCCGCCGCAGCCGTCTCTGACGGTCCGTGTCCGTTCAAAGGCGGTTGACCCCGACGACACGCTGGGCGGCACCAGGGCGAACTTCCCTCCACCGAGGCGAAATCCCGTTGCCTGACCGTGCTGCGTGGTTCGACACTGGGGTCATGCTCGGATTCGTCAGGACCGACAACGAAGCCCTCGTCTCGTGCTTGGGCGACCCGCAGCGCGCCGTGGCGGCCTACCGAGAGCTGCTGCGGCGCAAGGAGGCGGTCGGCGCCATCCGCGCCGGCCTCTCTCACGAAAGCGCGGCCGTCCGAGAGGGCTGCTGCAGGCTTCTGGACCACCTGGTCGACACCGAGTCCATGGGCCGGCTCATCACCATGGCCGACGATCCCGACGCCCAGGTCAGGATCGCCGCCTTCCACGCCCTGGCGTGCGACCGGTGCAAGGGCGACACATGCGCACCGGGTGCGGACCGGGTCCTCGAACCCGCACTGCGGCACCTGGCCTCCGACCCCGACCCAGCGGTCCGGGCAAGGGCCGCCGAGCTCGTTGGCAAGTTCTCCCATACCGACGCCCGAGCCGTCGCGGCCTTGCAGGCGTCGCACGCCCAGGACCCGAGCCCGGCCGTCCGGAAGAAGGCGGGATGGTTCATCCCTGGAGGAACCATCTACGAACGGACCAACCCACGCGCGCCCAGGTAACGGTGTCGGCGCTCTCTGATTTTGACTGTGACATACATTTCGTGACGATCACTGTCCCGGCAGGGGAGTGGCGAAAGGCCGTCCAGGGCCGTTTCGGAGGCCGCCGCGTGCTCACTTGCCAGAGAGTTCACAGCGCGTACCGGCGGCGTCTGGCCGACGGCCGCTTGGCGGCCGGCTCGTCGTCCTGAATCTGCGGGTCCGCCGGTTCCTCTGCGAGAACGGTTTTTTATGCGGTCGACGGACGTTCGCCTAGCAGGTCCAGCGGCCGACAAGACGCCACGGCCGGACGACCGAGGCCGCCTACCGGGCGCTGCTCCTCGCTCAACCCCTGCCGGACGGATTCCAGTCACCGCTCCAGGTCACCGCTCCAGGACCCCGGCGCCAGGTAGGCGTGCCGCTCGGCTCGTACGGCTACCAGTGCCCGCTGCCCCGGATTCGGGCCGAGGTCCGTGTGCGTCGCCGCGAGGCCGGTGCCGGCGAGCTCAGCGCCGCCAGCGGTAGAAGGCGTCCCATTCCTCGGTGATCCAGGTACCGTCGCCCACCAGCATCACATTGTCGACCTCGGCCATCGGGTACTCGATACGGCCGTGCAGGGCGCCGGTGGCGGGGTCGGCGAGCCAGTGGCTGTGCTCCCTCCAGCCGTCCCTGCCGAACATGTACACCGCGGCCTCGTCGTACGAGTTGTAGAGCGTCACCATCGCCGTGTCGTCGTCCACGAATCCGCTCAAGGAGGAGATGTACGGGTCGTTGTGCACCGAGCAGTCGCCGGTGCCGGGGGCCGGGAAGTCGCTCAGGCCGAGCGAGGCGGTGACCTGGTACGTGGGGAGGCTGTGCCAGCTGACGTCCCGTCCCCTCCGGTCGACGGTCATGCAGCGGGCGTTCCTTGCGTCCATGCCCAGGTACTCGCGCTCGCTCCAGAGGAGGGCGCCCCTGTCCTGCGGCAACTGCCTGCCCAGGACGATGGCACCGGACTGCCACCGCGCATCGTAGTGCGTGGCCGCCGCCCGCCCCCCGGACACGGTCACGCCGGATACCTCGTCGTTCTCGTCCCAGAGCAGGCTGACGAACCGCTCGTAGCCGCCGCACGGGAGCACGCTCCGTGCCAGCACCGTCCCCTCGGCGTCCAGGGTGAGGATCAGGGTGCTGTCGGGCAGTCCGGAGGGGAGCCGCAACCAGATCCGGAGGTCCTGATCGGCGCCGCCCGCCGAGGAGTCGCCGGCGGCGGGGCGGGATGCGGCTCCGGTCGTCGAGAAGTCGAGGTAGCCCCAGCGGCGCACCTCCCACGTGCCGTACGGCTGCTTCCACAACGTCGTGCCGTCCCGGGCGACCGCGACATACTCCGTCGCGGTGCCGAAGACGGCGAACGAGAGGTCGGGAGCCGCCCACTCCCTCGACCACAGGTTGGGCGACGGGGCCGGGAACTCGGCTGTCAGCTCCGCCTGTTCCTTCAGTTCGTAGATGCGCAGCGACTCGGCGCCGCGGACCTCCAGACGGGGAACGGGGCCGGTGGGGTCGAGGAAGGTCCGGGCGCCGTCCCGGTCCGGGATCGGGTACTTGGCCACCAGCCGGGGTGTGATCGTCATGCCGGCATCCTCTCGCAGCGGGCCGACAGCGCCCGCGGGGGCGGTGGCCACGCTGTCCCGGCTGCGCACCTCCGCCTTCGCCGCGGCCACCACGGCCGCCGACTGGTGTCCGCGGCGTGCGGTCGACGAAGATCACGCCGCGTCCTATGCTGTCGCGATGTCCGATACCACGACCCCTACCCTGCTCTTCGTCGTCGGCCCGGCGGCGGTCGGCAAGATGACGGTGGGCGGCGCCATAGCAGAGCGCACGGGGTTCAAGCTCTTCCACAACCATCTGACCATCGAGCCGCTGCTGCGACTGTTCCCCTACGAGTCGTCTCAGTTCCAGCGCCTCAACCATGCTTTCCGTGAGCAGATCTTCGCCGAGGCCGCCGCGAGTGACCTGCCCGGGCTGGTGTTCACCCTTGTCTGGGACTTCGACGATCCCGAGGACGCCGCACTGGTGGAGCGTTATTGCGCCCCGTTCCGTGACCGTGGTTCGCGTGTGCTGTTCCTGGAGTTGTCTGCCGACCAGGGCGTTCGGCTGGAACGCAACGCGGGTGAGTCCCGCTTGGCGGAGAAGGCCTCCAAGCGGGACCTCGCATGGTCCAACGCAAACCTGGTCGGCATGGACGCGAAGTATCGCCTCAACTCGGTCGACGACTTCGCCCATGTCCCCGGGGCACACCTCTTGATCGACAACACCCACCTCGGGCCCGACGAGGTTGCCGAGCGGGCCGTGGAACACTTCGGGCTCCGACCTCCCTCTTGATCGCCAGTACCCGGGTTCCGGGGGGGGGGGCCCCACGGCCTCGCCGATCCCAAGGGAGCGACACGAGCCCGCCGAGCTCCGCTGTCTGTCCTTTTTTTTCTCTCC
>NZ_JBVJCO010000024.1:59409-80009 GCF_055588525.1 Kitasatospora sp. NPDC041988
TCCCCCCCCCCCCCCCCCCCCTACCCCCCCCCCCCCCCCCCCCCCCCCCCCCCCCCCTCCCCCCCCCCCCCCCCTCCCCCCCCTCCCCCCCCCCCCCCCCCCCCCCGGCCCCGGGGCCGGCACCCGCCCCTACAGCTGCCGGCCGCCGCCTTGTTCGGCTCGCCGGACACCTCGACGCCGTCGTTGTCGTTGTCCAGGCCGTGGTGCAGAGTTGGGGCAGCGTGCGGCAGGGAGACGGGTCCACGCGCCCGAAGGTTCACGGAGGGGTGGGTATGGCCGCGGTCGTGGTGGTTCACGGCATCTGGAACCTCGAGCCCGATCTGACGCCGGAGGAGGCGGCGACGGCGAAGGGCTTGAAGTACCGGGAGGTCTTGGAGCAGGGTCTGGCCGCGGCGCGTCTGGGGCACGTCCCGGTCCCGGATGTCGTGATGGCCTACTACGCGCACCTGCTGACGAGCGCGCCTTTGGAGCAGCAGGCCGGCGGGGACGAGGACCGGCTGGAGGACCTGTCGGAGGAGCAGCTCCTGGAGGCGTGGGAGTGGCTGCTGCTGATGGGGGTCCCGGAGCCGAGGGAAGCGCAGGCCGGGTGGCTTGCTCCGGTGCGGCAGGCGGTGGGATGGCTTGCGAGCGAACGCCAGGGTGGCAAGATCACCGCGCGGGCGCGCCACATCGTGATGGACCTCATCGAGCGGGTGATCGTGGCTGTGCTGCGGGACACCGACTCCTACACGTCGCGTCCCGAACGCCGACGAGCGGCGCGGGCGGTGGTGGCGGAGGCCGTCCGCCACCACCGGCCGCAGGTGCTGGTGGCGCATTCGCTCGGGTCGGTGGTCGCCTGGGAGGCACTGCACGCGTATCCCGAGCTGGAGGTGGAGCTGTTCGTGACCCTGGGGTCGCCGCTGGGACTGCCGGGGCTCGCACGGAAGCTGGAGCCGGAACCACGGGGTGGGAAGGGCACGCGTCCGCCGGGCGTGGGGCAGTGGGTGAACATCGCCGACGCGGGCGATCTGATCGCACTGCCGCCGGAGCTCGGGGGGATGTTCCCGGTCGACAGGCACGCTGTCACCGACACCGGGGCACTGGGTTTCCACGCTTTGAAGGGCTACTTGGCCGACGGGCTGACCGCGACAGCCCTGGCGCCATACCTGTCGACCTGACGCATCTACACCTGGGCGCCACGAAACCTGGGCGCCACGAACGCGGCGACGGTGGCGCCGGCGTGGGCGAACCGCAGAAGGAGAAGAGGGTTGCCGGTTCGGGGACGATCGCTGGTAGTCGGGATCGGCGGTTTCCCCGATCGGGCCGGCTCCGAGGAGGACCGCGCGCGGGGTGTGGGATCCTTCCCCCGCCTGAGGAGCGTGGCCCCGGCGGCCGAGGAGGTTGCCCGTGCCCTGGAGCGCGCAGGCCTGCCGGCCGTGCTTCCTCCGGTGATCGATCGCTCCAGGAGCGAGGTGAAAGCGGCCTGGAAGCTGGTCCGGGACGACTGCATCGAGCGACCACTGGACAGGTTCATTCTCCGCTGGCCGGACACATCGAACCGGTCCACGCGGTGGCGACGACGGTGCTGCCCGACGGCCGCGCCGTCACCGTCACCAGCGATTGGTCGGGCGAAGTCATCGTGTGGGACCTGACCGCCGGGAAACGGATGCACCCCTCCATAGCCGTCGCCGCTTCGATGCCACCCCTTGCTGCCACCGCGAACGGCGTCCTGGTGGGTGCCGGACCCGACCTCACCTGTCTGACATGGCATGTCCCGTCCCGCGATTCGGACCGGAGCCCGCGCTGACAGCCGACGCCTCTCGGCCCCCGGCAGCCGGCTGACGGCACGTCTCCCCCCGAGCGTCCCGCCGTACCTCGGGCCTCTGCCGGACGGACGGTGCTGGGCCACCATCTCCTGCTACGGGCTACGCCCGGCGTGAAGGGCCCGTCCTCAGACTCCCATCCGCGGGGTCGAGCACGATCACGTCCCAGCCGTTGCCGACCGCGATCGTGCCATCGGGGCGCACGGCAACGGCCTCGACCCGGGCGGGTTGCGGGAGAACCGCAAGAGCCTCGCAGGTCTCCAGGTCCCACACCCGGACGGTTCGGTCCCAGCCGCCGGTCACGGCGATCGGACGGCCGCCCACGGTGGCGCAGGCCACCGCCCTCACCAGACTCGTGTGGCCGGTGAGCACGACCCCCGGAGTGCCGGTGGCCAGGTCCCATACCCGGGCCGTGTGGTCCTGGCCGGCCGTGACGGCGACCGGGCGGCCGTTGACACTGGTGCAGACGACCCCGTACACCTCGTTCGGGTGTCCGGTCATGACAGCGAGCCGCTCGCCCGTCACCAGGTCGCAGATCCGCACGGCGCGGTCCCTGCTGCACGTGACGACGACGGGCCTGCCGTCGACGACGGTGCAGGCCAGCGCGTCCACGCCCTTCTCGTGGTTGAGGACGTCACTCACGGGCTCACCGGTCATCAGGTCCCACACCCGTACCCAACCCGCCCGGCTCCCGCCGACGACGACCGGCTTGCCGTCGAACGTCGTGCACGCCACGGTGTCCACCGCTTCCCGGGTCGGCGTCGGCAGATCGACCCACTGGTCTCCCGCGACCAGGTTCCATACCCGCGCCGAGCTGTCCAGACTGCCGGTGACAGCGAAGGGCTTGCCGTCGACGACCGTGCACGCCACCGCCGTCACTCCCGACTTGTGGCCGGACAGGACGGCCCGTTCCAACCCGGTCTCCACGTCCCACACCCGCACGGTTCTGTCCCAACCACCGCTCAGGAAAACGGGGTTGTCGCCGATCTCGGTGAACACCGCCGTGCGCACCTCGTCGGTGTGGCCGCGGGAACCGCTCGACTCCGCGGTGGAGGTCAGGTCCCACACCCGCAAGGTTGAATCCCGACTGCCGGTGACGGCAACGGGCAGACCGTCCACGACGGCACACGCCACACCGTCGATGCCGGCACTGTGACCGCCCAGGACGGCCCGCGCGGTTCGGGCCTCGAGGTCCCACACCCGTACGGATCCGTCGTTGCTGCCGGTGACGGCGATGGGCCGCCGGCCGACCGTGGTGCAGGCCATGGCCTCCACGTGCTTGGTGTGACCACGAAACGTGTGGCCCGGGCCGCCGGTGTCCAGGTTCCACAGCCGCACGTCTCCGAACCAGTGGCCGGTCACGGCGACGGGCAGCCCGGCGACCACGGTGCACGCCACCGCGGCCACGTCCGAGAAGCCCGTGTCGAGTTCCCACACCTGATGGGTCTCCAGATCCCACATCAGGGCGGGCAAGACCGTGGCGAAGACGATGGCGACTGGCCGACCGTCGACCTCGGTGCATGCCACCGCGGCCACGTGTCCGCCGTCGGAGTCGGTCAGGATCTCGGCGATCTGGCTTCCGGTGGCCAGGTCCCACGCCCGCGTCGTGTTGTCCCAGCTTCCGGTGACCGCCACCGCACGGCCGTCCACCACCGTGCACGCCACCGCCTCCACCCAGCCGGTGTGGCCCCTGAGCACGGCGATCTGGCTTCCGGTGGCCAGGTCCCACACCCGCGTCGTGTTGTCCCAGCTTCCGGTGACCGCCACCGCACGGCCGTCCACCACCGTGCACGCCATCGTCCCGACGATGCCGGTGTGGCCCCTGAGCAGGGCCCGTTGAGTCCTCGTGGTCAGGTCCCACACCCGCACCGTGCCGTCCAGGCCTCCGCTGACCGCGATCGGCCGGCCGTCGAGGACGGTGGTCGCCACCGACTTCACCTCGGTCGGTTGCGTCAGCGTTGCCTCCAGCTGCGGGCTGGTCTGCATCCCGGTCGCCCAGCGCGGCCGCCAGGCCAGATCGCGGCACAGTTCCCAGTGCAACTCCGTCGCCCGGTAGCGGACGGCGTCGAGCGCGAGCACGAAGCGGCGGTCGGCGAGCGACCCGTCGCGATGACGGTCGGCGGAGGCGAGGTACACGGCCCGTACCAGTCGCGCCCGGCTGCTTCGCGCGGTCTTCAGAGCCGGCAGCAAGGTGTCCGGCTGGGCACGCAGGACGAACTCGGTGTCCGCGAGGAGCCCGTCGATCCGCCCGCTCGCGTCCGCGTGCGTGGCGAGGTGGCGCAGCAGGTAGGGATGGGCGACGGCCCAGTCCGGCTTGCCGTCGGCACCCACCGGTACGGCGTCGAGCAGAGCCTGGAGGACGACCGCAGCATCGACGGTCGGGGCGGTGTGGTCGGTGAGCGCCTGGTGGAAGTACCGGTAGAGCAGCCGCCCGTCCGTGTCCGCCGTCGTCCGCAGGTAGAACGAGGCCTGGGTGAGGGCGTCGCGGGTGTCCTGGAGGCTCGGCGGCAGGGCGGAGCCGTCCTCGGCGGGGACGTGCGCGCAGGCGACGGCGTGGATCAGGTCGAGCGGCATGCCCTGGCCCCGGGCGTGGCCGAGGACGGCCAGCACGGGGCGAATCCACGGGTTGGCCGCGGCCAGGGTGCCGACGTGGAGGTCGAACATTGCGGTCAGCTCGCAGGGCGGGTCGACGACCGGCTCGCCTGCCGGAGTGCCGAGCAGATGGTCCGCGTAGAGGGCCGCGATCAGGAAAGCGCCATGATCGGCGAACCGGGCCAGGCGGTGGGCGACGGCATGAGCGGTCGCGGGCGCGTGGTGGGGGTAGAGCAGGTCGGTGAGGTACTCCCCAAGGTCGCGGCCGAGGTCCTCCCGGCTCTGGCCGTCGAGGTCGAGAAGGGCGCCGCGCCCGGCGGTGACGGCGTGCCGCAGGTCGGCGAGCTGGTCCCACCAAGGGCGGGTGCCGATCAGCACCCGGCAGTGCGGGGCGGGGTCGTCCGGTCCGGAGCCCGACAGGGGGAGGAGCAGTTCGCGCAACAGGCCGCCCGGGTCGGCCGCCTCGTCGAGGGCGTCGAGGATCACCACGACCGGCCCGGCGGTGCGCAGCCGGCCGAGCAAATGCCCGGTGGTCGGCGCCTCCGGGGCCGGGCCCAGTGGGCCCGCCCCGTTTGAGTCGTCCAGCTGGCACAGCAGCGACTCCACGACCTGCCGGGTGGTCAGCTGCCGGGCGTGGACAGCGAGGACACGGGCCGCCGGGGCTGGACGAAATCCACGGACCCGGGCGACGATGCGCTGGCGGATCGGCGTGAGCGCGGGGTGGGTGAGGCACGCGGTGACACCGAGCAGGGCGGACTTGCCGGATCCGGGCCCACCGGTGACCACCAGCAACCGTCCCCGCCCTCCGTCGACGTCGTCCAGCCAGGTCTCGATGGCACGCAGTTGCTCCGTGCGTCCGCTGAAGAGACAGCTGTCGGCGCGGGTGGTGCCGACCGCCCGGGAGGCGAAGTGCAGCAGGTCCAGGCCGGGATCGCTGTCGACGGCGAACTGCCGCAGCGCGGCATCCGTACGGGCCAGGAACCGGCCGGCCGCGTCGGCCGCGTGGCCGGGATTGCGGAAGAACGGCGGCGGTTCCAGCACGGCCTCGTCGTGCGGAGTGCGGACCACGGTCTGCCCGCTGCCGCCGTCCGGGGTCAAACGGCGCAGCTCGCGGTCGATCTCCGCAGCCAGAGTGTCCACGGGGACGTGCTCCAGCGCGGGCGAGAGGTCCAGCCAGCCCTTCGCGAGCCGATCCAGGACGGTCGCGGCGGCGTCGCTGAACCGGGCACCGTAGGCGGCCTCATCGGCCGCGCAGGCCGCGATGACCCAGGTCTTGCGCCGCGCCCCGGACAGCCGCAAGGCGGCCTGCGACGCCAGCGCCTGGCCTCCCCCACAGACGTCGAGCAGGAAGAGCGCCGGGCCGGAGCGCCGGGAGTGCTCGACCCGACGGATCAGCTCGGCACTGCTGAGGGCGGTGGCGGGCAGATCGCCCGAGTCGCTGTCGCGCACCGCGAGGTACAGGTCGTCGCCCACGACCGCGCCGTGGCCGCAGAAGTGCACGACAAGGGGCTGCGCCTCCGCCCGGACCCGGTCGAGGGCTGATTTCGCGGTCTCGACATCGGGGTCCAGCAGTGGCTCACCGGTCGGCACACCAGCCCGGGTCAGCGCGTGTGCGACCCGCCGCACGGCACCGGCGACGCTCGGCAGCGGCCCGAACGGGACCGTTCCAGCCGCCCGGTCCTCCTCGGAGACCACCCTTTTGGGGAACCCGCCCGCACCCATCACCAACGATCGAACCGGCACCTGCTGCCCTCCCCATCGACGCCGCGCACACCAAACCCGAACGGTGCGGCACACGTGACATGACGATTCATCAGAAGGAAAAGGTAGGGCGCGACCGCCGCCGCCGGCAGGACCTTCGCCAAAGAGCCGCCCAGGGTGTGAACATCGAACGGGCCGGGCGCCGTGCTGCCGTACCGGCCGACGAGGTGGTTCCGCCGATCTCCGGCGGCCGGACGTGCCGCGCGGCGAGCTCGCACCACAGGGAACTCCAGCTTGACCGCCCGTCGCATGTCCTGCGCGAGCAGCTCCACCTCGTGCCGGTCGACACCGTGCCCGCGCCAGGACGCGCTGGATGACCCTCTCCTGGCGCCAGCGGGTACGAGGGCACCTGCCAACCGCGCATCCGCAGCAGGTCGGAGAGGTCGTACAGGTTCCAGCCGACCGAGTCCGGGCCGGTCAGCGCGTACGAGATGGGCAGGTCGTCACCCAGTACTTCATGGTCCTGCGGCTGAGCCGCCGGGGGGCGGGCCTGCCAGGCCTGTGCCGACACCGCGCAGCCCCTCGCCCGGCAGGTCGCCGAGGTGGGCCCCTCCACCCTGCTCTACGACGGCGCAGGGGTGCTGCCGGTCTAGGGCCAATGCCACTGACTTAACACAGCACCCACAAGCCGTTGACCTGCGGCGATGATGGAGCCAGAGGGCTCTGGAAGGCCGCAAAGTCAGTGGTATTTGGTCTAGGGCGCGTATCGAGTCGTGATCATCGGGTGGTCTTGGTGAGGTCTTGGATCCAGATCATCGAGGCGTGCAGGTGGAGACTGGCGAGGTAGCTGTCGGGAGTCTTGTCGTATCGGGTGTCTCACCGTCCCAGTTCCGACCTCCTGGTACGTCACGCTTTGGGGCGGGTGAGGCACGTGGAGCCGACGTGAGCCGACCGGTGCACTGATGTCCGGGCGGGGACTCATGGGACATGGCCCGGCACCCGGCTCAGGTTCCGGGGAGGATACGGCGCGTTTCGTAGGCCCACATCGCGATCTCGACCCGGTTGCGGGCGCCGAGTTTGGCCATCAGGCTGGCCAGATGCGTCTTCACCGTGCTGAGGCTGATGTGCAGTGCATCGGCGATCTCGGTGTTGGTCAGCCCGCGAGCGACGGCGAGGAGCACCTGCTCCTCGCGGGCGGTGACGGGGGAGACCGGCTGGGCCACGGGCCGGCCGGCGGGCAGGTCCGCGAATGCCTGGAGCAGACGGACGGTGACGCTGGGCGCAATGAGCGCCTCACCGCCGGACGCCGACCGTACGGCCTGGGCCAGAAGGTCTGGTCCCGTGTCCTTGAGGAGGAATCCGCGGGCGCCGGCACGCAGCGCGCCGTAGACGTACTCGTCGAGGTCGAAAGTGGTGATGACGACCACGGCCAGCGGGTCGGCGACGCCCGGGCCGGCGACCAACCGGGTGGCCTCGAGCCCGTCGATCACGGGCATGCGGATGTCGAACAGGCAGACGTCGGGGCGCAGTTCGCGGGCCAGACGTACCGCTTCCTGTCCGTCAGCGGCCTCGCCGACCACCTCGATGCCGGGCTGGGCGTTCAGCATGATCCGCAGCCCGGTGCGGATGATGGTCTGGTCGTCAGCGACGAGGACGCGGATGGGCACCGCTCTCGGTCCTCCCTCTCGGCAGCTCGGCTTCGACATGCCAGCCCTGGTCGGCGCCGGGGCCGGCTTGTAGTTTGCCGCCGAGCAGGGCAGCGCGCTCGCGCAGTCCGGCAAGTCCGTATCCGGCACGTCCTCGGCCGGTGCGGTGGCCGTTGTCGCGCACGCTCACCCGTACCGTGTGCCCTTCCGCGGTGACCCGGACGACGAGCTCGGTCGCGTTGACCGCATGGCGCATGGCGTTGGTCACCGACTCCTGCACGATCCGGTAGACGGCCGCGTCCACGGCCGGGGGCAGCGTGTCCAGTTCGCCGTCGAGCCCCAGGTCGACCCTGAAGCGACCACCCGGGGTGCGCACTAGGCGCTCCAGATCCGCGACTCCGGCAGGGGGCGCCAGCTCGGCGCCGACCCCGCGGTCGCGCAGCGCGGCGACCATGGCGCGCATTTCCTCCAGCGTGCGCGCTCCTTCCTCCTCGACCCCCTCCAGCGCCTCGACGGCGGCTGACGGGTCGGTGCCCGCGAGCACCCGGCCCGCCTGGGCGATGATCACCATGGCCGACACGTGGTGGGCCACCGTGTCGTGCAGTTCCCGGGCGAGCTGCTCACGCTCGCGGGAGCGCACCTGCTCCAACTGCCGCTCGCGAGCGGTCACCCGGAACCGCACGGCAGCCCCGACCACGCCGGGCAGCAGCAGGAAGACGAAGCCCAAGACATTTTCGACGACCGGGGTCTCGTCCGTGACGGAACACAGCGCGCTGGCCGCGAGGATCACCGCGCTGCCCAGCACGATCTCGCGTCCCGATCCCCACCGGGGCAGCGCGTACACCAGCACGAGCATGACCGCGCCGGTGTCCAGGCTGACGGGCTCGCGCGGTGCGGCGACGAGGGAGGCCAGCTGGAGCAGGATCACCGAGCCGAACGCCAGCGTGACCATCGCCAGTGGGCGGGTCCGGCGCCACAGGGGCAGCAGGCACAGCCATACGGCGAACACCACCGCCACCGGCCGCCACACGACGTTCTCGCGCAGGGTGGCGTCCAGCGCCACAGCGGCAAGGCCCGCGGCGAGCAGCGCCCAGTCCCGCCGCACCCGGGCGGGCGCGTCGGGCGGCCGGGGTTCGGTCCACAGGGTTCGCAGGTCGTCTCGCAGCACGGTTCTCAGCTTAGGGATCGCGCCGTGCCGCGCATCGGCCGAAAGGACGGGTCGTCACTCCGCCCTGGGGCCGACGGATCCGCGGCCCGCGGGCCGATGCCGCGGAGCGCCGTGGCGACGAACCTCGGCATCGGCGGCCGTACAAGGACGGCCGACGAGGTGGTTGGAGGAACCGATGCTCTCGAAAGCCCTGTTGCGCCTGGGCGCAAGCGCCGCCCGCCATCCCTGGCGGGTGATCGCGGCATGGCTGATTGTCGCCACGCTTGCCGTCCTCGCCGCGATCGCCATCGGCGGGCGGACCGCGGACTCGATGACCGCTCCGGGACTGGACTCCCAACGGGCCGCGCAACTGATCGAGCGGGCCGGCACCGGCCAGGAGGGGATGACCGCCCAAGTGGTCGTCACCCCCCTCGACGGCGGTGCGACGTTCCTCGACCACGGCAGCGCGCGCACCGCTCTCACGCGGCTGCAGACCGAGGTGCAGCGGCTGCCGCACGTGCTCGGCACGAGCGACCCGGCGGGGGCACTCGACGCAGGCGGGGACACCGCCGTGCGCGGCGGCCTTGTCTCGGCCGACGGGCGGATCGCGGTCGTCCGGGTGCAGTACCCCGACCAGAGCCGGCTGTCGGCCGAGGACCTCGAGGCCCTCGTCGATCTCGGCGACCGGCTGCGCGCCGAGCTGCCCCTGCGCATCGAGATGGGCGGGAACCTCTTCTACGTCTTCTCCGACCCCGCTGGCGGCGCAAGCGAGCTGATCGGCCTTCTCGCCGCGGCCGCGATCCTGTTCCTGGCGTTCGGTTCGCTCGTCGCCGCCGCGCTGCCGATCGGAATGGCGGTCTTCGGGCTGACCGTCGGGGTTGCCACGATGACGGTACTGGCGGGGGTGACGGACGTCCCGACCTTCGCCCCTGTCCTGGGCAGCATGGTCGGGCTCGGAGTGGGCATCGACTACGCGCTGTTCGTGCTCGCCAGGCACCGGGAGTACCTCGCGCGCGGGCTCGATCCCCGCGAGGCGGCGGGGCGAGCGGTGGCCACGGCGGGGAGGCCTGTGGTCTTCGCCGGCGGCACCGTCGTCGTATCGATCCTCGGCCTGGCGGTCGCGAACGTACCGTTCATGACGATGGGCGGGCTCGCCGTCTCGATCGTCGTTCTGACCATGGTGGTCGCGTCGGTGACGCTGCTGCCGGCCTTCCTCGGCGCCGCCGGCCCACGCCTGGCCCGAGCCGGCCGGATCGGCCGGGCTCTGCAGACCAGGAAGCTGGGTCGACTCGCACGGCGGCGGGACCCGGCGGCAGGCGCCGCCCACGCCGCCGGGTGGCGTCGCTGGATCGGGCACGTCAGCCAGCACCCGGTGCCGTACGCGGTCGGCGCGGCGGGGCTGCTGCTGACCGCGACGCTGCCCGTGCTCGGCCTGCGCGTCGGCCTGCCCGACGACGGCTCACTGCCCCACAGCCGTACCGAGCGCCGGGCCTACGACCTCGTCGCCGAGGGGTTCGGCCCGGGCACCAACGGTCCCCTCGTCATCGCCGCGGACCCCACCGGTGATCCGGGAGTGCTGGACCGACTCGTCGCAACGGTCGCGGCGGATCCGGGCATCGCATCCGTCGCGCCGACGCACATCGATCGGGCCACCGGCATCGCGACCCTCGTGGTGTTCCCGACCACCAGCCCTCAGGACAAGGCCACGGCCGACACCATCGCCCGGCTGCGCACCGACGTGCTGCCCACGGCGATCGGGCACGGCCCGGCCAGGGTCCACGTCGGCGGCGCCGCCGCGAGCCTGTCCGATGTGGGCCAACGCACCAGCCAACGCCTGCCGGTGTTCGTCGCCGCCGTGCTGGCGATGTCGTTCCTGCTCCTGATGCTGGTCTTCCGCTCGATCCTCGTACCGCTCAAGGCGGTACTGCTGAATCTGCTGAGCATCGGCGCGGCCTACGGCATCATGGTCGCGGTCTTCCAGTGGGGCTGGGGAGGCGCACTCATCGGGCTGGAAGCGACGGTTCCGATCGTGTCGTTCATCCCGATGTTCCTCTTCGCCATCCTGTTCGGCCTGTCGATGGACTACGAGGTGTTCCTCCTCTCCCGCGTACGCGAGGAGTACCTGCGCACCGGCGACAACGGCACGGCGATCGTTGAGGGCGTCTCGGGCACCGCCCGGATCATCACCTCGGCCGCCCTGATCATGGTGGCGGTCTTCCTGTCCTTCGCCGTCGCCGAGGACCCCTCCGCCAAAATGTTCGGGCTCGGCCTGGCCACCGCGATCTTCATCGACGCCACGGTCGTACGCATGGTGCTGGTACCGGCGACCATGACACTCCTCGGCCGGACCAACTGGTGGCTGCCGAAGTGGCTAGACCGGATGCTTCCCCGCGGCCCGGTCGGCACCGACGACACCGACGCGGAATCCACGGGTGAGGCCCCGCGTCCACGGCTGGTTGACCGTTGACTCAACTCCTGCCCGCCCTTGGCGTCCGGCACCTCAGCGCGTCACCTAGGGGCATATCGAGTCGTGATCATCGGGTGGTCCTGGTGAGGTCCTTGATCCAGATCATCGAGGCGCGCAGGTGGAGACCGGCGAGGTAGCTGTCGGGAGTCTTGTCGTATCGGGTGGCGATGCCTCGCCATGCTTTGAGCTTGTTGATCAGGCGTTCGACGGTGTTCCGCTCCTTGTAGAGATCGGCGCCGTGGCTGACGGGTCGGCCACCTCTGGAGCCCTTCTTCTTCCCGGTTGGCGGCCTGGTCCTTCGTCTCCGGGATGACCGCCTTGATACGGCGTTTGCGCAGGTGGGCGCGGTTTCCGCGGGACGAGTACGCCTTGTCCCCGGCGACCGCGTCCGGCCGGATGCGGGGTCGGCCGACGGGCCCGCGTACCCGTACCTTTCACCGGCGGCCTCACCGTGCCGCTGGCCCGCACCCTGCTGGCCACCGCACCGACCCCCGGCCAGGCCGCCCGACTCACCCGCACCCAGCTGAAGGCCGTGCTCAAGCGAGCCGCCAACACCGCCAGGGAGGTCCGGCCCACACAGGAGGTCTTCCACTGTGTCGGCTGCGGCCACCAGGCGCACGCCGACACCGTGGGAGCCATCAACGTTCTACAGGCCGGGCTGGTCCGTCGCAACGCCCACAAGGGTTAGCGAGAAGCCCCGGCCTCAGCCGGGGGAGGAGTCACCGACTTCTCGGTCACGACCTGGGGCTGACAGAACATTACGGCGATCGCCAGCTGGTGGCTCTGCTCAGGTGGTTGACCGTTAATGATCCGCAACACTCGGTAGACGTCGCAGCACCAGGTTGTTCACGCCAGGGCCTACCCTGGCCGCATGATCAATGGCGGACACGTCATCATCTACAGCCGTGATGCGGAAGCGGACCGGGCCTTCTTCAGGGATGTGCTGGAGTATCCGTACGTCGATGGGGGAAGCGGTTGGTTGATCTTCAAGCTTCCGCCGACCGAGATCGCCGTGCATCCCGCGGAGGGCCCGGAGATGCAGGAGCTCTATCTGATGTGCGACGACGTCGACGCAACGGTGAGAACTCTGGCCGCGAAGGGAGTGGAGTTCATCCAGCCGGTCACCGATGCGCGCTGGGGACGGCTGACCAGGTTCCGTCTGCCGGGCGGCGGCGAGGTGGGCATGTACGAGCCCCGTCACGAGCGGGCTACCGATCTGTGAGGCGTCCGGTACTGGGGATTCCTCAATGGCCGGTTCGCCGTCAGCGGATCAATGACCGGGTCGACCTTCTGAACAGAGCCACTGCCGGTGGTGAGGAGAGTCTTTCGGGGGTGCTGCCATGACCGCGCGCGTACCTTGTCCACCGGCTCCCGGGCCCCTCGTATCGAACCCGACGCGTACGACCCGAAGCTCGACGTCGATTTCACCCTGCTGCGCGAAGGGGGTCTGAACGTCGTCGGCTCGGACCAGGCCGCGTGATGCCGGGGGCGGCCACGAGCGGTGAGGCGGCGAGCAGCCCCGTGCGCGCGGGCCGGTGTCTGTACCGCGCCGGGTGCGCCCGCGGCGACGACGCGGGCGCCGAGTCGTCAGGCGGGCTGGACGGTGATTGTGCAGAGGCGCTTGGTGGCCCGGGTCAGGGCTACGTACAAGTCCCTTTCCCCACCGGGGCGGGCCGTGATGATTTCCTCGGGGTTCATGACGACGACCCCGTCGAATTCCAGGCCGCGTGCTTCGGACGCCGGCACGATGCGTGCGTGGTGAGCGATGCCCTGGGCCGTCAGCTCGCTCACCCTGGTGTCCGCGCAGATCACTCCCAGAAGCTCGCCCGGGTGCGCGGTGCTCTGGGCGCGGAGTTCCTGAACGACGGCGGTGACCAACCCGTCCGGAGGTGTGGTCACGGTGCGAGGGCTCTCACCGCTTCGCAGTGACCGTGTGGGCTTCTGATCCGGAGCGATCCGCGTGAGCAGGTCCCGGACGCTCTCCAGGATCTCCTGCGTGGTGCGGTAGCTGACGGTCAGGTCGTGCAGTTTGAACCGCGGTCCGACGTGGGGGCTCAGTGCTTCCTTCCAGTCGCGTGCTGTCGCGACCGGGCCTGCCTGGGCGAAGTCACCCACCAGCGTCATCGCCCTTGCCGGGCAGCGGCGGACGATCATCCGCCACTGCATGGCGGTCAGTTCCTGCGCCTCGTCGACGACGACGTGCCCGTACGTCCGCTCGGGGGGGCCGTCGACCAGGCTCGCCGCCTCGTCCAGCAACGGCACATCGGCATCGGTCCACGAGTCGTCCGGACCGCGCAGCAGAAGGGACCGCTCCTGCGCGGTCAGGCGGGGCAGGCGCTCGGCGAGAGCCGCGGCGTTCGTCAGGAGCGCCTTCAGGAGGTCGCCGGGTACCAGCCGCGGCCACAACACGTCGACCGCTCGGTCGACGCCGGCGTCGTCGAGGAGATCGGCTCGGATGGCGTCCAGGTCCAGCTCGTGGGCCGGACCCGAGTCGGCCGCACCTTCGGCACGGCGCTGGGCGGCTCCCGTGAACCGGTCGAGGTTGATACCCGTCATCCTTTCGGAATCGGCGTCGATCTGCTCCAGGAGGTCGCCCATGTCTCGTTGCATCGCGTCGGTGACGGCGTCGACCAGGAGCTCCCTGAACACCTGGCGCGCGGGGTTGTGCCCCGGTACGGCTGCCACGGCGGCGTCGCGTGCCGCGGCGACTTCCTCGCCGGACAGGTGAACCAGTTCCTGTCCGACCCGCACGGTGAAGTCACCGGCGGGGGCTTGGTGGACGCGCAGCAGGCCGGCCAAGGCGTCGGCGAGGTCGGAGCTGCCCTTGAGACGCGCCGTATCGAACGGGTCCACCGTGTCCGTGGACACTCCGGCCAGTTCCCGGCAGGTCGCCAGAACGACGTCGTTCTCTCCGAGCGAGGGAAGGACCTGGGAGATGTAGTCGAGGAACCGGGCGTTCGGGCCCACCACCAGGACACCCTCCTCCGCGGCGCGCGGGAACGCGTACAGGACATAGGCCGCCCGGTGCAGGGCGACCACCGTCTTGCCGGTGCCGGGCCCGCCCTGCACCACGGTCACCCCGCGGTGGGCGGAGCGGACGATCTCGTCCTGCTCGGCCTGCAGCGTCGCGACGGCCGCGTGCATCATGCCCGTACGCCGTGCCGACAGAGCCTCGGTCAACGGGCCGTCACCCACGACGTCCTCGTCGGTCGGGGCGGTCCCGTCCAGCAGTTCGTCGCTCACCGAGATGACCGTGCGCTCCTCGAGGCGCAGGTGCCGGCGCCGCCGCAGGTCCATCGGGTGGACCGGTGTCGCCTCGTAGAAGGGCCGCGCCGCGTTCGCGCGCCAGTCCACGAGCAGAGGCAGGTCATCCTCCTCCCTGTGCAGTCCGATCCGCCCGATGCGCAGGGCCGTACCATCCGTCCAGTCGATGCGCCCGAAGACCAGCCCCTTTTCGGCGCCCTCCAGCCGGCCGATTTCCTTGGCCAGACGCTCGGCGGCGATTTCTCTCCCGTATGCCTCACCGGCGCTTTCCGCCGGGGCCTTCAGCACACTCGCTCGGTGTACTCGCGCCTCGGAAAGCCGCTCGGTGAGCAACTCATACAAGGAGGACACATAATCCCGCTCCGATTCAACCGCACGCACCGCGGGATCATTCATTTTCGACAACAGGGGGCTCCTTCGATTCGAGCCACACCTTACGGTCAAAGCTCCCCGAAGATAAGTCTTGACTTACTTGGTGAAGCTATGGCCCTACGACTGGATCCATGACGGCTGACCATATGGCGTATCATGCATTCCGCCGTTCCGTATATCGCTAATTGCGCTCCCGATGCCCGCCTGCCTTATGGGCGAGCCCGCCCTTGGATGCCGGCGATGTTTTGCCGCGCTCGGGAAAAGGGGGAAGATCCGGCGAGGCGACCGGCGCCATCGAGCTCACTGCCAGGGGGCATCTGGTCGCTTCGTCTGGCGACCCGACCGAGGAGACGAGCGCAGAATGGGTTATGCCCTGTCGTACGCCGGTGGGGCATTCTGGATCGCTGGACGTGCTGAAGAACGCCGACTTCCTTACCGCACCAGGCTCGACCTGGAGCCGACCGTCATCGTGCCCGGCCCCCGCACCACTTCGGACATCGCCGAGCGGGTGGCCGCAGGGGCTCGGGGGCGTTGACCTCCTTTGCCGCGTGATCCGATATGCGGCGCCCCAGCCGTCGTGGAGGAGAGCGAAGGCGGCGTCCATGGCGCGTTCGGGGTCGTCGGTGCGATGGGCGAAGACCGAGGTCTCCAGAGCGAAGTAGGCAAGGGCGGCGCACCGGTAGTCGTCGGGCCGGCTGCTGGTGGCCTCGGCGATGGCTCGAACTCGACGGCCTCGCCGCGCGGACGCGGTTACCCCTCCGGCCCACCGCAGGGCCGGAGGGGTAACCGGGTGAGCACGGCCCGACGTCCGGGCTCGGGTAAGCGGATGTTCTCCGGGTGCCGACACCGACGCCCGCTTCAGCTGTCCGGACCGCCGAACCAGCGGCCTGCGGCCCGCTCGAACGCTTCACGATCAGGTGCGCGCTCGCCTGCCCAGGCGACCACGCCGTCAGGCCGGACCAGCACGGCACCCAATCCGAGGTCGTCCTTCGCCGGACCGGCCGCGTACCGCATCCGGCTCTCCCAGCCCCTCGCCGAACCGTGCAGGCATCGGTCGGCGCTGAAGTCGAGCGTGACGCCCCGTCCGTCCCGCATCAGGTCGCCAAGACGGGTGCCGTCTTCCAGACGAAGGTCCGGGGCGCTGCGGCCGACCAACGGGTGCTCGCTGCCGAGGTCGTAACGGATGGACGACCCCGACATTCTGTCGAACACGTAGGTCGCTCCGTCACGGGTTTCGATCAGTTCGCGAATCACCCCTTGGATGGCCTGGCCGTGCGGGTCCGGCCGCATGGCCACCACCTGTGCGCGCGACCAGTCGAGCACCGCTGACCCCACCGGATGGCGCTCGCGGTTGTAGGTGTCGAGAAGTCCGTCCGGCGCGTGTCCGTGCACGGCCGCCGCCAGCTTCCAGCCCAGGTTCAGGGCATCGCCGATACCGGCGTTGAGACCCTGCCCGCCCAGGGGCGAGTGGATGTGAGCGGCGTCGCCCGCGAGCAGGACGCGTCCCCGCCGGTAAGCCGTCGTCTGCATCGCCCGATCGGTGAAGCTCGACGCGAGACGGACCTCGCTCAGCGTCACGTCGGTGCCGGACACCCGGCGCAGAACCGCCTGGAGATGGTCGCGCGTCGGCTGCTGCGAGCGATCGAACGCGCCGCCGTCGAAGTCCATCATGCCGATGTACCCTGCCGCGGGCTGGAGGTACATGCCCGTCGGCGTCAGATTGAACCCGGGGCTCAGCTTCTCGGGGTCGGCGACGGTGGCGAGCATGGTGTAGCCGGTGAACAGCGGCTCGGTCCCGACGAAGTCGAAGCCCGCGAGCCCGCGTACGGTACTGCGTCCGCCGTCGCAGCCGACCAGCCAGCGCGCCGTGTACGCGTGTTCCCCCGCTTGCGCGATCACGCTCTCGTCGTTGTGCGCGATGGCCGAAACCGTGACGCCGCGCCTGACTTCCACGCCCAGCTCGGACGCCCGCTCGGCCAGCACCGCCTCGATGGCTTCGAGGTGTGTCGGCATGCCCTCCGGTGCCGGGCCGGGCAGCCGGTACGGCAGGGCCGCGGAGTCGATCTTGGCCGGATCGAGCATCATGCCGGCGAAGTGGCCACCATGACGAGGGACTGACGGCTCGTCCGGTCCCGGGTGCGCGCCGGGCTCATCGTCGACGCCCGATGCCTTCAGCAGCTGGTGCAGCATCCCGCGGCGGTAAAACGCCTGGACCGAGGCGGAGGACAGGCCCCGGATGCCGAGCGGCAGCGCCTTGAACGGCGAGCGGGGGCCCGGCTCCCGCTCGAGCACCAGGACCGAGCAGCCCGCGAGGCCGAGCTCGCAGGCAAGGAACAGCCCCACCGGGCCGGCGCCCACGATCACTACGTCATGCACAAGAGATCCCCTTCCCTGAATCCACAGCCGGATCGGCACCCGGCAGGACCTCTCGAAGGTCCCAGAGCCCACCTGCATCTGACCGACGCATCACCGACAGGCCGCTGACACCCCGGACCGCACGGTCCAGGGCCAACTACGGGCCCGGGGCTACGCCGAGGCAGGGGTCTGACACGGAGGCTCTCGTCCGGTACCACGGCCCTGCTTCTACGCGGTTGACTCGTGTTGCCGCCTTTGACTGCGAGGGTCGGAGCCGAGCCTGCTGTATGGCCAGAGGGCTCCGAGCTTTACCGGGCTGACTTGGCCGCGGTGTCGGAAATGTGGACGTGCTGCGTGAGGAAGAGGGCTGCGCGGTCCAGCGCTTGGTCGGCCTCGTCGAGCACGCCGGCGAAGGACTGGAACACGTGGGGTACGTCGGCGGTGATGTCGAGGATCACGTCCACTCCGGCTGCGCGGGCGCGGGCGGCCAGGCGGGTGGAGTCGTCCAGGAGCACTTCGTTGGTGCCCGCCTGGAGGAGCATCGGCGGGAAGCCTGTCAGGTCGGCGAGGACGGCGGGGCTGAGCATGGGCTGGTGCGGGTCGGCTCCCGCCAGGTACATGGCCCCGGTGTGTCCCAGGCTCTCGCGGGTGAAGAACGGGTCGATGCCTGCCTTGGTGTCCATGCTCTCGCCCGTCCGGGTGGCGTCGAGGCCGGGGGAGAAGGCCACGATCGCGGCAGGCATCGGGAGACCGGCGTCGCGGGCGGCGAGGCAGGTGGTGACGCTGAGGCCGCCTCCGGCGGAGTCCCCGGCGAACGCGATGGTCGAAGGGTCTTCGCCGCTGTCGAGGAGGGCGCGGTAGGCGCTCAGCGCGTCCTCGATTGCGGCCGGGAACGGGTGCTCGGGGGCGAGCCGGTAGTCCAGCGAGTACGCCGTGAACCCGGTCCTGGCCACGAGGTTCCCCGTGAGCGACAGCGCGGTCTCGGGGGAGCCGAACACCCAGCCGCCGCCGTGGAAGTACAGGATCGTCCCGGTGCGCGTCTCGGTGCCCGGCTCGACGGACAGCGCCGGTCGGTCGCCGAGTGTTGTCTTGGTGATGCGGAGGCCGTCCGGGACGACCATCTGGGCCATCATCGCCTTGAATCCGGCTCGGATCGCCTCGACCGACTGGGGGCCGTCGGGCCGGGGCTGCCGCAGCATCGCGCTGACCTGCGTGCGCTGTTCCTTGCTCATGAGGCGTTCTCCTGCCGTAAGTAGCTTCTTTCGCACTATATGCCGCGGCATCTAACGTAGGCTATATGCCATGGCATCTAAAGTGAGCGGTGAGACGGTCGACCTCCCGAGCTTCTTCGCCGACCTCGTCCGATGCGAGACGCGTCTGTACAACGCCCTCAACGACCGTCTTCGCGAGCGGCACGGGATCGTCACGTCACAATTCGAGTTCCTGTGCCACCTCCGCGACCACCCCGGGGCCCGGGTGGCGGATCTGGCGGCGGAGTTCGCCATCGGCATCGGGTCCACCAGCAAGGGCGTCGACCGCCTGGAGCGGCAGGGATGGGTCGCCCGCATGCCGAACCCGTCGGACCGCCGGTCGTCACTGCTGGAACTGACCGACGACGGCCTGCAGTTGGTCGACGTGGCAGAAGGGACCTTTACCGAGCGGTTGGCCGAGCTGGTCGCAGATGCACTCAAGGCGTCCCCCATGACGGCCGCCGCGCAGGCCCTCTCGGAGCTGCGTTCCGTCCTGGAACGCGACCAGATCGGCACGCCCACGGGCTGACGCGTTCTCGCAACCCCGACGAAGAGGGGCCATGGGGCTCGCCGCCGCGATCGCGTTCGCAGCGGGGGTGGCGCCGGCCTCGGCGTCAGCGCCGACCGCGACGCGGCAGGGCGGTGGGATCGCGTCTCCCTCGCGTCCCGCGAACCGCTACGACGTGGGCCTGCTCCTGGCCACCGGCGGACCCCACCGCCGACCGACCCACCACAAGACCGGCATCAAACACGCCGCACGGGATGAGCCACCAGCAGATCCACCGGGATGACCAGGAGTGAACCCGGCAGCCCAGGACCGGCAACCCGGATGGGAGGATCTTGCCGACAGTTCTGTGCGAGGAGAGCAAGGTGGACGACCGCTGGAAGCATGACCACTCCGGATGGGAAGAGGTCGTGCTCGCCGCCCGTGAGCGCGCCCGTACCCGGCAGGCCCTCATGGTTGAACGCTTCGGACTGTCGGGGGACGTGCAGTACCAGTGGTCGATGGACGACGCGCAGATCAGGTGGTCGCGCGACGGGAAGGTGTTCCTCACCGGACGGCTCACGATGATCGGCAGTGTCAGCCTCGCCCAGCAGTCCTGGCTGTGGTCCTGGGCGAACGAGTCGCTGCCGCACGCAGTTCTGGGCGACATCGAGCGGGTCCGGCAGTTCGGTGAGGAGGGCGACTACCCCGTCCTGCCATGGCCAGGCTTCAACTACCACCCCGAACTCGTCGCTGAGGCCCGGATGGTCGCGGCATCTGTACTCGACGCCGAGGGACTATGGGCGGAGTCCACCGGCGACGTGCAACTCCACTTCCTGGTCCATGACTTGGCGCTCACCGCCGAACGGCGCTGACGGGCAGGCCCCGAGGTTGCCGGTACTGGCCGTCGGACGTTCAACGGCAAGCTCAGGGTTGTTGCCGGATGAGGCGCAGTTCGAAGGCGGTGCACCGGTTGTACCGGTTGTACCGGTTGTACCGGTTGTACGGGTTGTGCGGGGGAGGGGGTCCGTCCCAGTCGACTTCGTACAGGACCTCTCCGGGCCGGCCGCCCCGCAGCGGCACGGTGGCGGCGATGTGTCCGTGGGCGAGATCGGCGTAGCGGCGGGCGAGGTATCCGGCCTCGGACCGCCAGTGGTCCAGCGAGAGGCGGCGGGCGTCCGTCCGGCGGCCTACCTCACAGCCTGAAGCCCCGCACCAGAGTCAGGCCGTGCTGCGGACTGTCTCCGTGCATCACCGCCGCGCTCCTTGTCGTCGCTTGCGGAGCAGATTTCGCGCCGAGCCGAGCCGCCGACGTTGCCTGCCGCACCGCTCGTTGACGTCCCGCCGCATCCACGGGATTTCGGACGGGTCGTAGCCAGACCGCGTATCCGACGGACGCCGGGCGGGCCCGCGGGGCACCCCGTGCACCTGGGCGTGGGGTGGCCGCCCCGCGGCCACGGCCAGGGCCGCAGGAGAGCGGAAGAGCACACATCTTAACTCCCGTCCCCCCCGACTCGACC
>NZ_JBVJCO010000024.1:80019-97048 GCF_055588525.1 Kitasatospora sp. NPDC041988
GTCTCCCCCCCCCTCTTCGTCTCGGAAACCCGGAGTAAAAGGTCCCGAAAGAAGCGACACCCCCTCCTCGGGTACCCCCCCCCCCTTGGACAGCCCGGGGGGGGGGGGGGCCCCCCCTCCTCCCACGCCCGGGGCCGCAGGGCGGCCACCTACGCCAGGCCTCAGGCGGCCCCGGCCCCGGTCCCGGCGCGTGGCCGGAGACGGTGGGACAGGAGACGGTGGGACAGGGGCGGGACCGGGGCCCCCGGTCTCCGGCGGTCAGCCCCGCTGGCCCTCCATCTCCTCGGCACGGTCGTACGCCAGCCCGCTCGCGCCCTCGCCGAAGCCCGCCCGGCGGCGCCGCGACACCCAGGTGTACGTGCGCCCGTCCAGCCAGCGGGCCCGCCGTACCGCCCGCAGGATCCGGGTGCCGGACCGCTCGACCTCCTCCTCGCGGACCTGGTAGACCGTCGGATCCTCGAGGCCCTCGGGCGTCAGAACCCGGCCCACCGGCGCCACGCTCTCCAGCGCGCCGTCCGTGAACCGCTGCATCGAGGCACGCTGGAGGGCGACCGAGCGCAGGGCGGCGTCGGTCCGGACGGGCAGGAACGGAATCCAGTTGACCGGCACCGTCGTTTCCAGGCGGTAGCGCAGCGGGGCCTCGGTCGGCGGGTCGGGAGGCGGTGCGTCCGTCACCGTCAGGGCGCGCTCACGCCCGTCCCACGGGCGGCCGACGCCGTTCTCCGTGGTGGTCTCCACCGCCCAGACCATGTTGGCCTGTTCGTCGCGGAGGAACCGCACCTCCTCGATCACCGGTCCGTCCACGGTGGCCCGCAACGCCGAGGGCGGCAGGACAGAGTAGTCGGCTGCACCGTCCGCAGACGACGTCGAGAACATCGTCCAGCCGTCGTCGTCCGCGTCTGCCCGATCCACCAATGTCCACTCGTCGAACACGTCCCGTACGAGGAGCTGGTCGATCCGCAGCAGCGAGCCGACGGGCAGGCCGAGCGGCACGGTGAACCAGTCGTCGCCGTACACCAGCATGAAGTCGAGGACGAGCGTCTTGGCCAGCTCGCGCCGGTCGGCGTCGAGCGCTGTCCAGTTGAACCGCGCGTCCTCGAACTGCCACCAGCGCCCACGCGGCAGACCTGGGAAGCCGATCCGGGTCGGGAACAGACTGCCGTGCGTGGTGGTCACGGCGGGCCCCGGGCCTGCTTCCGCGGGGCCCGCCACGTCGAAGCTGTACCAGTCGTACTCGCCGTTCAGCCCGGCGTGGGCGGTCAGCCTGTCCCGCCCGGCGCCCGGTGTGGCGGCCACGACTTCCACGTCGTAGTCGAGCCGGTCGGGCCGCCAGGCGGGCGTGTCTGCCCGGCCGAGCGCCCCGTACGCCGTATCCGCCCACGCCAGGAACGCGCCGAACGCCGCCGTGACGGGGTCCGGGTCCTGGCCGCCCGGAAGGACCAGGCGCGGTGGCAGCGCGGGCGCGGCGTCCCGGGCGGCGGCACGCGCCGCGATCCCGTCGACGGCCCGTCCAGCGCACAGCCGCAGAAAGCGGGTGAGGGCGGCGTCTGCCCCCGCATCGGCGCCCTGCTCCTCGGGGCGGGGCACCGGGAACGCGTCCCGCACGGCGGCGGCCACGGCCTGGTCCACGCCGCGAGCGGCCAGTTCACGCAGGAGCGCGTGGCCGAGCTCGACCGCCGTGCGCCAGTCGGGCGTGGCCTCCTCGGCCTGCGTCAGCGCCTCCAGCGGCGCACCGTCCAGCGGGGCGAACGGCCCCTCGGGGCCGCTGCGCCAGCCCTCGAACCCGGCCGTGCTCGTCGCGAGGGTGACATACGCGGGCGAGGCCGCGTCCTCCCCGTGGAACTCGCCCAGCTGCCACTGCCGCGCGAGGAACCAGAGCGGGTCGCGCACCGGGGCTTCGAGGCCCCGCACGAGGCTGTCGGAGCGCGGGGTCGGCTCGACCCGGTTCCAGTACGTCACGCTCGGCATCAGTCCTCCCGCACGATCGTGGGACGGGCGGTCACCAGGCCGGCGAACGAGGTGGTGACCGTGGCGTTCTTGACGTTGGCGGCGAGATACGCGGCGGGGAAGAGCTGCCCGTAGCGGCCGAGGCCCGAGAGGTCGACGGCGCGTACCCGGGCCAGCTCCAGGGTCTCCACCAGCGTCGCCTCCAGGTCGTCGTAGCTCCACGGCCCGTCCGGCGCCGACGGCACGGCGAGCAGGACGCAGTGCGGTGCCTGGGCGCCCGGCGCGTCGTAGTGGAACACCACGCCGCTCTCCTCCTCCCGGTTCGGCAGGACCTCGGGCCAGGCGTCGAGCAGCAGGCCGCTCCACGGCGCGTCCGCAGGGGGCAGATCGCCGAAGAGCGCGAGCGAGGTCAGCCCGGAGTGATGCGCAGGCCCGCCGAGGTGGTCGAGCGCCGCCCAGACGGCTCCGTCGCCCGGCGGGAGTTGCACGATGCGCGGGCGGTCCGTCGTCGTGCCGGTCGCCCGGGCGTAGACGAGGACGTGGCGCCACGCGTCCAGCGGTTCACGGACCCGCAGTACCCCGGCGAGCCAGCCCTCCACCGCGCCGGCCGGGTCGGCGCCGAGACTGGGCTCGGCGGCCAGCGCGGCGGCGAGCTCCTCGGGCACCGCCGGGCGGAAGCGGGGCAGCACCGGCAGGGCGCGTCCGAACACCGCCCGCAGCCGCTCCGCCGCGTCGGCGGCGCCGGCGCGCGCGGCGATCCGGCGGCCGAGCCCGGCCGCCGCCGCGTCGCCGAGGGTCAGCAGTGTCTCGCGCGCGGCGGGTGCGGTGTCGTGACGGGAGGGCGGGAAGGCGTCGGTGACGCCGAAGGTGGTCGCCCCGGCGAGCGCCGCGCGCAGCGCAGACAGGTCGGGGACGGTGCCCTCGGGCGCGGTACGGACGGCCGTGAGGGCGTCGTCGAGGGCCTGGGCGGCGGCGTCGAGCGCGCTCTCCGCCGTGTCGGCTCGGTGGTCGAGGTCCTCGGTCATGGGGTCGGCCGAGGCGAGCGCTGCGCCCCGCTCGGGGGCGACGAGGTCGGCCGGGCCGAGCGGCCGTCCGTGGCCCAGCGTCCGTGCCGCCTCCGAGAGCAGTTCGAGGGCGTCCGCGAGGGCGAGGTCGGCACTTCCCGGGTCCGTGTGGTCGACAGTGACGGCGGTGTCCGGCCCGGCCGCTCCCGCCACCTCCCAGGCGATCCGCCGGTCCAGCTCGGCCGACGCGGCGCCCGCCTGGAGCGCGGCGGCGTGCAGCAGCAGATCGACCGGCGCGAGCGCGAGATCCGCCGCCGTGACCGTGCGCGGCGCCCCGTTGTCGGGTGTGGCAACGCACCCCAGCCGGTCCGGCGGCCCGAGGAGAGCGCCGAGCCAGGCGTCGAGCTCGGGCGCGGCCTGCGCGCGGGGGGTCGCGCCGAGCGCCGCCCACTGTGGCGGCTGAGCCGTGGCGGAGACGACGAGTGCCACCCGCTGGTGCAGCACTCCGCCGCCGCGCGGCGTCCGGGCCACCTCCGGCTCGGGCGGCCGGTGGCCCTTGGCGAGGCTGTCGAGGGTGGCGCCCGCGGCGGCCGGGCTGCCCCGCAGCGCTTGGTGCACCGATTCGGCGAGCAGCAGATCGGCGATCGCGTCGATCGCGTCGTCGAGCCGCCGCAACTCCTCCTCCAGTGCGTCACGCTGAGGGGCGGTCGGCGAGAGCCCCGCGCTGTCCCACGGGATGGTCCCGGCGCGCCACGCGGCCCGCAGCCGCAGCCCGTCGACGACATTCCGGGCGGCGACCGTCTCCGCGGGCTCGCCGCTGTCCTGGGTCTTGTTCGCGACCAGCGGGTAGAGCGCCCGCAGGTCGTCGATGAACCGGTCCAGCTCCACCCCCGCATGCCCCTCGTGCAGCCCCCTCTCGAACCGGTACCCGAGCCCCGCGCCCAGCGGCTGGTCCGCGCGCACCGCGTCGATCAGCGCGAGTGCCTCCCGCACCCGCCGGGACGAGAGGTCGATCGCGTAGGCCTCCTCGCCGCCATGGGCGAGCCGGGCGCCGCGCAGCACCGCGGCGGTGGCGGCGTGCGCCATCGACGGCGCGTGGACATGGCCGGCGGAGTCCGTACGCGCCTGGGCGGGTTCGCCCGCCGCGCCGACCCTGACCGGTACGAGCGTCGGCACGGGATCGGGCCGCAGGTCCTCGACCCAGCCGTACGCCCCGACGTGGACGCCCCGCGGCTGCGCCTGCCGCATCCGGGCGAGGCGCCGGGCGCTCAGCGAGGTGACCCACGGATCCAGCCGGTGCGAGCAGGTGTCCAGGGTCTCGGTGAAGAGCCGTTCCAGCTCGGCGCTGGGCAGTTGCTCCAGGATCCGCAGATCGGCGCGCAGCCGTACCAGCGGTGCCAGCGCCCGGCCCACCTTGGGCACGGCCGTGAGCTGGGCGGAGCGCGGGTCGGCCAGGAAGACCCCGAGCGTGCGGTCGCCGGTCACCCCGGTCACCCGCTGGTCGAACCGGGTCCAGGCGGTGCGGTCCGGGACCTGGCGGCCGGGGACCACGTCGATCAGCTCGGCCTCGAAACGGTCGTCGGCGACGGCGAGACCCCGCCAGGTGAGCAGGTCCAGCGCCGCCGTGTCGTACGCGCGCAGCAGTGCGTGACGGAGCATCAGATACAACAGGGGGTGCGGCGGACGCCCGGCGGGGCCGGCCCTCTGGTCGCGCAGCGCCTCCGGCGACGCGGTACGCAGCCCGGCCAGATAGTTGACGACCAGTGGCTCCGTCTCGGACAGCGGCTCACGCTGCACCAGCGGCCCGTCGAAGTCATGGGCGAGGTCGGCGAACGTCAGCCGCAGCGCCCGGGCCCGGCGCGGCCCCTCCTCCAGATCCTCCAGCAACACTCGAGCGACCTCCCGCTCCAGGGCTCGCCAGGGCCCCGGCTCCACACCGAGCAGTCCGAACATGTTCGCGTGCAGATCCGGCCCCAGCACCCGGCGGATCTGCGCCCCCTGCGCGCTCGCGTGCTGCCCCAGCACCTCGACGAGATCGGCGTCCGGGTCCGCCGAGCGTCCCAGGCGCGGGGCGGCCATGGAGGCGGTCCGCCAGCCGCGCAGCAGACGGCGCAGCCACACCGGTAGGGCCTCGCCCAGCGGTCCCTCCGCGTCCGGCCCGGGTGCCCACCGCGACAGGGAACCGACCGGCAGCAGCCCGTAGGGCACGGATCCGGCGCGGAACGCCGGCAGCGGCCCGCGCGGCCGGACATGGGCGTCGGCGTGCGCCCGCAGCGCCTGTGCCGTGGCGTCGCCGATGTCGGGGCTCATCATCTGGTCGAGGAAGTGGCCGACGGTGGCGGGCCACAGCGCCGAGACCATCGCCCGCGCCGGACCCTGCTCGTCCCGCCCGGCACCGGCCACATGGTCGGCGGTCGCCGGGTCCACGCCCAGCGCGCTCATGAAACGGTGCCCGTCCGTGCCGGGCGCGGCCGGCGGGGCGCCCCGCGCCACGGCGAAACTCGCCGCGCCCGCCGGGTCGGCCGGCGGATGGTCCGACGGCGCGTCGGTGGAGTTGTTGGTCCTGGCGCCCTGCGGCACGAACGCCAGACCGCGGCTGAACCGCAGGCCGTCGAAGAGCCCCGCCAGCTCCTCGGCTTGGCGCAGCGGACCGTCGCTCGTCCGCACTCCTGCGGCGAGGACCGTGTCGAAGCCGTCCTTGAGATCCGCGGCCGTGAGCGGGAACTCCACGGCCATGCCCGCCTCGACGGCCTCGTCGAAGGCGTACGCCCAGCGCAGCTCCGGCTCAACGGCCAGGCCGTCCGGGGTGAGCGCGACGGAGTCGTCGAGCCCCTCCTCCTCACCGTCCGCACTCATCCGCAGGGTCAGCGCCAGGCCCTCCCGTACCGGCCGGCCGACCTCCCGGTGCACCACCGCGCCGCCCCGCAGACAGGTCACGATCCAGCGGTCCGGCAGCAGCGGCGCCTCCGGCGCCCGGTGCCAGCCCGGCGGTCGTGGCTCGCGCGGCGGAAAGAGGAGGCCGCCGGAGTCGTCGGTAGGCTCGGTGCGCTCCACGATCCACGCGGCGCGCTCCGCCGTCGCCTCCCCGACCAGCAGCGTCCACGACTCGGCCTCCGTCATGCCGCCGTGCACCCGCCGCCAGTACGCCTCGCCCGCCTCGGCCTCCGCCGCGGTGAGCAGCGGCTCGAAGCCGTGCGCGAGCAGCCCGTCGGGATAGATTCGCACCAGCAGCCGGGCGCCCCGGCGCCCCGCTTCCCGCCGGAAGCGGGTCTCCAGCCGTACCGGGAACAGCGCCATGGGGAACCGGGCGTCGAGACCGCCGATCCGCTCCAGCGGATCGGTGGCGAGCCGCTCCAGCTCGGCCCGGAGGGTGCCGAGCGCCCGCGCCTCGGTGGCGCGCGCCTTCTGCAGCGCCGCCAGCGCCCGCGCGTGCTCCTTCGCGAGCCGGTCCCGGTCCTGCTCCCGCGCGCCGGCAAGTGCCGTCCGTGCGGCGGCCAGCCGTCCGGCCGCCCGGCCGCGTTCGCCCTGCGCCGCCGCCCGGGCCGCGCGCAGCCGCTCCACCGTCTCGGTCATTGCGGATTCTCCTCCGGGAGCAGGTCCGAGCCGTGGATGGCGACCCGGAACGGCCGTTGCAGCGTCACATACGCGAGATCCGAGCCGTTGGAGCCTTTCGCGCCGAGGCCCTGCTCGGCGTGCCAGGCCAGCGGCGGCTCGCCGACGGCCGGGACCACCTGCGTGGTGTCTGGCAGCGCCGCGTCCAGATCTATGTGCCCGAGCGCGTCCAGTGCCGCCGCGTCGCCCACCAGCTGCGCCCAGTTGAGGTCGTTCCAGCTCGTGGGCGGCGCTCCGTAGTGCCCGTCGTCCGGATCGAGCCCGAACACCGGCTCTGTCGGCTGTTCCTGGAGCATGAAGTACCAGCCCTGGTCGGCCTGCGGGCCGGTGTCGCCCCGCGCCTCCCCGGGGAGCAGATCGAAGCCGTACACGGAGATGTCCGGATCGAGCCGGCCCTCGAACACCGGGAACTTCCGCTCGCTGCCCAGCGCGCGCCGCCCTCCGTCGAGGACCGTGCGGACCGCGTAGACCAGCGTGTTCGGGTAGCGGCGCAGGATCTCGCCCTTGACGAGCAGCACCAGATGGTCCTCGCGCGGTGCCGGGCTGCGCCCGGTGTGTGCGCCGAGCTCCGTGCCCGGCCCCCAGCGGTGAATTTCCTCGATGTCGCGCAGCGTCGCCGGGTCCGCCGCGCCGCCGGGGCCGACGATCCCGCGCACGTCCCAGAACTGCCGGAAGTAGGTGCCGCGTTGGTCGGTCGGGTACTCGTGGTAGAGCAGCTCACGCGACATCTCGTGGCTCAGCCCGGCCATGTACGCCTCGATGAAGCGCTGGTTGGTCTTCAGCAGCGTCGCCGTGTCGGGCGGGATCCGGCCCACGCCCGGCAGCAGCCACTCCTGGCCCAGGTCGCGCAGCGGCTCGTACATCGGCGTCTCGATCGAGGGTGCCGCCATGATGGGCTCCAGCAGGTCCTCGTACTCCCAGCGCACCCACGGCGCCACGGCCAGCCGGTGACGCAGCCCGGCGGCCACTGTCAGCGGCGGCAGCATTCCTGCGGACAGCGTGTCCGCGAGCCCGCCCAGGTGCGCCACCGTCAGCCGCGGCCCTGGCGCGGGCGGGGCATTGAGGTCGCCCAGTGCCTCGGCGAGCGCGTCCCGGAAACGTACGGCCGCCTCCGCCGGAGGTACGTGGTCCAAGGTCACCTGGTCTGCGTCCCACGCGCCGGGAACGCTGAGCGCGAGCGTGAATCCGCGGGCCGGCCGGACCATCAGGACGTCCTCGGGCCGCACGTCCACGTCCAGCAGCCGCTGCGGGTGGGGCAGCGCTTTCACCACCCGGGCGCGGGTCACCATCGCCTTCGGAGTCGCCACCGGCGGCCGGGCCCGCACTTCCGCCGTGTTGAGGCGCGCGAGCAGCGGCGCCGCGCCGTCCGCCCGCAGCCGCGCCATCCTGCGGCCCACCGGTCCGCCCGGGCGCAGCACCCGCCGCAGCCCGCCCGCGAGGGCACCTTCCGGCACGGGGCTGCGCCGTAGCCGTTCGTGCACCGTGATCGCGGGGGCGCCGGAGGAGTCCGCGCCGGGCGCCGCGAAACGCGGGTGCAGCGGGGCCGTCACCATGAGGAAGTCCTCCGTCGGCAGCGGCAGGAGATGCCGCTCCAGGATGCGCTCGGCCGCGGCCCGCGACAGCTGCGCCCGGCGCAGCTCCGCGTTGGCGGCGAGGATGCCCTCGACCTGGTTCCAGGCCTCGGCCATCAACTGCTGGTCGTGGACGCGCACCACGTCGGCGCCGAGGCCCGCCGCCGCGCGTAGCCGTGGATCGGCGTTCAGCTCGTGGAACCAGCGCGGCGGGGCACCCGCCGCCGTGAGCAGCCGGTCGGCCGCCGCCTGCCAGCGCGCCCACAGCGGAGGGGCCACGGTCAGCGGGATGCCCGGTGTCTGCAGGAGATCGGCGGGCCGGTTGACGAGCCCGGCGAGCGCGGCCACGAACGGGGTGCGCTCCCCGGCGCTCCACGGGTCGCTCGTCGTCTCCGGGGCTATCAGGGCACCCTCCATGGCCAGCGGCACCGAGGCCGCGGGCGGCAGCGCCGGGTCCGGCGCGCCGACGAACAGATCACGCAGCCCCGTGCGCTCGTCGACGGGCCGCGCCCGCAGCCGGCGCGCCAGCGTCTCGAAGTCCCCGGCCTCACCGGTCTGGAAGCGCCAGGCGTAGTACACCGGCAGTCGGACCCGGGTGGCTCCCGGCTGCCAGGCCGGCGCGAGGCCGTCCACGGTGTCGTCCAGCGGCTCCCGCAGCCCCGCCAGCCTGCCTCGCTCGAACGCGGGGACGAGAAACGCCCGGTAGCGGGCGCGCGGCGCTAGACGGCGGGCGGCCACCAGACGCGAACGGACCCTCCGGGGCTCGTGACGCGCGACGTCGTCGAGCGTCTCGGCCGCCGCGTCGAACCCGTCGATCTGCACATGTGCCCACGCCCAGCTCTGCGACAGCAGCGGCAGCGTCGCGGCGGTGTCGACGGTGATCGCGGCGAGCGTCCCGTCGCCCAGGGCAGGGCTCTCGTCCGCGACGGCGTCCTCGGGCAGCACTGCCAGCACGATCCAGGGCCGCAGCCGTCCCCGTACGGCCTCGGCGCGGGCCGGGGTGAACCGCCAGGGGAAGTCGGGCTGCGCGAACTCCACCGCCGGGAAGTAGCTGGGCTCGGCGTCGGTCTCGTCGGGCCGGGGGACGGTACGGATCACCACCCGCGGATCGACGGCGGCGACCTCGCCGGGGCCGAACAGCTCGAACCCGATGGTGACCGGCCGCCGTTCACCGGCCGCGTCGATCCCCAGCGTGACCGGGACCGCCGCCCGCGCCTCGCCCGTCGTCGTGCCGTCGGGCCGGTTGATCTCGCGCACCATGCCCCGCCGCAGCCACGGCAGGAACGCGTACGACGCCGGGGTCGTCATGATGCACCCGCCAGCTCGTGCACTGGCACCACCTGCAGGCCCGTTCGGTCGCGCGCCCGCTTCCGTGCCCCGTACGCCGCCCCCTTGGTGAGCCCGGTCCCCAAGGCGGGGCGGGCCACGAGGGTGTCGAGCGAGGCGACGCCGTACTGCTCCGCCGCGAGGACCACGCCCCGGTCGGCCGGGACGGCCGGGGTGAACCTGGCGCCGCCGGTGTCCTCCCACGCGGACACCGCGCGGCTGCCGCGTGCCACGGCGGTGAGCTGGAGCACCCGGTCCAGCGGGGCGCGGGCGGCGGGCCGGTCGTCCCCGGGCGCGTCGATGATCCGGGTCTCGTACTCCAGGCGGGCCGACTTGAGCGCGGTGAGCGGACCGTCGACGAAGTCCCCGCCCACGGTCACCCCGGCGTCCATCTCCTCGAACGCCGGCCGCGACAGCTGCTCGCTCTCCGAGAGGTCCTCGAAGTCGCCGGGAGCGAAGTGGTCGCGCACCAGGTTCCAGTCGGTCACCAGGGAGTCGCCGACCGAGACGTCGTGGAGGTCGAAGCGGTCGGGACCCTGGATCTCGTACTGCCCGAAACGCTCCAGCGGACGGTTGAAGGGCAGTACCGTCTGGCGCAGGGTCGCCGAGCCCATCGGGTGCAGCAGCGGCGGGCCGGGGGTGCCCGGCGGGGGCCGCAGCGCGACGGCCGCCGCGAGATCCGGCTCCAGCCCGGGCGACCAGTTCTCGGCCTGGTGGATTGCGGCCTCCAGCAGGGGCCAGGGGTCGGCCGGGGGCAGCGTGTTCTCCCGCCGCTCGCCGAACTCGGCGTCGAACGGGACGCAGATGTCGAAGAAGAGCAGCGACAGGCAGCCCTTGCCCCAGGCGTGGAACGGTGCCGGACCGGTCAGGTGCCCCTCGACCGAGATCCCCGCGATCCGGTCCGAACCGTGGAACAGCCCCATCCCGGCGTCGAAGTCGACTCGGAACGACAGCGGCACGACCACCAGGAGGGCGTCGAAGCCCAGCCAGCCCTTGACACTGAACCCCCCGGCTTCGGCGAACAATTCGGCCCGGGCACCGAACTGCCGCGAGTTGGAGGTGATCGCGACATACGCCTCCAGGCTCACCCGGGGGTTGTCGCCGGTGCCCAGGGCGATGGTGACCCGGCGCAGATCGGGGAACCCGGGCGGCGGGGTGACCTGCGGGTTCATTCCGCCGACCGCCAGCGCCACATTCGGCGGGTCGGCCCAGGACAACCGCAGCGCCATGTCGCCCGAGACCGTGAATGCGGCCACGTACGAGTCGTGCAGGGTCGCGTCCACGGCGAGCAGCCGCTTGGCGGCGTCCAGCACGGCGACCACGTCGACATGGAGCGAGACGACCGGCGCCTCCTCGGGAAGCACGACGGACGCCTGGCCCACCAGCGCGAGCGTGACCGGATCGGGCACATCCAGCAGCACGCCGATCTCGGCGCGGACCAGCGTCGGTGTGCCCCAGCCGAGGATCGCCATGGGCCCGAACACATGACGGCCCATCGCCACCGGGAAGATCGTCGTCAGGTTGGAGACCAGGGTGTGCGCGTCGGCCACCGGATCCTGCGGGAAGAGGACCGCGTCGACGGCTCCCGTACGGACCCCGGACAGGAACGCGTCGGTGTCCAGGCGGCGGTTGACCGCCGCGAGCCCGCCGACCCCCTCCAGGGTGAAGCCGTAGCCGAGCTGGACCGGCGGGAACTCGGACGAGATCGCGACCAGCAGCGAGAAGCCCGGCGCCGGCAGATCGGTCCCCTGGGCGTCCTTGGTGTCGAGGACCCCGACGGCGGTGACGCCGATGCCGAAAACCTCCAGTTCGAGGATCCCGGTGTACCGCCCGGACTCCGGGTCGAGCCGGATGAAGCCGCCGCCCGTCAACACCCCGGCCGCGTCGACCACCAGCCCCAGACCGGACGGCGTCAGCACCCCGAAACCGATGTCGAGCGGGCCCGCGTTGCCGGGCTCGAACCGAACCGGCAGATGCACCCCCACCCGGTCAGCCGCGTACGACACCGGCCCCAGCCGCCCGGCGAGCGCCGCCGACGCGCGGACGTCGAGCTCCGGAGTGACCCCGGCCCCGGCAGCGCCGCGCACCGCAAGGTCGACCCGGTCGAAGTGCAGCACCCCGAGCCCCGCGTGCGGGTAGAGCGACACCTCGAATCCGGCACCCGCCTGGAAGTCCAGACCTGTACGGTTCGACCACGCGAGCCCCAGCGGCAGTTCGACACGGGTGTCCCCGCCACCGAGCACGGAGCCGAGGAACCCGTCGAGCGAACCGGCCGACAACACGAGGGCCGCCCCGCGCGGCTCCGCGCCGAGCACGATCTCGACCCCGCTGCCCCGGAGGTCGACCCCCAGCGACAGCGTGGCCCCGGCCAGCTCCATCCGGTTGCCGCCCGGCTCGCCGAAGACGACCGCCGGACCGTCCGGCGCGAAGACGAGCGAGAAGCCCAGCCCCGCCGACGGCAGCGCGTGCCCCGGCGCGAACGGATAGCGGACGGAGGTCTCCCCGGGCCGCAGCACGATCCCGAGCTGGTCGGCCAGATCCGTGCCCGCCCGCAGCCGAAACGTCCAGCGCCCGCCGAGGTCGATGTCCTGCGCGACCCCGTCCGGCACCATCGGCCCGATCACTATCCCCGGCAGCGCTGCGCCCTCCGCTGGTAATTCGGTGACGGCGAGCCCGACATCGTGGTATGCCCCGGCGACCGGGATATCGAAGAACGGCACGGTCAGACCGTGCCGCAGCGGCCGCGCGGGTGTCCCCGTCGCCAGGGCCTGGATCGCCTCCGCGTAGGCGGACGGCACCCCGCCCACCGAGGACGTCAGCCCGAGCGCGAGCGTCACCTCGCCCAGCAGCTCGGCCGCCTTCCGGAAGTCGAACTCCGCGGTTCCCCAGCCCAGTACCCCCGCCGGGACGGAGGCCGGATCGTGGAGCACCTCAGGGAGTCGCTCCCACTCGAAGCGGGTGCGCACGAAGCCGGGGCGGTCACCGGTGGGCTCCACGGACTCGGAACGGATCACCCCGAGCAACTCGAGGACCGAGAAGAACGTCGGCACCTCGGAGAGCAGATATTCGGCCAGCAGATACTCGAACAGGTTCCGCGCAAGCCCGGTCATGGCCGCGGGGTCCACCCCTGGCGGTACGTCCCCGAGCCCGTCGACCGCCAGATAGACGTCCCCGACCGCCTCGATCGCCGCGACGGCCTCCTCGGCGCCGGCGTCGGCGGCGAGCGCCGCCGCCGCTGCGGCGGCCTGCACGGCGGCGTCGGCGACGGCGACATAGCTCGGCGGCAGCCCCTGGACGTCGTGGCCGAGCTGCCACATCAGCCGCCGGAAGGACTCCTCGTCCCGGAACCCCCGGTCGAGCGGCTCGACGGCGGTGGCGAGATGCCGTGCGACCACGTTCAGGGTGGATCGGTCGTCGCTGGTCATGTGGGGTACCTCGGGGCGTAGTCGAGGTCGATGGTGCTGTGTTGGGTAGGGTCGATTTGGTCGACGATGGCGTAGCGGCAGACGGGGCAGAACTGGTATGCCTGGTCGGTGGAGAAGTGTTGTCGGCGCATGAGGCAGATGCCGGTCGGCCGGTACACGCCGCAATTGAAGCCCCGGGCGTTCTCGAAAAGACCCACGATCCAAGATGAGTAGCGTGGTGGGTTCGGAGCGGTGCCTCCGGGGAAGTTGGTCGCCGGGGTCGGCGTGGCCAGGGCACCTGGGCACGCCCGGTTGGGAGGGTCGGTGTGGGCCGCGTTGAGCGGATTACGTGTGGCGTTGATGCGAGCACGGACAGTGGGATGCATCAGTTCGATGTCGTCCCCGAAGACACGCGTGGCCGGGTCCGGGTCGGGCCCGCGCACGGGACAGATGAGTAGGGAACCCGCCGGGAAGTCGGCGGGCGTGAACACGGCCGCCGTCAGCGCCTCCAACTCGATCTCCGGATCGGCGACCGCGGTCACGATAAACCGGTCGCTCGGCGGCGGAGCGCCCACCAGCGGCCGCTTCCGCAACCGCACGACGTCGTCGGCGCGGAACTGCGCGGTGTGACCGGCCTCCAGCTGGACTCGGTAGAGCGGGCTGCCCAAGTCCAGCGGCTGCGCGGAGAGAACGCCGGCTTTGCGCAACCGCGGCCAGCGCCACTTCACCTTGTCCGCATCGAGGTTGACACCAGTGAGAAGGGTGCTGCGGGGCTGGGCGTTCGCCTTCTTGGCGAGTTCCGCCACGAGCGTGGCCGGTGCCGCTCCCCCGCCGCCGTACTCGTCGGAGAGAGCCAGAGAGTGCCCCAGTTCGTGGGCGGCCGTGGTCCAGAAGTCGAGATGGATCGTGGGAATGGAGTCGGGGAGCAGGTTCTTGCCGAACCCGCCGGTGGCGTTCTCGATCCTGTGATCGTCCTCGTCGTCGAGCGTCATGGTGATGGTCCGGCCTCTGGCGGTCCGGAAGAGGTTGGCCCCGCCGTTCCTGCGGGAGTGCGCGCACACGATGACACGGTCCTCGTCGTTGCCGCCCCGCACCCACGCGCCACCCACCGTGACTCCGGCCGGGTCCCGCAGGGCGCCGAGGAAGTCGTCGAAGTCCTGCTCGTCGTAGCGCCACGGATGGAAGCCGGTCGAACGTATCTCGCGGCGACGCTGCGCCGCGGGGCGCTCGCCCAACGAGAGCGCGAACGTCGTGTCGGGTTCGTTCAGCAGGTACAGATCGTTGGTGGCCGGTGTGGGTGGAGTCGCGATGTGCGTCGCGCCTGCCACGCCGCCCACCACCGCCGTGTCGACCTCGCGTGCCTTCGCCCCAGTGCCGGACGCAGGCGAAGACCGGACCAGCTCCTGAGCGCAAATGCCGGCCTCGCGTGATTCGACCCAGGCCATGAAGTAGTTGATCTTGTCCTTCAGGAGGTCGTACGGCCGGGTGCGGTGCCGCTTGCGCAGCCGGTACACCAGACCCCGTACGAGTTTCTCGAAGCCCGCACTGTCCCCGGCCCTGAAGCCGTCCGGCAGGATCAGCACGTTGACCGAGCTCGCCATCGAGGCGAAGCCGGGGCCGTCGATCAAGGTCAGGGTGACGGGGTTGTTCCAGGGCTGGGTCGCCCTGGCGGTCGCCGTCGCTGTGGAGCCGCCCAACGATGCCGGCAGAGCTGCCTGGATCGTGGCGTTGCCGGTGTTGGCCGCTCCGGTCAGCAAGCCGGTGGCCGAGGCGACACCGACGGTTCCCGCCGCGTTGGACGACCAGGTGACGGCCGAAGTGACGCTCCCCGACGCGCGCACGAATGTCCGGTCTCCCACGACGGGAGGGTCCGCCGGGCACCACGCCGTCAGATCGCCGTATGTACCGTCATCGAACTCCGCGAGCAGCGTGAACCGGCTTTTTCGGACGTTCTGATGGACGGTGAGTTGCACGGGCGTGAGCCACATCCGTGTGATGGAACTGTGGATGTGGATGCGCTTGGAGGTCGTGAATGTTGTGCCGGCCTCGGTCACCGTCGCGGTCACGAGGAAGTCAAGCAGGCGTGGTGCCGCCGCCAGGGGCGCGGTAACTGTCACCTCTCCCTGGGGGTTGACCGTAACCCCCGCCGTTCCGGCCGTCCCGGCCACGAAGTTCGCCGCCCAGGACACCGAAACACCCGCGGGCGGGCTGTCCGCCCGCACGTTCCCGGTCGTGTCGTCGATCCACAGGAGATGGTCGAGCCGTGGACCGACGACGCCCGGGATCAAATGCAGATCCTGAGCGGCCTGGTCAGGCCAGAAGACAGAGTTGACCGTCATGGTCACTCGCAAGAAGTCCGTGCTTCGCGGCGTCACTTGCGCCGCCCGGAAGAACGTCACCGGCCGCCCAACCACGTGCGCGCCAGCCGTTACCTCCATCGTGCGACGGCGCACCGGGGCCCGCAACACAACCCCGGCCGGGACATGGCCGGGACACGTGCGCCTGGGACCGGGGCGTCGGGAGACTCGGAAGGCAGAGCACCACAGCTCCGAAGAACCACGGAGGAGGGACGGACACCGTGGCTCCACTTCGACCGCACCCCTTCCACCTTCGCCGGGACAGGCTGGCCCGCCACGGCACCACCGTCATCGCCACCGGATCCGGAGGCGTCCACTGCTACGCCTCCACCGTCCCCGACTCCCTCAGCACCACGTGGCTCGAACGCCAGGCCAGAGCGTGGGCAGACGACACCACACGCCTCGCCGTCGCCATCGCCATGTACCAACAACGCTTCAGAAGTCGCAAAGCCATAGAAGAAGCCCAGCTCGCGAAGGGTCCTCCCCGCGCAGGCGGGGTCAGCCGCAGTCCGGCCGGCTTGGGGGGACTGCTCCAGTAGGGCCTGGCGGCGTACCGCGTTCACCGGGCTGGCAGGACGTTGGAACCGTTCTGCGGCGCCAGGCCTGCTCAATGTGCGTTCGAGTACATGTACGTGTTGGTGGTCCAGTTGAACACGGCGATCTTGATGGTCTTGCCGGCGTCGGACCGGTTGTTGTCCTGTGCGGTGTACCAGCCGTTGCCGATGCTGGTGGTTGCGGGTATCCCCAGCCAGTCCCAGCCGCTGCCGGTCCAGGTCAGAATCCACAGGTTCTGGCCGTAGTGGTTGGTGTTGAGGACGGAGTCGATGTACTCATGACCGTCGCTGCCCCAGAAGACATCCATTTCCGCGTTGGCGTCCCTGGACTCGAGCATGTCGCACCAGTGGTAGTCGGTGGACCAGCAGGCGCTCGGTGACTGTGGTTGTTGCGGTGTCGAGGCGGAGGCCGGCGCGGTGGCGATGACGGTGCCCGCCAGTACTGCCGTGGCCACAGCGAGTATGGTGCGGGCCCTGAGGCTTCTGGTGAACGACATGCTGTCCTTCTTCCATCTGTCTTGTCGGAGCGGTGCGGTGTGGTCCGGCGTAGAGCCAGGCCGAACAGGACGATTACGAGCCGTTGCGCTTCGGTGGCGGCCCGCTGTCCAGGGTTTGGACATCGGCGAGTTTGGCGGCGCCGGACATGAGGACGGCCCCGTCGGCATCACGGGCGATGAGGTCTCCGGCCTGACCCGGCACCACGGCGTAGGCGAAGTAGCGATGGGCAGGGTCGGCGGGCAGGGCGTGGATCGGCAGGATGCGCGGGGCCCGGTTGCCCACGTCGATTTCTTCCAGGCTGCTGACGCTGGGGCTGACCAGGCCGTGGACGAGGATGAGCTTCTTGTGCCCGTCGACGGCGAAGTTCAACGGACTCTCAGCTGTCGAAGGAGGCTGGCAGGCCAGTCCCACGAGGTCGTCCCGCACTCTTGCCGCGGTGCACAACTCGCTGCCCTTGTGTACCAGTTCGACGCGCCATTCGAAGCCTGCCGTCGTGCCGCGTTCGACGGTGGAGAGCACGTCGAACGGCGGACTCGGCGAGGAGGCCCCGGCGGCGCAGGCGGTCAGTAGGGCAAACGCTGTGATCAGCCCGGCACAGCCTGACATGACCTTCGACACTAGGTCGTTCCCGTGGACGCCCACGCGAGATCGGTTCCCTTCCCTCGGTCTGCCCGACTGGACGGACCGCCCGGGGGGGGGGGGGGGGGGGGGGGGGGGGGGGGGGGGGGGGGGGGGGAGGGGGGGGGGGGGGGAGAC
>NZ_JBVJCO010000024.1:97057-145276 GCF_055588525.1 Kitasatospora sp. NPDC041988
CACCCCCCCCCCCCCCCCCCTCCCCCCCCCCCCCCCCCCCCCCCCCCCCCCCCCCCCCCCCGCCCCCCCTCCCCCCCCCCCCCCCCGGTACCAGCCGGTTCAGGAGTCGAACCCTGCGCCGGAGCACTTGGCGGGGAAGCCGTTGTTCTCGTTGCTGTCCTGCCCGTACCAGCGGACGTAGTACGTGGTGCCGGGCGAGGTCGCCCCGTAGAAGGTCTGGTACTGGTAGGTACCGTCAGCCGCCCAGCTCTTCGTGGACCGGATCTTCGTTCCATCGGACCGGACGAGTTGCACGTAGAACAGCGTGGCGCTCCAACCGCCACAGGCAAATCCGCCGAGTGTCACGTTGCTGCTCCCGGCGGTGCCGTCGAGGCCAGCGTGATAGCTGCCCAGTCCCCATTCGTTCCACGCGCCGCCCGCCTGTGCGGGCGCTGCGGAACCAAGCGCACCGAGAAGTGCGCCGCTGATGACGACGGCAGCAGAAGCCGTCCGACCGTGAAATCGCACGGAATTCCCTTCGATGATGGAGGGACCGGAAGGTCTCGTCCTGGGTTCGGTCCCGGAACGCTTTCGCGGGTTTTACGGACCCGCCAATTTTTCCGAAGAACCGGTGGAGGTCCCACCGTGCGGCATGTCGGATTGTCCATCCACCAGAAGTCGGCAACACCCAGGTGGGTGGCGGACAATCCGGTTTGGCCGCGGACAAGGCAGGGGGCGCGGGGTGGGTGTTGGACGTCCGCAGGGACGGTTCAAGGGGGAGACGAGCAGGCGGAGGCCTTGGCCCGGTTCGTGCGGGAGGTGCCACGTGGCGAACCCGCGGGCCCAGGCGGTGCTGCCGGCACGTGCTGCCCACCTGCACGAACAGGCCAGCCGGGCGGCCCCGGGGCACCAGGCGCCCGCGGCGGGGCGGTCGGTCGCGCGGCAGGTGCTGGACCCGGCCCGGCAGGCGCAGCGGCAGGCCGAGGCGGGTGCCGCGGAGGCGGAGGAATTGATCCGTGTGCTGGTGGCGGTCGTGGCCGAGCTGCGGGGTGAACTGGGCGCCGGTGCCGAGGACGAAACCAGCCCCGGGAGCCGAGCTAGCGGTGGCTGATGGGGTGCTGGCGCGTCTGCCAGTGTGTGGCGCTTGGACTCCGATCTCGTGGGGGTGCGGAAGGCCTTGGCCGGCCGGCACCGGGAGGTGCTCCGGTTGCCCTCTGCCCTACGGCGATTACCTGTACCCGGATTGTCCGCAGTGAGGTCGTCGATGCCCCGGACATTGTCTGACCGGCCTCATCGCCCCGTTCGGCCGGGCACGTACTACCCCGCCCGCCGGAGGCACCCCCAGCACTCCGGGCGCCGTCGCGGGACCGGCACCATCCTGTTCGCGGTCCTCGCCCTCATCCTGGTCGGAGTACTGCTCGGCATGTACCTCAGTGCATCGGCACCGGGCGTCCCGGTGCCGTACCTGGCGGATTCCTACGCCCTCGGTGGGCGGGTTCGTCGCAATTTCGCATCATCCTGGTGCACATCACCTCAGTCCTCCGTGCTGTCGTAACGGTCTTGCTGCGGCCAACCCGTTGTCGGAGCCCGCCCCGCCCCTATCGCTACGGTGGTGCTGCGTTCGCCCACGCAGTCGCCGGGTTGACAAGGGGGGACCAGTACGTTTGGCGACAGGACAGGCCGACGGGGCGGACGCCCCGACCACGCCCACGAGGGGATAGCGTGACCGAACCACCCTTCAACCAGCCGGGCCGCTTTTGGCGCGGTAATCTGCACGCACATTCCAACCAGTCCGATGGCGCCCTGTCACCCGAGAAGACCGTGGCCCACTACCGCGAAGCTGGCTACGACTTCCTAGCAATCACCGACCACTTCCGCGCCAAGCACGGGTTCCCGCTGACAGACACCCGACCGCTACGAACCCCCGGGTTCACCACACTGCTTGGCGCGGAGCTGCACGGCCCAAGCACTGAGTTTTCTTCGGAGTGGCACATCCTCGCCGTGGGGTTGCCACTCGGATTCCCTCCTCCCGGGCCCGGCGAGACCGGCCCGCGGCTAGCGCGCCGCGCACGAACCGCTGGCGCGTTCATCGGGATGGCCCACCCTGCCGCATCGCTCCTCACCCTCTCCGACGCCGAGAGCCTGGATGCGGCACACGCGGTCGAGGTCTACAACGCGCTGTCCGCCTACGAGGACCGGGGCGACAGCTGGCACCTGACCGACGTGATGCTCAACCGCGGTCACAAACTGAGTGCCTACGCTGCAGACGACTCGCACTTCCAGCCCCAGGATCCACCAGCCTGTGCAGCCTGGGTCCAAGTCCGCTCGGAGTCGCTCTGCCCGGAGGCGCTCCTCGCCGCACTCAAAGCAGGCCACTACTACTCGAGCACCGGGCCCGAACTGCACGACATCCAGCTGAGCAACGACCAGATCTCGGTGAAATCTTCGCCGGTACGCAAGGTGCTGATCACCGGGAGCAAGCCAGGCAAACAGGTTCTCGGAGGCACAGACCTCACGGACTGCTCGCTGCCTGTAGCGATGTTCGCGGGCGGGTACTGCCGAGTCACTGTCGAGGACGCGGCTGGGCGACGGGCCTGGAGCAATCCGATCCACCTGGGACCGCAAGCGTAAGTCCTGGCGCAGCTGTCTGCTGCCACACCATTCTTCTGGTCGCCTGACCGATGAAGGAGCCTTCACCATGCTCTGGCCCGCACTTCGAGTGCTTTCCCACGGAGACCTGACTTCGCACCAATTTCAGGAACTGCTCGGCGTACTCCAGCTTGAGCGGACCCCTCGTACGGAGGGGCCCGGGGCGACCAAGAGTGTCGCTCACCGAGCTCTGGCGAGTGACACTGCCACCCGCCTCATCCTGGACCTCGCCCGTACCGGCACGTCTGGTTGGGTGTTCAGCCTCCTCTTCGACGGGAAACCACCCTCGACTGCCACTGTCGAGGACTACCGGGTCCTGTTCCGAGGCACCGTCGAACGGTTTGGTCTCGCATTGGTCGAGATCACTCCCGCTGCCAGTGCCGACGAGGTCCACGTCGTGCCCGCGGAGCCGGTCAGCGCGCCGGAATCCACGCTCGGTCCTGCGTGGGACCTCCCGTACGACGACTTGAGTCAGATGTGGTCAGGCATCGGCTTGCGGAGGGACGCGCCCCGTGAGGTGAAGGAGATCAAGCTGCGCGAGGTGATGAGAAGCTCTGCCTGGCCCGCGGCGCCGGCGAAACTCCGCCGCCAAGCCGAGTCCTTCCTGCGTGGGGCGTGACGGGCCGCAAGCGGAGGGCGCGATGGACACCGCAGAACTTTAGAGCGAATCAGCGAGGGGGATCGTGCTGAGTGAACAGCCGCGCTGAGTGTCAGAACAGCTGTCGCAGCCACGAGTCGAGAGCTGCATAGTCGCCATCAGTCAGGCCAAGACGGGGATCGACACGATGGAGTAGGGCGAGTCCCCGGTGATGGGCGGCAACCCAGGCCCGATCAGTGTCAGTGATCTCGTCGTCGACCCAGGCGAATGGGCGTCCCTCCGCCCATTCGACGAGGGCGCGGGTCTTCCAGTGCAGTCCGTTGCGCTCGTCGTGGTCATCGATGTCGGATGGCTCCGGCCAGATCACCACGGCCAGCTGCGGCAGGCCGAGACGGGGGGCGATGCACTCGTTCGCGTCACCCATCCATGTCGTGGCCCAGACTACGTCGTACTGGAGCGCCGCCAGCCGGGGCCCGTGCTCGGGATTGATCCTGGCCAGGAGCGGATTCGCGTCGGGATCAGGCGATTGAAGACCTGTCGGATAGGTCGGATACTCCTGGGGCGCCGCGCCGAACGGGATGAGGGGTCCGTCGACATCGAGAAACAGCAGCGGACGCTGCACATAGCCAGTCACGGCAGCACGATAGTGGCTCACCCCGAGGGGCCGCCTCGATGACGGGAATCCTGCGACCAGCCGCTGGCCTGCTGGCTCAGACGAGATCACATGGGTGCGCACGGTCACGCTTACGCCGACGGGGAGCTACGTGGCGTCCGCGTAGGCGAGGTGGGTGCCGCAGACCCGGCACTGGAAGAGGTAGGCGGTGGGCTGGCCGTTCTTGGTCAGCGCCTTGAGGTATTGCTCGGCCTGTGACGAGGACCAGGGGCCGCTGTCGAGTTCTTGCCGAAGTGATGCCCACGCTTCGGGGTGGGCCATAAGCTCGGCGGCCCCGGCGGTCCCGAGGAAGGCAGCGCCGTCTCCACAGTGGATCAGCCAGCGTTCCTGCTGCCACCCGCTGAATCCGGGCGTGCGTAGCGTGATCGCGATCAGCCGGTCCAGCGGAACGTCGTCGACCACGTCTGTGAACCGGGCCTCGAAGCGGTCACCTGCGCTCCCGTCAGCAATGCACCAGGGACATAGGCGATTCCGGAGGCTCTCCACCGCATAGACAGGGCCGGTGTAGATGTAGCCGTGGGCCCGACCGCAGCAGATGCACTCCACGTCGGACTGGACGATGGCGCCAGTGACGATCGGGTCAGGGTGATATGGGAACTCTGGAAGCAGCTCTGTCACGACCGGCGACCGTATCACCGCAGTGGGGAACTACCGGCGTGGAAGCGTTCGAATGGATGCCATCGAGGCGGCTTCGAGCTGCTGCCGTAGCGCGGTGATCTCGCCGTGCTGAGCGGCCAGGCGAGACAGCGCCGTGGTCTGGAACTCCTTCAAGGCGTCGAGCTCGGCGTTCTTCCTGCCGAGACGTTCGCGAAGTGTCGCAACTTCTGTCTTGAGCCGTTCGATCTGCGCCAGGCGTGAGTCCGACTGCCGGCCGGCCTGCTGGGCGGCAGTCCGCTGGCGGTCGAACTCGGCCTTCAGTTGGGGATAGGTGCGGTAGAGCGTCGCCCTGGGCACCTCGGCGAGCATGCATAGGCTCTTGACGTCGCACTTCAGGCCTTCGGGGACGGGGCCGACGAGGAGTTGTTGCATCGCGGCCCGCATCCTGGCCTCGGTTTGGGTCTGGTGTTCATGCGTCATGGACGGGCTCCTCCTCGGTGAGTTCGGCGGCGTCGATCTCGGCAACGATGCGGGTGGCGCGGTCGAACTCGGCTCTGGTCGGGCCTGTTCGGGTTTGGAGAGTCTGGGGTTGCCAAGGAAGACGGCTCGGGTGTTCTCGGCGTGGTCGGCCCAGACCTGCCGGTGTCGTGGGTGGTGAGTGGCTTGTGGGCAGCGGGCCGAGTCGCACATCCCCATCAGGGGCTTGTCGGCGTTCGGGGTGCTGGCGAGTTTCAGGCACAACGCTTTGGCCGACGGGTGCCGCCCGGCCGTTGCAGACGTCCCGGTCGAAGACGGGACGGGGACTGCCGGGCTCGCGCTGCAGGCCGGCGGTCTCGATCACCGGCAGACCGTGGAACGGGTGCCGACCGGCGAGAGCCGGGGAAGCGGCATGGGCGGTCGTCACTGGGACTGTTCCTCCAGGTGCAGCGGCAGGAAGGCGGCGGCCTCGATGCTTTTCCGGGTGGCGGCCTCGATGGCGGCCGGTCCGAATCGGAGCAGGATGTCCTCATCGGCCGGAGTAGGGGGACCAGCGTGGACTTCCCGAGAAGGTCGGAGCCGGCCGGTCTGGGCGATGCCGAGTACGAGGCGCTGTGTGCCTCTCACCGAGCGCGGTCAGCTGCTCGCGGAAGCCCCCGGGCCGGCGCCGCGTTCGACGCAGGGGGCGATGACGGTCAGGTACAAGGTGTCCGGCGCCGTGTCGGGCTGGCCCACCACGACCGAGGCGGTGAACTTGTTCGCATCGTTGGACAGGTCCAGTCGCTGGTCGTCGCTGTGCTCGACGGAGAAGCCGTCCTGCTTCAGCCGCTGCCGTACCGCCTCGAAGACGCCGTGCACCTTCGGCCCGGGAATCCCGCGCAGGTCGTACGTGATGTACGGCATGTACTTCGAGGGAGAGCCGATCGGCCCGGCCTCGCACTCGTCCTTGTCCACCAGTGGCTCGGCGACCTGCACGGTGCCCTTGTCGGGGAGCACGGCGAGCGCGCCGGAGGCGTACGCCTTGACCTTCTCCTCGGCCTGGCCGAGGTTCATCGACGGGGTGTCGCTCCCGCAGGCGGAGAGGGCGAGGAGGGCGGTGGGCAGCAAGCACAGCAGGGCGGCGCGCGCGGACCGTCCGCCATCGGCGGTCCGCCCGTGTGGCACGGGCTGCGAGGATCGGCTCATGAGACCGGCTTTCCGGCGATGACCTGGCCGAACGCCTTCCAGGACGGCGTCTTCGCGTTCCAGTAGTGGTCGTGGTCGGTGTTCTGGGATGGCAGGTGCTGCGCGCCGAAGGCCGGGTTCATCGGGTCGCGCCCGAAGCGCACGTGGTAGTCGTCGCTGAAGGGGTTGTAGTTGTCGGGGGAGAAGGGGTCAGGGGTCCAGTCTGTGATCGAGTCGCCGCCGCCGAGCACCGCGTACACCCTGGATGGGTCCATCTTCGTCCCCTTCGCGAGGTCGATGTTGAGGTCGGCCGCCTTGTCGACGCCGACGCCGGGGCTTCCGGCGAAGACCACGCTGTCCACGGGCAGTCCCTTGTCGCGCATGGCGTAGCCGACGACCGTGCTGCCGTAGCTGTGTCCGATGATCGTGTTGTGGGACGGCGACCCCTGGTGGGTGGCGCGCAGGCCTGTCTGGAAGTTGTAGAGGTTCTGCTCCGCGTCCTTGGCGTATCCCTCGTAGGCCGCGTCCGGGACCGCCTGCGGGAAACCGGGCCTGGCCGACTGCGGTGCCGTGTAGTTCACGTAGGCGATCGTGGAGACCTTGCCGCCGGGGCTCGCCTGCATGGCGCTGCGGTACATCTCCTTCGCCTTGTCCATCGTGCCGCCGACGCCGCCGAGGCGGGACTCGGTGCCGGGGACGAAGGTGGCCACGTGGTCGGCGGTGTCCGGGTCGTTCAGCGCGAGGATCGCGCGGCCTCCCGGCGCCGCGGCGTCGAGCCCGAGCAGGAACGGTTTCGGGTCCTTTTCGGTGACGGGCAGGTCCAGGCGGTCCTGGAGCGCATTGAGACCCTTCAGCTTGTCCTGCAAGGCGTCACGCTGGGCCTTCCAGACGATGTGGTCCGGACTCTCGGTCGCCCCGTACGGGGTTCCCGCCACCGAGAGGGGCTCGGACTTTTCGAGGTCGCTGAGCTGCTTCTGGAGGTCCGCCTGGGCCCGGGTGAGGTTCAGGCGGTTCGCCTGGTCGCGGACGGCCGCGGGGACTCCGTCGAGGTTGCCGACCTGGTCGGGGTTGTCGTGGATGAACTTCTGCTGCTCGGTCTCGGTGAGGCCGTCCCACCACCTCTTGACGCTGGCCGGGTCGGTGCCCTTGGCAGGTATCTGCTCGCGGGCGGTCTCGGCGGCCTGGTCCTTCGCCACCATGGCGGCATCCAGGCCCATGCCGTTGCCAGCGTTGGCCGCGAAGTGGTTCAGCCGCGCGCTGATCTCCTGGTCCGCGTGGTCGGCTTCGTTCAGCGCGGCGGTGATGCGGTTGCTGATGGCGATGGCCGTCGTCTCGGCGCCGGCGCCCGCGTACTTCGGGGACGTCGGCTCCTTGTCCCAGGTGATGGTGCCGTCGGGGGCCACGTTGAGCTTCGCGTTCTTGGCATCGTCGAGGGCGTAGACCAGGTGGGCCTGGGCCAGCGCGAACTGCTCGGCCGCCTTGGCGAGCGCCTTACTGACGAAGCCCAGTTCCTGCCTCGCCGACTGGAGTTCGGTTCCCAGGAACTGGATCCGGGCATGGGCATGGTCGGACGCGGTACCGGTCCATTGCGAGTGGTTAAGCCGGTCGACGACGTCATGCTGCCAGGACTCGATGTGCTGGCCGAAGGCCGAGTGGAGCTTGTCGAAGGCGTTCTTCGCGATGGTGATGTTGTTGATGTTGGCGTCGTAGAGCGTCTTGATGTCCATCGGCTACTGGGCCTTCCCACCGGTCGGGGCCAGCACGGTGCCGAAGGGGTCGGGTTCGTCCGGGGCCACCGCCCCGCCCCCCTGGCTCTTGAGGTGCCCGTGGATGTCCTTCTCGACCTGCCGGTAGTACCCGGCCGAGGTGGCGAGCCTGGAGCCGACATCGCCCATGTCGCCGCCGAGCCTGTCCAGCAGCGTCTTCCAGTTCGCGCCGCAGTCGCGCACCGCGGCGGCCGTGAGCCAGCCCTGCAGGGTACCGGCGGCATGGCTGCACGGCTCGGTGACCTTCGCTGTCTCGCCCGGTATCAGGCCCCCGATGTGCTGCGCGCTCTGTCCGCAACCGTCCAGTTCGGCAGGATTGACCTTGAGCTCCAAGGCCGCATCAGGATCCGCCACGTTTCCCCCCGTTGGCTCCGGACCCGGTCTATCGCCCGGCTCCGCGATCATTCGACCCCGAATGTTAACAAGGAGGACGTACGGCATGAGCTGCTGGTTCTCGGCGCCCAGGCGCCGAGCTCGCCGCCTGGGCCTCGAATACCAGCTTCAGCGCGGCCTGGACCGTCCGGTCGACGACGACGGGAATCCCCAGCCGCCCCTCGCCTGCGGCCACGACATCCCGCTGCGCACGGCCAGGAAGCCGGAGTGGGCACCCGTCCGTGGTGCCGGGTGACGGTGCCGACCGCCCGGCTGATTCCGAGTAGCCCTGGCACCCGAGGAGGGGAGTGCTTCCATGAGTCAGCCCGTGCACGACGGAGTCGAGCTCATTCCCTGGCCCGAGCAGAACCCGGCCGCGTTGAAGGCCGCCTTGGCCGTGGTCGCCGCGGACCGCCTCCCAGAGATGATCGACGGGCAGACCAGGGCGATGGCCGAGGCCATCACCACCGGCAGTGTCCAGCCGATCCGCTCGTTCGTCGCCCACTGGGCCGCTGTCGTCGAGATCGAACGGCACCCGGCCACCGCGCAGGCCTACCACCGGGCGAACTGCCTCATAAAGGGCAATCCGTTCACATCAAATGCCCTCTGAAGAGTGTGCCGATGAGGTGGCGTATCTCTGGGATGCTCAGGTCGATCGGGTCGGTAGTGCCCGGGTTGGGTTTCGCGATGGCGGCGACGGTGGTGAGGAAGGCCAGCCGCGAGCAATGGCCACGGTGATGTGTCGGCGCCAGGAGGTCCAGCGGCGGACCTGGTAGCGCACGGGGCGCACATCTGCCGAGGGGCTGGGCGGCGGCGTTTCTGCCATCGCCGGCCGTTACGGTGGCCCGCATGAACGAGAACACCTACTGGACCTCTGCGCCGGACCGGATCGTGCGCGGCTCGATGAGTCTGTGCCACCTGACAGCGTTCGAGGCGCCATTCAACGTCGACGCCCGTAACCTGCCCCCCAACGACCCTGAGCGCGCACGCGCGTTCGTCGAGTCGTTCGAGGGCATCGAGGCCGTCCTGGAGGACCTCGGGCCGCGCTCCGCGCAGACCCCGCTCCCATTGGCAGCACGGTCTGATCTGGACATCGTGCACGCTGCCGCGTGGGGTGGCATGTTGAGCATCGTGACTCCCGCGTTAGCGACCGACGGCAACGACGAGCCGCTCCGGTCGGCGGCGAAGGAGTTGCGGGAGCGGTTCCCGGATGCGCGGATCGTGGGACGGGTCTCCTACCACGGGGGGATGGAGCACATTGAGAACATCGTGTGGTTGCCGGACGGAGCGATGTTCCACGCATCGGGATGGCCGGATGATGAGCCGTTCGTCATCTCGGGCGATCCGCGTGCGGTGATCGCGTCCCTGGATCTCAGGGGGTGGATGGTGGACAACGCCGGCGTCGACCTGGACGAGCCCGCGAACGAGGTCTACTGGGCGGGCCTGGGGGGCTTGGCACTCGGGCATTCGGATCCGTGGGGGTGGGAGGAGATGGAGACGACGGCGTTCCGTGTGCGGCACTCCGAGGATGTGGTTAGGGACATGGAGAGCTTGTACTTCGTCTAGTGTCCTGCGTCCGAAGTTCTGAGGTTTAGTTAGCTCTGTTTTCTGGTCCGGGGGTAATCCTTGCGAGGTAGTCGGCGAGGGAGTTCAGGATCTCGTCGGCGGTCTTGGTCCAGGCGAAGGGCCGGGGGTTCGCGTTCCACGTCTCGATCCAGTCGCGGATGTCGTTCTCGAGGGCCTGGACGGAGGTGTGGATGCCTCGGCGGATGAGCTTGTCGGTCAGGAGTCCGAACCAGCGCTCGACCTGGTTGATCCGGGAGGAGCCGGTCGGGGTGAAGTGGACGTGGAAGCGGGGGTGCCGGGCGAGCCACTGCTGGACGTCGGGGGTCTTGTGGGTGACGTTGTTGTCGCAGACCAGGTGTACGTCGAGGTTGCTGGGCACGGCTTTGTCCATCTTGATCAGGAACTTCTTGAACTCGATGGCGCGGTGGCGTCGGTGGAGTTCGCTGATGACGGTGCCGTCGGCGATGTTGAACGCGGCGAACAGGCTGGTGATGCCGTGCCGCAGGTAGTCGTGGGTGCGGCGTTCGGGCATGCCGGGCATCATCGGCAGCACTGGCTGGGACCGGTCCAGGGCCTGGATCTGACTTTTCTCGTCAACGCAGAGCACGACGGCCCGCTCGGGCGGATTGTGATAGAGCCCGACCACGTCGACGACCTTGTCGACGAACTGCGGGTCAGTGAAGAGTTTGAAGGAGTCCTGCAGGTGCGGCTTGAGGTCGAACCTCTTCCAGATCCGGCCGATGGTCGACTTCGACAGGCCGGTGCGCTGGGCCATCGATGACCGTGACCAGTGGGTGTCCTTGCCCGGCCCGGACTCCAGCGTCGCGACGATCACGTCTTCGACCTGGTCGAGCAGGATCGAGGGCGGCCGGCCGGGCCGCGGTTCGTCCTGGAGACCGTCGAGGCGATCGGCCACGAAGCGGGCCCGCCAGCGGTCCACGGTGGACTGGTCCACTCCCAGCTCGGCGGCTACCTGCCTGTTCGTCACGCCCTCGGCGCATCGCAGCACGATCCTGGCCCGCTGAGCGAGGTACTGGGCTGTCTTGGCCCGCCTCGCCCAGCGCTCCAGTTGTGCGCGCTCGCTCTCACTGAGCACCAGCTCGGACTTCGGCCGACCGATGGGGCCCTCGTCCTTGAGCCCGGCCAGACGCTCGGAGGCAAACTTCCCACGCCACTTGCGAACTGTCTTGATGCCCACGCCAACAGCCCCAGCAGCACCAGCATTCGACATCCCGTCAGCACACGCCAGGACGATCCGGGCCCGTTCAGCCAGACGACGCTCCGGCATCCCAGCAAGGCGGGCAAGCTCGACACGCTCGTCCTCAGAGAGCACGATCTCCACAGCAGCGGGGCCTCTATGTGCCATGAAAAGAAGGTATCAACTAAACCTCAGAACTTCGGACGCAGGACACTGGTGCCGCATCAGGCCACGTTCGCCCCGTAATTGGTGAGAGGATCGTTGGTGATCGGGAGGGGGCTGAGTGGGTGCCTCTCCTCGTGGGCCGATGGGGGCGGTGCTGATGTCTGGTGGGCCGTGGACCGGTGACGATCGAGGTCAGAATGATGAGTGCCATGCGCGTTGGATGGCATCGTTGAACCGATCCACCGGAGAGCCGGACTATCAGGACCACTGGTACGACTCCCAGTGTGGCGGCTGCCGGTTCTGGGTCGCGCTCAGCGGCGAACTCGGGCGGGACTACGGAGCCTGCACCAACTCCCGGGCGCCGTTCGACGGGCGGGTGCGTTTCGAGCACGACGGCTGCGACTGCTTTGCCGCCCGTGAGGACGGGTCGTTCGGATAGCCGTGGGTCAGGCGACGTCGGCCCTGGCCACGACCTTGCGGAGCCGTAGGTCGGCGGTGTGCTTGTTCCGCCAGACGATGTAGCGGCGGATCATGCTGCCCTGGGCCTTGTGGCTGGGGTGGTCGGTGCTATCGAGGGCGAAGTGACGCAGGGCGGTGAACTGGGCCTCGATCCGGTTGAGCCATGAGCTGTTGGTGGGGGTGTAGGCGATCTCGACGTTGTTCGCCTCGGCCCAGTCCGCGACCCGGCGGCACCTCTTGGTGGTCAGGTGCGGCGAGTAGTCGTCGACGATGATCGCGATCCGGACATCCGCCGGGTAGAGAGTTCGTAGGTAGCGGCAGAACTCCAGGAACTTCGAGCGGTTATTGGTCTTCTTGATGCGGCCGTAGAGCTTGTCCTTGGCGAGGTCGTAGGCGGCGACCAGGTGCCGGACCCCGTGCGGGCGGGTGTAGGTCGCGCGCCTGCGGGGCCGGGGTTCCGCGCGGGGTCCTTGTGCGTACCGCCGCGCTCCGCCCACTGTCGACCGGGATGAGGCTGGAGGTTGAGCAGCCCGAACTTGTCCATGCTGTCTGGCAGCGTGGCTACGACGCCGTTGCCGCCTGCGACTTCGAGGATGAGCTTCCCGACCTCGGCGGAGTCCCTCGCTACCGCTGAGGCGCCCCGATCCACAGGTCTTGACTATTGCTCCAGTACAAGACCGGTCATGAGTCGCTTCGACATACTTGTCGCTTCAGGAGGAATTGGGCAGGGTCAGGCCTCCGCACGGCGATTGCGGTGCCGCCGGAGTCTCTGCTTTCGGGGGTCAGCCCCGCAGGGTGGCGATGGCCTTCTCGATGCGCCGTCGGCGCGTGTCGGGCCTCTTCGCGCTCTCGACGGCGCGCACATGCTCGTGCTTGCGGCTATAGGCAAGGTTGTCGTAGGCGGCGCGGGCGACCGGATCGTCGTCCAGGGCTCGGGCGAAGTCTGGGGGCTCGACGACGACGCGCGGCTCGGTGTCGAGCTCCAGTTCGACCTCGACCTCGACCTCCTCGCCGATCGCGACACCCGCGGCCTGCCGGTTGGCGTTGCTGAGGCCGAGCAGGTGGCGGCCTCGCATGATGGCGACCCGGCTCTTCCAGGAATGCCCGTTGACCGTGATTGTCACTGGCGGCCGCGCGCCCCCGCCGAGCGCTGCTACCACCTCGGGCGGAACCTCCAGGCCCCGCATGGGCTCGGGTGGCTCGACGTGGGCCCAAAACTTCATGATCTTTCTCCTGTCGTTCTGCCGGCTCACCGCGGATCCGGCCCGCCCGGCTCCGATAGCCGCTCCCACTTCCCACACCGGGACCATCGCCGTGTCCTGGACGGCTGTGAGGCAAGAGATCGCGGCTACTCGGCGTAGGGCTGGTCGGTTCCCGGGGCGCTGTAGCCGAGACTCCAGATATGGCCATCCGGGTCGGCGAAGGTGCCGCCGTACCCGCCCCACGGCAGAGCACCGGCGGGCTTGAGGATCGTGGCGCCGGCCTTCTGGGCCTCCGCCATGATCTCCTCGACCCGTGCCTCACTGCGGACGACGTAGGTCAGAACCAGCCCGCTGAAGCCGCTGCCTTCCGGGTCCGTGCCCACCTGGTCGGCCAGACCCTTGCGATCGTAGAAGCCGACCGGCGAGGCGCCGTCCGAGTCGAAGAACACCGAGATGCCGTAGTCGTTCTTGATCTTCCAGCCGAGCCCCTCGGTGTAGAACTGCTTGGCCCGGTCCATGTCCCGGACACCGAGGAGGATCGAGCTGACGTGCGCTTTCATGCCTTGCTCCTTGCACTGTGGATGTATGCGTGCCGGACATTCGGGCCAGGGCCCGGCTGTCACATCGGCGCGTGTTCGCCGGTCAATCGGCATGACAGGAGGGTCAAGCGGGGCGGGAGTGGCGGCCGGGAGTCAGGACGGCATGGGGGCGAGCGACGCGGCAGTCTCCCAGGCGAACCCGTCCGGGTCGGTGAAGGCGTCGGTGGTGCTGCCGAGGACGATGCGGTGCGAGCCCGTGCCGTCGGCGGGGACGCCGAGGTCCTTGGCAAGGGCACGGCGCTTGTACAGCGCCAGCTTGACGGGGCTGGACTGACCTGGGGCGAACTCGGCGTACTTGCCACCGAAGCTCTTGGCCACGGTCAGGCCCCGGCCGACGTAGAACTGCTTGGTGGCCTTCACGTCCTCGACGCCGATCAGCAGGACGACCTCGTCGATCTCGCGGGTGGCGGGGCTGGTGTCCATCTTCGCCGAGGTCGCGATCTTCCAGATCGTCCCGTCCGGGGCCTGGACGACGCCGCTGTAGCCCCACAGCGACTTCGCGGCGGGCTTCAGCACCGTGGCGCCGGCGTCCACGGCGGCGCCGAAGAAGCTGTCGACGGTGGCCGGCCCGGACACCGTGAGCGCCAGGGTGAAGCCGCGGAATCCGGTGGAGTGCGCCTCGGACGGCCGCAGGCGTATGTAGGTGTCCACGCCGAAGTCGCTGTAGAAGCGGCGAGCGGCCTCGGGGTCGGCCACCTCAAGGGTGACGGACGCGAGGGACGTGTTGGCTGCGGTGGAAGCGGTGGTTGCCATGACCATCACGCTAGGGGCTGCGCGGCGGCCGGGGCTTCTCGATTCCTGACCGGTCTCGCGACCTGCTTCGCCACGCACGCCGGCATCCCCTCCACCTTGATCGTCGACCCCGCATCGCGGGCCGTACCCGCAGCATCGGCATCGGCGGCCGCCGCATCCGCCGCCTGGCGGCGGAAGGCCCGCCCTTCCGGCCGGGTGCGTGGCTGCGCAAGCAGGACAAGGCCCGCACCGACGGCAGGCTCACCCCCCAACAGACCGCCCTCCTCGACGCCCTGCCCGCCCTCGCCCGGGACCCGGACTACAGGCGCACAAGATCACGAGCTAGCCTCACTCCAAGGCACCGAACGGCAAGAATCCCGAAGAACGGGGAAGAAGTGAAGGCGCGATTCGACGGCCTGAAGGCGTGGGACGCCCCGGGCGACTACTCCGACGTCGATCTCCCGGGCGGCGGCTTCCTCGACCTCCACAACGACTTCGGACTGCAGGGAGTCGCCCTGGCGGGCCATCCGAAGTCGACATTGCGGCTGGAGTTCGGACACCCACGCCGTGGACGCTTCGCGCTGGAGTTCCACGATGTCGGCGAGCTGGTCGTGCACCAGAGCGCGGTGAGCTCGGACGGGTGGCACGGTCTCCCCGAGGACGAGCCGGACGGGATCGACACGATCACGTACTACGAGTACGGGGCCGACCTGCCGCCGGTGTTCGAGGTCCTGGCCTCCACGCTCCGGCTGAAGTTCCGTGCCTGGGAAGTGGCGCTGCGTCCGCACGCGGCATAGCTCCGGCTCCTCACGGAGGCCGCTTGGTGCGGCCCGGCCGCAGTGGCGTCGGGCGGCTGATCCTCGGCTTCCAAACCCCGCCGCTTCGACCCGGCGCCCGATCGTCCAGATCGGCTTCGGTGCTGCGCCGTTCCGCACCGGGGCGCCCCACCGCGCCGACCGGTGCGGAGGCCGGCCCGTGTGGCACCCGTCGTCCTCTATCGGAGTATGAGCATCGCTTCGGTGACCTCGCCGACCGCCGCGTCGGGGATCGCGGTGGCGGCCTCGTCGAGGACGAGCGGCCGTGCCCCGGGGATCTCGCGCGCGATCGCCTCGCCGTTGCCGACGGGGAAGAACCGGTTGCGGCGGCCGTGGACGACGAGCGTGGGGACCTCGATTCCGGGCAGGCGCTCGCGCCAGCGGGGTGTGCAGTCGAGCCTGGAGAACGCCATGCCCAGCTGGTTGGCCATCTGGACCGGGGGTGCGGTGCCGGGCGTGCGGTCCCAGATGCGCGCGGCGACGGCGCGCGCGGCGGCGGGGTCGTCGCCGAGGATTGCCGCGCCGGTGGCGGCGAACTCCGCGACCGCCTTCCGGTCGGTCCAATCGGGCATCGGACGCGCGAACAGCCGGCTCATCGTCGCCTGATCATGGCCGGGGAGGTCGTCGTCGGGAGGGCCGGGGGCGACCGCGCGGGTGCCGACCAGGGTGAGCGCGCAGAACGTGCTCGGATGGTCGAGCACGGCCACCTGGGCGACCATCCCGCCGACGCCGATCCCTGCGAGGTGCGCGGGCGCCCCGCCGAGCGCGTCGGCCAGGGCCGCGGCGTCGGCGGCGAGGTCGCGCAGGGTGTAGGCGGGTGCCTGGGGATCCGTCGTCGTGGACTCCCCGCTGTCACGCAGGTCGTAGCGCACCACACGGCGCCCGCCAGCGGCGAGGCGCTCGCAGAGCGTATCGGGCCAGGAGAGCATCGTCGGCCCGCCCGCGAGCAGGACGAGTGGTGCGTCGTGGTCACCGAACGACTCGATGCCCAAGGCGGTCTCATTGGCGTTGACAGTGGTCATCGGATCACCGGAAGTCGTCGTTCCCGAGGCCGCGGTCGGGCGCGCTCATGTCGCCCGTCCCGGGGATGCCGTCGGCGAGCCCGTAGCGCAGGTACACGGTGCTCTGCGGGCCGGCCACCGGCGGTTCGAGGAGCGTGACGTTCGTGGGCACCGCGCCACCGTCGAACACCTTCTTCCCGATGCCGAGCACGATGGGGTGCACCCAGAGGTCGAGCCGGTCGAACAGCTTCTCCCGCAGGAGGGTCTGCACCAGGTCCAGACTCCCGACGACCTTCACCTGCTCGTGCCGGTCACGGATCTCGCGCACCGCGCCGGCCAGGTCCGGGCCGAGCTGCGTGGATCCGGCCCACGGGAGGTCGGGCCTGCCGCGGGAGGCCACGTACTTCGGGACGCGGTCGAACAGCTCGGCGATCTCGCTGTCCTTCTGGTGCGGCCAGTACGCGGCGAAGATGTCGTACGTCCGCCGGCCGAGCAGGAGGGCGTCCGTGCCCTCGTACGCGGCGAGGATCTGGGCCCCGGTGACCGCGTTCAGCAGGGGCGCCTGCCAGCCGCCGAACGGGAACCCCACCGGGTCCTCGTCGGGGCCGCCGGGCGCCTGCCCGACGAGGTCGAGGGTCGCGAACAGCTCGATGTGGATGAGGCCCATATCCGTACTCCCGATGAGTTGGTCGTCCCGGTCGAGATGTAGACCTGCCGGGGCCGGAAAACTCATCGCCGCGCCGGCACCCGGTTCCCGTACCCGCCGACCGCCTCGCCTGGCACACCTGCGCTGGTGCGGTGACATCACGCACCTGCCGGTCGGCGGGTCGGGGATGTACCTGGCTACGGTGATCGACATGCACTCCCGCCGGGTGGTCGGCTGGTCCCAGGCCGGAGCACATGCGCTCCGGCCTGGTGGTCGACGCGGTCCGTTCGGCGGTCGGTGTCCGGGGCGGGGACGTGCGCGGTGTGGTGTTCCACTCGGACCGCGGCCCAATACACGTCGGCCGCGTTCGCCGACGCTTGCCGTGAGCACGGGATACGCCGCTCGATGGGCCGAGTAGGATCGAGCGATGACAACGCCATGGCGGAGTCGTTCTTCGCCACGCTCAAGCGAGAACTCCTTCATGGTTCGCGATGGCTGACCCGGGCCCAGGCCCGCAGCGAGACGTTCTCATGGCTGGCCTGGTACAACCGCCTGCAGCGCCACTCCGCACTCGGCTGCCTCAGCCCCGTCGAGTTCGAGCAGCAGTCATCGCACATGGATTGGCTGGGACTGGTGGCATAGGGCCCAAGTGTCCGCGAAATAGGGCAAAGCCCGCACATAGCCAACGCTGGCTTCCTCCAACGCGTGCCGGAAGCGCCACTCCTGCCCAGAGGCCGCGTCAGTGGTCACCCAGGCGATCGGCAGAGCGGAGTCGAGCCCGGGCCTCGGGGGTGCCTGGCGGACGGAGCCGGCTGCTGTGACGGGCGAGCTGCGGCGCACGTGGGGCAGCGTCATCTCCTCACTGCGGGCCGGGGCGATGACGTGCCGGTAGAGCGTCCGGCCGGCGGCGGCCCGCTTCGTCGATCGGGCGGCGTCCGCTGGCGGGGGTGTGTGCTTCGGTCGCCGCGTCATCCCGCGGGGTGCCCGGTCCACCGGTAGACCGTGACCCCGCCGCCGGCCGCCGCCACCTCGTAGCCGGCCGCCGGCAGTGCGGCCTGCGCGGCCAGCTGCTCGGGCTCGGGCACCGGGAAGTCGCCCGGCCGGTCCGTCACCGCCACCCACCGGGCCTGCGGGCGCCGGGCCGAGGGCCCGGCCGACGCGTCGGCGTCCGGCGTGCTGAGGTAGGGGAACAGCGAGACCGTGCACCGGCCGGTGAGCTGGGCGGCGAGTTGGTTGGCGGCGGCCACCGTCGTGCCGTCCGGGATCACCGCGAGCACCTGCCGGGCGGTCCGCACGTTTGGCCCCGGCCCGGAGAGGGACGGCACCGGTGCGACGGCCAGGGCGAGGGCCAGGGCCGTCGTGGGCACACCCCGGGCCGCGTACCGCAGCACCCGCGCGGCGCCGGGCGTCCGATCCTGCCCGCCTGCAACGCGGTTGCGCCCGCCCGCCAGTCGGTGCAGGCCGTCCGTCAGGGCCACGAAGAGCACCGGCATCAGCACCGCGTTGTAGTGGTACCCGGTGTCCCAGTACGTGGGGTTCGGCGTCCAGAACCGGCCCGCCAGTGGCAGCACCAGCAGCAGGCTCAGCGGCGAGCGCAGCGCCACGAAGACGGTCGACGTGAGCAGCGCGGCGACAGTGTGCCACTTGACCGCGGGCAGCAGCAGCCGGGCCACCGGATTGCCGTGCCAGGCGCCGTTCGCGCCGTAGGCGTACACCCCGTCGGGGTTCATGGCCGGGATCACCACCAGCTCCGCCAGCAGCGTCGCCGCGACTGCCGCCAGTACTGTCGCCGCGCCCAGCCGGCGCCGGCCGCGCCACCAGATGTACAGGCCGATCCCGGCCACGATCAGCCCCTGGTCCTCCTTCACCAGCAGCAGCGGCAGCGCCCAGCCGGCCGCTGCCCGGTACCGGCCGCGGGCCAGCGCCGCCACCGCGCCTGCGACCAACGGAACGGCCAGCGCCACCTCGTGGAAGTCGAACGTGCTCGCCTGCCAGAGTCCCCAGGACAGTCCGTAGGCAGACCCGACGGCCAACCCGCGTATCCGTCCGAGCAGTTCCACGGCCAGCCCGGTGACCGGTACGCAGGAGAGCGCGAACAGCAGGGCCTGGACCCAATGCCACGAAGCTTAAGTTGATCTTGATGTGGTGGACGGGGCTGTCCCGAGTGACGCGAACTTCAGGCTCGGCGGCCCCGCGTGGCGGGTGCCTGCATCTGACGTCCTCTTCACCCGGTAGGAGTTGTGGCGGGTGCGCTTGACGACGCGTGGGTAGGAGCGGTGGCGGCGCGCTGGGTTGCGGTTTCGGCGCGCGGCAAGCGTGGCGAGGACATCCGTCGTGATCGCTTCCCAGCGCTCAGGGGGGAAAGGCCGCCGTCCCGGTGGTGGTGCGGCGGACGATGTTGAGGGTCCTGAGGAAGCTGATCCGGTCCGGGTCGATGTCGGCGCCGGTCGCGGCCTGGCAGATCAGGGAGTTGATCGCGTAGTGGACGAGCAGGTAGGCCCAGATCTCCTGGTGGACCAGGTCCGGGCTCTTGGACCGCAGCACCTTCCCCGGGCCGCGTAGGACCGTCTTCAGTTGGCCGTTCGCGGCCTCCTCCCACCTCTCGTGGTAGGCCGCCGCCAGTTCGGCGGCGCTTGCGGCCTCCGGATCCTTGACGGTGGTGATCAGGCAGACCAGTTCCCCGCCGTCGCGGTCAGGGACGTCATACTCGACGACCCTGACGACGTGGGCTGCGGCCGGATCCGGCTTCGCACCGGATTTCGCCACCCGCAGTAGCTCCTCCCGCTGCCGGCCGCGCAGGCCGGGATCAACCAGGGCCGACAGGTACGTACCGTCGGACAAGACCTCCAGGACCGGCAGGGACAGCTGAGTCGGCGCCCGCCAGCACAGCGCCGCCCCGGTCTGGGCGGCGGCACTGAACGCGGCGAAGCTGTAGAAGCCCCGATCGGCCAGCAGCAGCCAATCGGTTGAGATCGAGGGCAGCAGCGAGGCCGCCATCGTCTTCTCGCTCCGGTTCCACGGCCCGACCTCGGCATCGATGAAGGCGTGCGATCCGCACTCGACGACGGCCACGACCCGGGCCTTGGGAAAAGCGGAACGGGACTGGTCGTTGCCGGCGTAGCCGAACTCGGCCGCGTTCTCGCCTGAGTCCGGGATGTCGAGTTCGAACCCGTCGATGGCCATCAGCCGCCATCCGCGAAGCCACGCACCCCGGGTCTCGATGGTGGCAACCGGTTCAGCCACCCGGTAGAACGTCTCCCGCAGCACGTCGCGGCCCAGCCGCTCGCGAGCCTGCGTGATCCCCGACGATGTCGGCGGCTCCCACGCGGCGTCCCACACGCCGAACGCCGACAGCGACCCGGTGACCTTCTGCGCGACCTCCTCGGCGCCGTCGTCAGAGAACAGGCACATCGCCATCGTCAGATAGGCGGTCACGTGCGGAGGAAGCTTGCCACCCCGACGTTGCTCAGCCACCCCGCACACCGCCGCGGCCTCGTCGACCTTGAATCGCGGCACCGCCGCGACCAAGACCCCCAACGACACCTGGTCCGGCCTCGCGACCGGCCTACCAGAATCCACCCACCCCTGAGCCATGCGGCAACCCTAGCCGCACGACTGACGTGGCATTGAGCTGCACACCAGGCCATCCCGCGACGAAGCGCCGCCCACGCATCACTTGATCAACTCGGCAAGACCGTCAAACGCGAACCCACACTCCAAGCCCACCTCGCCGCGCGAGGTTAAAGATCAAGTTGAGAAGCCGTTGCCATACCGATCATGGAGTCTGTCGATCGAACGGGAGTCTCGATCGGGTGATCGCGGGCCTTGCCCGGCATGAGAGCTGGGCCTGGCGGTATGCGGGGAAAAACCAGGGGAGCGGACGGCCGCGCGCTGCTACGGTCGGGTGCCATGAGCTGGCTTCCCGATGACTTCGTCCACCCCGTCCTGGTACCGCTGCCGGGCGGTGGTCATCACCTGCGGCCGATCCGGGAGGTGGACACCCCGCTCGACTATCCGGCTGTGATGGGTTCGCGCGAGCGGCTATGGACCATTTTCGGCCCGGCCTGGGGCTGGCCCGCGGACACCATGACCTACGAGGCCGACCAGGCCGACCTTTTGCGGCACGAGAAGGAGATCGCCGCGCACCAGTCCTTCAACTACGCGCTGTTCGACGCGGCGGAGACCGTTCTGCTCGGCTGTGTCTACATCGACCCGCCGGAGAGGGCCGGCGCGGACGGCGAGATCTCCTGGTGGGTGGTGGACGAGCTGGTGGGCAGCAAGGTCGAGCAGGCCCTCGACGCGCTGGTGCCGCAGTGGATCGCCGCCGACTGGCCGTTCGAGCAGCCGCGCTTCCTCGGCCGTGAGATCTCCTGGTCGGACTGGCTCGCCCTGCCGCAGCATCCCGACACGTAAGTGGTTGTTACCCGTACCGATCTCGAAGGCTGTCGGTCGAACGGGAGTCTCGATCGGGTGACTGCGGCGGTTTCCGCGCGTGGAAGCAGGGCCTCCTGGTAGCCCGGGGGTGCGATCCCATTCCGAGTGGTTCCCGGAGGCCCTGCTTGTCTTTGTTGTACGTGCCCGGGCACGTTGACTTCAACTCGCCCGCCGTGTCGTGCGATTGCCTCGTGCATGTGTACGGCAACGCGGCCGACCATCCGGACCGGGTGCGCCGGTATCCGTCGGACATGACGGACGCGGAGTGGGCGGCCGTCCGGCCGTTGCCGCCGGTGCCTGCCTGGTTCCAGGGGCGGGGTGGACGGCCCGAGGGCTACTGTCATCGGCAGTTGCTGGACGCGATCCGCTACCTGGTCGCGGGCGGGATCTCGTAGCGGGCGATGCCCGCGGACTTCCCCGATTGGGGCCGGGTCTACGCCTTTTTCCGCCGCTGGCGCGAGCACGGGCTGATCGCCGAGTTCCACGACCGGCTGCGCGGGACGGTCCGTGAGCGCGAGGGCCGCGAGGCCGAGCCCACGGCGGGGATCATCGACGCGCAGTCAGTGAAGGCCGCGGCCTCGGTGCCGGCCGCCTCACGCGGCTTCGACGGCGGGAAGAAGGTGCCGGGCCGCAGGCGGCACATGGTGACCGACACCCTCGGCCTGCTCCTGGTCGTCGCGGTCACGGCTGCGAACATCGGCGACCGGGACGCCGCGGTGGGCCTGCTGATGCGGCTGCGCCGTATGCGGCCAACCGCGCCCCGCCCGGTCGCCCGCCTCCGCCCGCCAGTGCCGCTCCTCCGCGAGCACCTTCCGCGCAGACCAGCGCGCGGGCAGGACCCCGCAGCGGTGCCAGCCCGCCGGCGGCCGGTTGCTACGGCGCCTGCGAACCGGGCTCGTTCGCGGCGAGCCAGGCCCGGACGGCTGCCGCGTCCTGGGTTCTGCCCAGGCCGGTGAGCAGCTCCGCCTGAAGGTCCAGCACGTCGCGGAGCGGGGAGAGGAACCGCTCGGGCGCGCTTGCCATCAGGGTGCGGTAGAGCTCCACCGCTTCGCCCGTCGAGTGAAGCGCCCCGGACAGGTCCTGACGGGCCACCAGGCGGATCCACGCCCAGGCGGTCAGCGCGAGCGCCAGCTCGGGCTCGTGGACGTGCGGGTACAGCGCCACCATTGCTGCGGCGGTGCTCCACCGCCTCCCCGGTGACGGCGATGGCCTCCGCCCATTGGCCCGCACCCGCCAGGACCCCCCCGAGGTTGGTCAGGGAGGTGGCGAGCCCGGCTTGGTAGCCGGCCCGGCCGCGGGTGGCGATCCGGCGCCGGACCTCCACCGCCTCCCGGGCGGTATCGGCCGCCTCCTCCCAGCGCGCTGCCCCCGCCAGGTCCGTGGTGAGGGTGTCGAGCAGGGTGACGAGGGGGTCGTCGTCGGCCGGGTCGTCCGCCGCCAGCCGGCGCCAGACCTCTGCGGCCTCCCGGCCGACGGTGAGCGCGTCCTGCGTGCGGCCGAGCCGCGCCAGCCCGGTCCTGAGGTTGGAGAGTGAGCGGGCCAGGTCCGGTGTGTGGGCGGCCGGGGCGGCCGCCGCCAGGCGACGCCGGATCTCCACCGCCTCCGCGGTGGGGCCGAGCGCATCCTCGGGGCGGCCCGCCTCCACCAGCAGGTCCCCGAGGTTGGACAGTGAGTTGGCGAAGCCGGGTTCGTGGGCGGTGGGGTTGTCCTTGGCCAGCCCGAGCCGGAGCACCACGCCCTCCTTCGCGGCCGCGAGGGCCTCCTCCGTCCGGCCCAGGTCCGAGAGCAGGACTCCGAGGTTGGAGAGCGAGCGGGCCAGGTCCGGTGCGTGGGCGGCCGGGTTGGCCGCCGTCAGCCGGCGCCGGATCTCCACCGCCTCCGCGGTGACGGCCAGTGCCTCGTCCCACTGCCAGGCCCGCGCCAGACCGGTGCCGAGGTTGGTGAGTGCGTTGGCGAGTTCGGGTTCGTGGAGAGCGGGGTTGCCGGCTACCAGCCCACGCCGGATCGCCAGGCCCTCCCGGGCGATGGCGAGGGCCTCCTCCGTCCGTCCGCTGTCCGCCAGCATGGACCCGAGGTTGGACAGTGCGTGGGCGAGCTCGGGCCGGTGGAGCGCAGGGTTGGCCTCCGCAAGCCTCCGCCGGATCGCCACTCCCTCCTCGACGGCGGTGAGGGCTTCCTCCCGCCGTCCGGTCTCCGACAGCCAGGCTCCGAGGTTGACGAGGGAGCGGGCGAGGCCGGCTTCGTGGGCGGCCGCGTTGTGCGCGGCCAGCCGGCGCCGGATCTCCACCGCTTCGCCGGCGACGGCCACCGCTTCCTCCCCTCGCCCCAGCTCGGCCAGTTGGTTCCCCAGGTTGGACAGCGCGCCGGCGAACTCGGGTTCGTGGAGCGCGGGGTTGGCCGCCGCCAGCCGGCGGTAGGTCCGCACGGCCTCCTCCTCGACCGTGAGGGCCTCTTCCCTCCGGCCCACGTCCGACAGCCGGGCCCCGAGGTTGACGAGAGAGCGGGCCAGGTCGGCCACGTGGACGGCCGGGTCGGCCGCCGCCAGCCGGCGGTAGGTGTCCACGGCCTCCTCGGCGGGGAGGAGGGCCTCCTCCATCCGGCCCAGGTCGGACAGCAGGACGCCGAGGTTGGACAGCGTGCGGGCGAGGCCGGCTTCGTGGGCGGCCGGGTTGGCCGCCGCCAGCCGGCGGAAGATGCCGAGCACCTCCTCGGTGACGGTCAGGGCCTCCTCCCGGCGCCCCACCTGCGACAGGCCGATACCGAGGCCGGCCAGCGAGTCGGCGAGGTCCGGTGCGTGGGAGGCCGGGTCCTCCTGGGCCAGCCTGCGGTGGACCACGGCCGCGCTGCTCCGCGCAGCCAGGGCTTCCTCCCAACGCCCCCACCCTCCCAGCCGGTTGCCGAGGTTGGTCAGCGAGTCGGCGAGCGCGGCGCCGTAGGCGGCCGGGTCCTGGTCCGCGAGCCGCCGCTGGATCTCCACTCCCTTCTCGGCGGCCGCCACGGCCTCCTCCCGCCGCCCGATCGCCCACAGCCGGATGCCGAGCTGGGAGAGGACGTGCGCGAGATCGGGTTCGTGGGCCACCGGGTCCTCGGCCGCCAGCAGGCGGTGCATCCGCACCCCCTCCTCCGCGATGGCGAGAGCCTCCTCCCGCCGCCCCACGTCCGACAGCCAGATGCCGAGATCGGCCAGCGAGCCGGCGAGGTCGGACCGGTGTTCCGGGTGGGTCGGGACGAGGCTGCGCCAGGCTCGTACGGCCTCCTGACCCGCTGTCAGGGCCTCCTCGCGAAGGCCAGCCCGGGACAGGCGGACCGCGAGGCCGTTGTGGATCCGGGCCCGTCGGGCGGGGTCGCTGGTGGCGGCCAGGCGGTGGCGCGCCAGCCGCGCGGTGACGGCGGCGATGCCGACGTCGAGATCGGTGTGCCGGCCCGGGGGCAGGAGGGCCTCGACGCGGTCCAGGACGGCGAGGTCGAGGGTCGCCAGGTCGGCCAGCCGGGCCAGCGCGGCGCTGCCGGCCGCCAGGGCCAGGGAGGGCCGGGCCCGCAGGAGCGGTTCGAGGTGACGTGTGGTCAGGTGGGGCCAGCGGTGGGCGGCTTCGATCAGGACCGAGAGCGCCTGGCGGGTGTAGGGCAGCGGCGCGCGGTCCGTGCCTTCGGGCGCCAGCAGCGCGGCGGGCGTCGCCACGGACCACGGGTCCGTGGCGTGGTAGCCGAACGCTGGCCCGGCGACAGCTTCGCCCGCCGGCTCTTCTGGGTGTTCAACCAGGTGCCCAGCGCGAAGTGCGACACCACCACCTACTCCTCACCGCCCGGACCCACCTCCACGGTCTCCAGCGGCTCCTTGTGCGGGCGGGGCACCCGAGGATGCCGCTCCCGTACCCGGATGAGGACACCGTCTCCATGCACGAGGCATTCAGGCTCGTGAAGCAGATCGTGGGCTTGACGAGGGCCCCCTCGCGGCGCAGCCGTTCGTACTCGGACGCGAGATCCGTGAGGGTCAGGTCCTCCACGGTCAGCGACACCTTGGTAGTGACGACGTTCATCCGCTGGGCATCCGGGTTGGACAAGATGATGATCGACGGCTGATCATGCAACGTCGGTCAAGCAGGGGTAACGAACGAGAGGGGGCGTGGGGGCGCGTGGAGCTGCGCGACATCGAGATCTTCCTGACCTTGTCGGAGGAGCTGCATTTCGGAAGGACAGCGGAACGGCTGCACGTTTCGTCGGCACGGATCAGTCAGGCGATCAAGAAGCAGGAACGGTCGATCGGGGCGAAACTATTCGAGCGGACCAGCCGGCGGGTACGGCTGACGCCGGTGGGTGAGCAGTTGCTCGGGGATTTGCGGCCGGTGTTCCAAAGCCTGAAGGCGAGCGTGGACCGGGCGCGGCTCACCGCCCGGGGCCAGACGGATATCCTGCGGATCGGCCTCATGGTCACCAACGGCCACGAACTGCGGCCCTTCTGGGACGCCTTCCGTTCGCAGCATCCGCAGTGGGGACTGCGACTGAACCACAACGGCTACATCGACCCGTTCGCGCCGCTACGCAACGGAGAGATCGACCTGCTGCTGTCATGGCTTCCGGTGGAAGAACCCGATCTGACCGTGGGGCCGGTGCTCTTCGTGGAGCCCAGGGTCGCACTGGTGGCCTCCGACCACAGGCTGGCCGGGCGCTCGTCCGTGACCCTGGAAGCGTTCGCGGACCACGGCGTGGCGGGGCCGGACGGACTCCAGCCCGAGTACTTCGAGGACGCCTTCGTCCCGTTCTCCGCGGCCAGCGGTCGTGCCATCGAACGGAAGTTCCTGGTCACGACGCTGGACCAGCTGTACACGCTCGTGGCCGACGGGGAGGTCATCCACCTCCTGGGCAATCAGGTCACCCGCTTCTACGTCCGCCCCGACGTCACGTACCTGTCCGTTCGTGACATGCCCGTCCTGCGGTGGGGGCTGGTCTGGCGTTCGGACAACGACAGCCCGATGGTCCGGTCGTTCGTCCGCATAGCCCGCCAGCTCGGCACGATGTCCTTGTGAGGGACCCCGGACCGATGCCGAAATTCGTAGAAGACCACTCCATGGGTGACGAGGATGACCGGCTGACTCAGGTCGCCGGAGAACGCCGCAGGTGCGGGGCCGACGGCGTGTGGTCGCGGTCTCTCGCCCAGGTGACGCGGCACTGGCGCTGACGTCGCCAGGCCACCACCGTTCCCCGGGACCACCCCCGCCGCACGGCCGACGAACGGCAGTGGCATCCCGGCGTCCTCCGCCGGGTCCCACCGGGCCGGCACCGACCGGCACCCCCGAACGCAGAGCCCGCAGCACCGGCAAGTCGACCTCCGCCACGCATATCCGTGGCCCGGAGCGTGGCGTGAGGCGACAGGGAAAGGGGCCATATCGTTCGGGCCGGTCACTTCTCTGAACGAGGCCGTTTCCTGAGGATCATCGGAAGGCCACGACCCCAGCGCACAGCACCATCCAGACTGCCACGGTGACGCCGAGCAGCGAGCTGGTCACGGTCGCCGTGGCGAGCATGGCCGCTGCGGTGGCCTCCAGAGCGACGACGCCACGCACGGTTCCACGAGCGTTTCTGGCGCTTTGCCAGCCGTTCCCCAGGATGTCGGGGACTTCCACGAAAGCCTCACCCGTTCGACTTGATTCCTTGACCGCCAGGCGAGGCATGAACGGGGCGCCTGCCACCGCCGAGTCTCCGCACCGCCCATCCTGGCCAACACCGGATACGTGTCCGGTAAGCCTCCCGCGTCCGAACGGAGTTTCCGTTGAGTTATCTTCAGTTCCCGCGCCTACACTTCTCAGGAAGGTTCGTTTTCGACCCTTCCACCGTCAACAACGACCAAACGCACTTCAACAACGACACGTTCCAACCTCGTTTTCACAGACGCAGCCGGTCCACAGAGGACGGCTGGTGGAATCCACGGGGAAGCGCCTCGTTCCGCCTGCGCGACTGCAGGGTGACCAGCGTCGTGGGGGCGGATGGCCGCCTGGTGACGTCCGATGCGATCGAGCCCGTCGTCGGCGGCTCCCTGATGGACGACGGCGATCGCGTCAGCGCAAAGATCCAGGACCTGGACCCAGTGCAGCAGGGCGTTTCCCAGATCTGGGGCCTGCGGCTTCGGCTGTTCGACAGCGGGCAACGGCAGGTTCTGCACGGGGACTTCCGCCACGCCTCGTTCGTCGACCTGTGGGCGCGCTACCCCCAGGCCACAGGCCTGGACGGGTACTCCGCCGCCTACCAGTCCGTCATCAGGCTCAGCCCTGACCAGACGGACACGGGGTCGTCGCCGTTCCTGAAGGAACTGTTGGAGAGCACGGCCGATGACGAGTTGTCCATCAAGTTCATGCTCGACGGCTACGAACCCGACTGGGACTCGCCGCGGTTCGGCACGGGCCGCATCGTGGGCTCCATCGGGCCGACCGCGTCCGGAGAGCCCCGGCACTTCACCGCGGCGCGCCGACTGCGCAGCCCAGCCGGGGGCGGACCCCTCATGGACGCGCCGTGTCGCATCGACGGGCAGGACCGGCTGCACATCGATCTGGGCAACAGCGTCCCCACCAGTACCCCCGGCGGCCCTCCCCTCGACAGCATCGGCCTCCTTCAGGTGGTGGCCCTGCCGAAGGGCGGCGGCGAGCCGGATGTGCTGGCTCAGCTCGGCCCCCTCGACGGCAGGTTCCTCACCGAGCGCGCGGGCATCGCCACCATCCAACTCGGGCAGGACAAGGCGGCGTTCTCGGACCGTCGGCTCGCTCTGCGGACTCTCGACGGCACCGTGCTGCTGGAGGAGAACAGCGACGCCAGTTTCGCCCGCGCCGACGACGTCGTCTTCCATGTCTACCCGCCGGTGCAGGCGGGGGAGGGCTCGACCACCACCGTCCACGCCACCCGGTTCGGTGAGCCGGCCGCCAATGTCAAGATCGTTTTTGGCAATGCCGCCATGGAAAACGCCAAGCGGCATTCCGACGACAATTCGCTGGTCGCACCGCCGATCCCGATGGGCGAGCCAGGCGGGCTCCAGCCGATCCAGCCCGTAACCACCGATCAGCGAGGGCAGGCCACGGTCCGACTGGCGGCGACCGACCCGGGCAACCCGCGCGGTTACATCGACGGACAGGTCTACAGCGTCGATTACGGCCCGGAGTACTCGAGCGGCAGCGGGACCGTGATGCACACGGAAGACCAGCTCAACGTACTGGTCTGGGACGAGTACAAGGAGCCGGCCGACATCGCCTGGATCCCCGACGTCAAGCCGATCCTCCAGCAGTACGCCAACCTGTACCCGGTGATGCGGGATGTACTCGACCTGGCGAACTACCACGACGTCGTCAAGTACAAGCACCGCCTGCAGCACGTCCTCACCGAGCCCATGGATTCACCGAGCCACATGCCGGTCACCCGCGACCTGTCGCCGGGCAAGCGGGATGCGATCGTGAGGTGGCTGCGCCAGGAGCGGCCCCCCTTTCTGGCGCTCCGGAACGTCGATGACCTGCGCCACGCACTCCAGCTCGCCCTGGAGCTTGAGCACTCCACCATTCCGCCGTACCTGTACGCGCTGTTCTCCCTCAAGCCCGGCAGTAACCGCGAGGTGGCCGAGATCATCCGGGGCGTGGTGATGCAGGAGATGCTGCACATGACCCTGGTGGCCAACATCCTGACCGCGTTGGACGGGAAGCCCCGGATCGGTCGGCCGGGATTCGTGCCGACGTACCCGAACCACTTGCCCGCCGGGGTACTGCCCGACCTCGTCGTCTCGCTGCGCCGGTGTTCGATCCAGCAGATCCGCGACGTGTTCATGGGGATCGAGAGGCCCGAGCGACCTCTCACCAAGGCGAGGACGCCCTATCCAGAGCCAGTCGTCCCCGAGCGGATCGAGCTCAACGAGCTGGGTGAGGTCACGTCCTACCACTACGAGTTGCCCCAGAACAACACTGTCAAGATGGGCCAGGCCATTTCGGCGCAGGATCTGGACACCCATCTGTTCTCCCCGCTGAGGACCTTCTTCCAGGAGGCGGAGTTCGAGGAGTTCACCATCGGGTGGCTCTACACACAGGTGGCCAGAAAGATCAGCGAGATGGGGGACGGCATCTTCACAGGGAAGGACAGGCCCCAGGTGCTGAACTGGCCCGGCGAGGCGCCGGGGAACCTCCACAGGGTGTACGACGTTGCCACCGCCCACTCCGCGATCTACGAGATCATCCATCAGGGCGAAGGCACCATCGGCAACCCCGAGTATCAGGGTCAGCCCTCCCACTACTACCGGTTCCAGCAGGTCGTCAGAGGCAGACGCCTGATCCAGAAGGACGGTGCATGGGTGTTCGAGGGCGAGGAGATCCCCTTCGACCCGGACGGCGTGTACCCGGTGATGGACGACCCCGATACGTCCGCGATTCCGCAGGACTCTCCCGGCCGGCTCGCATCCGAGCTGTGCGACCGGACGTACGGTGATCTCCTCGGGGCCCTGGACCGGGTCTTCAACGGGCACCCCGAGCACCTTAAGGAGGCAGTCTCGCTGATGTACTCCGTCGAGGTCCGTGCCAAGGAGCTGTTCCAGCACCCGTCCGCTCCCGGCGCCGATACCGTCCTGGGACCGAGCTTCCAGGTCTGACGCGACGCCAGGCGGCCACCACCTCCGCGACCGCCACTCGCGCATGTGCGTCCAGGGCCTGGCCGGAGCATTGCCCGGCCAGGCCCGGACTCCTGGTGCGGCGTCCGGGGCCGCAAGCCAGTGTGTCCCTCCGGCGCCACCGCCGACAGCAGCCGCGCAGACCACCGGCACCGATCGGATACCGCGGTCAGCAGCAGAACAGCGGTAGTCGGGGTCGCGGGAGGTCTTCCAGGTCTTTATGCGTTGAAAGGAGACGCCCTCCTCGCGGAGCAGACAGAACCCGCAGGCCCTCGTGGCTGATGTCGTCAACCACCCCCTCGGCGACCAGGAAGTCGGCCAGCTTGGCCAGGCTCCAGGTCGAGAACGGCAGGCCGTGCTCGGCCGGCTTCGACTTGGCGATCTTCTTGATCTCCCGGCGTTCGGGGAGGGTGAAGGTTCTCGGCCGGCCGCCCCTGTACTTCGGGTAGAGAGCCTCGAAGCCGTCCGCGTTGAAGTTGTGGATCACGTCCCGGACATGGTCCGCACTGGTGAACATCACCTCGGCGATCTTCGCCACGGGCATCCCCTGCACGGACAGCAGCACCATCTGGGCCCGCCGCCAGGTCGCCACCGACCCCGTGCCCCTGCGGATGATCCGCAACAGGCGCTGCCCCTCGTCGTCGATCTCGCGGACACGTACTCGTTCTGCCACCCGGACAGCCTGGTGGCCCGGCGCCGTCCGGACCAGCGCCTGAACGGCGTGTTATGTCACCGCGGGGCAAAGGCTTCCTGATGCGGCACCCAGTGTTTGCGGTCGGCTCAGCGCAGGGCTGTGATCAACCGATCCAGGTCGGACCCGGTCGTGGCTAGCGGGGCGAGGTTGGTGTCGATGAGGTGCCGCCAGCGTCGGTAGAAGACCGGCTTCATCGGCCGCAGCGGGTGCCCGGAGGGCAGCCGCTCCGGCACCGTGAACATGTCGGCCAGTGTCCGGACCAGGTCGCCGAGGCGGGGGTCGGCGGAATCGCTGGCCGCGCGTAGCAGTATCAGCGCCAGCAGGGCCACCGGGTCGGCGCAGCCGTGATCCTGGCCTGGTCGACCGACGGTGTTCGGTTCCTCGGTGACCGCCCGCCAAGCCAGCAGCCGCTCGGCCAACTGCGGTATGTCCCCACCAAGCGCAAGGCAGCTTTCGACCAACTGTGGGGCTATGTCGTTCAGATCGTCGGTGTGGTCGCTGGTCGTGATCACCAGCAGCGTGCAGCACCAGGCCCGGGCGAGATGGTGGACGTCTGGACCGCTGGCGTGCCGCGACAGCCGCAGTGCCTCGCCGGGGTCGAAATCCAGCTGCTGCGGTACTCGCCCGGATACCCGAATGCGCACGAGGAGGGGAAAGTGCTGATGCGCCCCGAACGGGTCAGTGCCCGCGATATCCACCAGGTGCTCGCGGCTGATCTGGGCGTTGAGCCGGTCGAATAGCGCCGATGCGGAAATCGGCTCGCCGGGCAGCTCATGCACGACCACCCGTGCGCTCTCAGCCGCGGTGAGGCGGATGCTGGCCGACGACGACGGGACGCAGAATGGGCGATTGCAGCTCACCGGATCAGCACAGCCGTGACTCGGGTCCGGGCGGTTCTGGGCGTGCTCCCTAGCTGGACGGGTTCGGCGGCGGCTCATGACGCCACTATGTCATCCGGCCTGCAGCCGGGGCAGTTCACCGCTGGGCCGTTCCACGCCCACTTCACCCCGACCGGCCCCTCCTGGATCAACCAGGTCGAGCGCTGGTTCGGACTCCTGACCGACAAGCTCATCCGCCGAGGCATCCACACCTCCGTCCAGGCCCTCGAGAACGACATCCGCGACTGGATCGAGACGTGGAACGCGAACCCCCGGCCCTTCGCCTGGACCAAGACCGCCGACGAGATCCTGAACTCCCTCGCCGACTACCTCGCAAGGATTACCCCCGAACCAGAAAACAGAGCTAACTAAAACCTCAGAACTTCGGACGCATCACACTGGTCAGCGAGCATTCTTCGGTGCGCGGCCCCTGGCGGGAGCGTGCGCCTCGCCGAGCCGTCACGAACGGCAAATCGGCCGGCCTGAAGCATGGTCGGCGGAGAGGATCTGCTGCTGGCCCGGGAACGGCGATACTGCGCAGCCAGCCGGCGTTCAGAACCGGTCAGCGGGTGCTCACTGCCTGGTGTGATGTCGGTCGGCCACGGGCACAGGCGAAGGCCGATCGGTCGAACGGGCCGGGTCAGGCCCGTGGCCGTGTGCGGCCAAGTAGCGTCGGTGGCGCGGTCCGTGCGGGGGAGTGGGGGGTTGCCGGGTGGCGAGGTGGAGCCAGAGGTTCACCGGAGGTGTTCTTCTGGAGGTGACCGGGGCAGGGTGCCACTGGCCGGGCTGTGGCCGTCCCTTGACCATGTGGGTGGACGGGAAGTCGGTCCTTGACGCGGAGATCGCGCACATCCGCGCGGAGCGACCGGGAGGCAAGCGCCACGATCCTTCCTGGACCCGTGAGCAGCTGAACGGCCCCGAGAACCTGCTCCTGCTCTGCACGCCACACCACAAGGTCATCGACGGGGCAGGAGCCGACGCCTACCCGGTGGAGGAACTCGAGCGCTGGAAGCGGAACCACCTGCCGGCGGGGAACAGCCAGCACCTGGGAGTCGGTACCGCCGGGGGACACCGCCCCGTGGCGGCGGCCTGGCGGTCGTGGCCCACCGTGGCGGAACTCGACGCCCTGGCCGCAGGCGTGCACCCCAGCTGGACGCACGGCGGCGACACCCTGCCCGCCTACGTGCCACGCGACCTCGATCAGCACCTCGCCGATCTGCTGGCACGGGCAGGGGTGCAGGGCGGCATGGTGCTGGTCGCCGGCGACACCGCGTGCGGGAAGTCCCGCCTCGCCCTCGAGGCCGCCCGCCAGGCCCTGCCCGACCACCTCGTGTGCCAGGTTCCCAACGACGGCCTGCAGATGGCGATAACGGCCGTGATGCACTGCCCCAAACCTTGCCTGCTGTGGTTGGACGGCCTCGAACACCACGACCGGCTGGAGGGCTTCGACATCGCCGAACTGCGGCGCTGCCGCATCCCGATCCTCGCCACCGTCCACCTCCGGCACCTCCCACCACCGCCCGCCCCCCACCCCGGAGCGGGCGGGAACTCCGTTGCTGCGCTCTCCGCCTCGGTCGTGGACCAGGCCTCGACCGTCTTCCTCAACCGGGCCTGGAGCCCGGCCGAGATGCAGCGCGCCCGGACCGCCCCGGATCCGCGCGTCCGGTTCGCCTCCGACCAGTGCACCCGCCGAGGAGTCAGCGAGTTCCTCACCGCAGGTCCCGCCTTATGGGCAACGTGGCAAGCGGCATGGCGCATTGGCGGAAACCCCCGGGGAGCCGCCCTGGTCCGCGGCGCCGTCGACCTGACCCGCGCAGGCCTGAGCGGCCCGTTGCCGGCCGCCCTGCTCACCCGGGCACACCGCTACTACCTCGCCGACGCCGGCGGCGACCTGCTGCGCCCCGAACCCCTGGGGGAGGCTTTCGCCTGGGCAGACGGCACCCGGATCGGAATGACGAGCCTGCTTCAGCCTACCGCGGGCGGGGCACGACGCCCCTTCGCCGGCCTTCTTGGTGACGTCCCGGCACAGCCATCGGAATCCGTCCACCCATTCGTGTGGTTCGAAGCGCTCGGCAGCGCGCCGGACGTGAAAACAGCCTGGGCCGTGGCCTCCAACGCGCAGCGCGAACAGCCGTCGATCGCGACCGGATTGTGGCGGAGTCTGCGCGAGGCCGGCCTCGCCGCAGTGCTGTGGCACGAGGCCGCAACCCTGATCCAAGATGACCGCTGCGAGGAAGCCCTCCAGTTCCTGCACGAACAGGCTGATCCCGCGGATGCCTTCGCGCGGCGGATCACCGCCGTGGCTCTGAGCGAGCTCCATCGCCTGGACGAAGCCGAGACGGCGTGCCGTGAAGCCCATGCGCTCGGAGACACAGACAGCCTCGCCGACCTGGCGCAACTCCTGGCCGAGCGTGGCCACCTCGATGAAGCCGAACGCGTCTACCGGCGCGCCGCCCGGGCCGGTGCCCGCAACGCCTGGTTCAACCTGGGTGTGCTGCTTGCCGAGCGTGGAAAGACCCAGCAGGCCATCCGTGCCTACAAACAGGCCATCTCCGCAGGGGACAGGGACGCCCTGGCGAACCTGGGCCGACTCCTCGCCGACACCGGGAAAACCCGCGCCGCCGAAGCGGCACTTCGAGAGGCCACCGACCTCGGTGACCACGACGCGCAGCTGGACCTCGCCAACCTCCTCAAACGCCTTCGCCGCACCGAGGAAGCCGTGCAGACCTACCAGCAGCTGATCGAGCACGGAGACGTCCGCGCCTGGATCAACCTCGGCAACCTCCATGCCGACAGTGACCAGCCGATCCAGGCCGAGCACGCCTACAGACAAGCCCTTGCATCCGGCCTTCCCATCGCCCACTCCTACCTGGGACGCCACCTGGCGGCCGAGCAGCGCTGGCACGACGCCGCACCACACCTGCGCCACGCCGCGAACATGGGCGCCACCGGCGCAGCCCTCCACCTCGGTCTCGCGCTCAAGGAACTGGGGCAGATCCAAGAGGCCAAGAACGTGCTCAGCGCCGCCGCGCGAGCGGGCGAGCCGCTCGCTGCTGTCGCCTTCGCCGCGATCGCCGGCGAAGGTGACGCGGACGAGCGCCGCGAACTGCTTCACAAAGCGGCCGACAGCGGAGACCCGGACGCGATGTTCCTGGTGATGCTCGACCTCGAACACGCCGGATACCTGCGGCGGGCCAAGGCCCTCCGCCGGCGCCTGGCTGACTGCGGTGACCAAGTGACCGCCGCAGTCCTCGCCGCCTACAGCCCACCCACCAAACCGATCAGCCTCTTCCCCGAATCCCAGACCCGGACCACAGACGCCGACATTCGGGGCTGAAGCGGCCGGTGGGGCCTTCGGCACCGGGTGGCACCGCGGCCGGGCACACGCCCGGGCCTGGTCCTCGCCGTCGGCCGACCAGTCGATTGCCGACGGCGGCGCAGCGCCGGTCACACCGGGGCCCCCGACCGCCACGGGCGTCGGATGCGTCCGTGGGTCTACGAGCAACACTCCAACGGAGGGTTGTACTTCTCCGGCCCGACCCCCTGGCACCCTGCGGCTGACGAAATCCTCGCCGCCTCTCACGTTCGGCGACATACCGTCGGTGTTCGACCAACTCGCTGCACACGGGCTTGATTGGCACTATCCGGACTTCGCGAGAGGCTCCCCCCGGCCCCGGCCCCGGCCCCGGCCCCGGCCCCGGCACGGCCGGGGGGAGCCTTCGTTGCTTCTCGCTAGTGTCCTTGGTTCTGCCTGTTCGCCACCGGGTGCACAGGCGTGGCGGTGTCGGCGGGTTCGTGGTCTCCGTAGGCGGCGGACACCGGCGCCTCAGACTCGGCGGCGTGCGACGGCGTCGCGAGGCCGAACGCGGCGCTCGCCACAACGACGCTCGTGACAGCCATCTTCGCGAGCCCGCCAGTAACATCCGGCATGTACTACCTCCCCCGTTCATCACCCGCCCCACTGGCGGGAGTTGACACGGGCATCAAACCGCCGACCGCAGGCGGGGACAACCCTCCGAGGAACCGCCTCAGAGCTCCACGATCATCCCCCCTGCCCGTCCGAGGATCACCCTGGTTGGCCTGGCTCTGTCCAGGGGACGTCGCGTACGGGCTGTTGGCCGGGTCGGGGCCTGCGCCCCGCCGGGCGGGCGCTTGGGCCGGGCGTCTGGTCGCCTCCGACAGGACTGTCGACCGTCCGGTCGGGTGGTAGGCCGAGCGCCCCATACAAGGTCGCCACCGCCGCGTCCGAGACGCGACGACCAGGCCATCAGGGAGGTCAGCGCCAGTCGAGACCGAGCGCGGCGAGCTGGTCGAGCTGCTCGCCGCCGAGCCCTCGCCCGGCGGCTCGTCGTGTTGGAGAGCCACACCCGGGCGGAAACCGTTCGCCCCGGCGTTCGGGCGGCGGGCATAATCGGCCGGTGGATCTGCCTCCCCTGCTGGCCGCCATCGAGCGCGGCGACGACACCACGGTCTTCGAGTTCCTGGAGGACGTGGCGAACGACGAACTCACCGGCGACGACGGCATCACCCTGCTGGCCGCCGCCGCGTACGCCGGGCGCGACGAAGTCGTCGACCGCCTGGTCGTGTGGGACGTCGACCCGACCCGCCCCTGGGCCGGCGGTGTCGACCCGGTCACCTGGGCCGCCGAGAACGGCGCCTATTGGGTCCTGAACGCGCTGTTGTCCCCGGACCGCGACCCGCTGCGCGCCGCCAGTCCGCACCGCCGCGCGCTGCGGGTGGCACGTGCGGCCCTGGAGTCCGGGGTCGGCGCCGGGACCGTGCCGCCCCCGGCCCACCGGGCGGTCATCACCCATCTGGAGGCGACGCTCGGCGTCCACGCCACGCCGGACGAGCTGATGGCCCGCGCCCTGGTCCATGCCGACCCCGAGCACGACGACTGGTTCGCGTCGCTGTCCCGGATCGCCGAGCCGGAGAGCCAGGAGAGGTTCGACTGGGCCCGCGCGGTGGCCGAGGGCGCCGGGGAGGCCGGCTCGCTCGACCGTCGGCGCTTCGCGCTCGACGCGATCAACTTCCTCGGCTTCGGCGTCAATCCCGACAACGGCAACGACGCGCCGCCGTTCGAACGGGAGGCCGCCGAGTTCCTCCGGCCCCGCCTGGATACCGAGCAGGACCCGTACGCCCTGCGCACCGTCATCGCGGCCTTTACCCGCTACTGCTCCCGCGAGGAGCTTCCGGCCGTCCTGGCCCACGCCGACCACCCCGACCCGGGCGTCCGCCAGTGCGTCGCCCTGGCGTTCCCCAGCCTCCTGGCCGGCCACCCTGACGCCCTCGCCGCCCTCCTACGCCTGGCCGACGACCCCGCCCCCGCCACCCGGACCAGCGCGCTCTACAGCCTCACCTACTCCCCCCTCGGCACCCGCGTCCTGCTCGACACCCCCGCCCTGCGCGCCGTGCTGGCCGCCCACCTCACCGACCCCCATTTCGACGCCCGTCTCGAAGCCGCCATCGCCCTGGCCCTGCGCGGCGACGAACGCGGCACGCCGGTCCTCGACGAGATCCGCCGCGGCATCAAGAACCGCAGCAGCCGCGGCGCGGGCCGCCTCGACGACCTCCGCCACCAGCTCCGCGCCCGCACCCCGGGCACCTGATCTCACGGCCGGGCCGACGATGTAGGTGGGGAGGTCACAGAGCGCAGAGCATGCCTCGCCTGCCGGTCCCAGTGTGCGCCGGAGCCGGTTCTGGCGGATCGCTCGGGCTCCGCGGCCCACCGCCCTCCGTTGCGCGGCCCAGCCGGTGACCTCCGGCTCGGCGCGCAGCCCGTTCGGCTGTCCACAGCCAGCCTTGGCCAGGGTGGCACCAAGACGATGAAGAAGACCACAGCGCCCTGCCCGGCCCCGGGCGCCTGCGGCCTATTGGTGGAGGCGGGCCGACCCGGGTTGATCTGGGCGAAGGCGGGGCCGGCGCACGGCGGCCGTCTGCCCGTGATGATCCGTCACCGTCCCACCGTGACGGAACCCGAGGGTCACCACAAGCCGCCCCGCTGTGTGTGGCCTTGGTTGTGGGTGTTCGGTTGGTGGGTGGTCTTTCCGGGGTTGTGTGATTGCCGGGTGGTGACGGAACCCGGGTGAGGCGGGCCGGCTGGGTTCTTCCGGGGCCTCGGAAGACTGATCACCGCCCGCTTGGAAAAGGGGCAGGCCGCAGGGCCCGCCTCCAGCCACGCCCCAGGCCGGAGCCATGGCCGCCGCCGCGCTGGGTGGCCAGAGAAGACTGGGCACCTAATCCGTCCCGACTGAGTAGTCGCGCTCATGTGTGGTCCCGTTTGGTGCGGTGGAATCGGTCCATGGACAACATCCCGGCCGGATCCGCATCGTCACCGCACGACCGCGACGCGTGGAAGTTTCCGCTCGTCGGGACGGTTCTGCTGCCGCTCTGCCAGATCCTCTACTGGTACGTCGTACTGGTGCGCGCGGTCGCGGTCGACCAGTGCATGCCACGGGGTGCCTGTGGGCGGGACTGGGGCCTGCAGTACGACGCTGCCTACGGCCTGATGGGCGCACAGTTGGTGCTCATCGCCGCTGCCTGGGTCCTGCCGCCCCGGATGCGCTGGGCTCCATGGCGCTTCGTCGCATCCGCCGTGAGCGTGATGTGTGGCCTGGCATGCAGCGTGGTGATCCAGAACTTCGGCTGAGGGCACACGACACCGCCCGGCCCGGGTACGCGCGGCGCCGATCTGCCTGGACCCGCCGCCTGCCGCTCACCCGCCGGCTGAGCCTTGGATCAGCAGAAGCGGGTTCAGCGGCGTTGTTGGTGGGGACGTCTGGCCGGGTGGGGGCGTGAGGCTGGGACGCCGCCCTGGGCCGCGCCCCCGCAGTACGGGGTGGACGTTGCTGCGGCCGCCGCACCCGCGGTCGAAGTTCGCCGAGAACGGGCCAAACTCACCGAGATGGGTCACCGGACCTTGACCACCGGTCGGCGTGGGCCGTGTCGGGGACGCAGGCTAAGGGCTTGCAGATGATTAACACGCGGGTTTGATCTTCGAGTTGGGCTGGTTGCTCTGTGCGAGGACGCGAGCATGGAGGGCGGCCAAGGCTGAAGGCGGGGACGCTGCAGGCGGGATGGTGGTCCCGAGCTGGTCAAGCAGCTGCCTGATCTTGTGGAAGGTGCGGTGCACCGCGCTTCTGCTGCTGTCGAGCAGTACGGCGAGGGGTTCTGCGGGCAGGCCGAGCCACAGGTGGAGCACGGTGGCCAGGACCTGTTCGTCGAAGGGAAGCCGAGGTGGACGGCCCATGCCGGCGCCGGGTTGCGTTTCGTGCATGGCGGCCAAATCCGCTGTAACCGCGCGTAGTTGCTGCTGGGACATGCCGGTCAGGGCGGGATCGGACAGAGTGTCCTGATCCCAGGAGTCCGCCGACGCGCGGGTATCGGATGGTGCGTGCTCGTCGGTCGGGGATGTATCGGCCAGGGCGGGGTGCAGGACGTAGTTCCAGTCACCGTGGAATGTGTGCCGGGTCAGCGGCAGGGCGGCCATGTCAGCGTCGCCGATCCGGACGCCGGTCGGGTAGAGGCCTGTGTCGAGTGCGGCGTGGACGCGCAGTCCGCTGCGGTTGGTGGTCGCGGCGATGGTCTGCACGATGACTTCGTGGCTGGTCAACGGGCGGCCGCGCCAGTTCATGGTGATGTGGGAGAACAGCCGGTGCTCGATCTTGTTCCACTTGGAGGTGCTCGGCGGCAGGTGGCAGACGGTGATCGTCAGCCCGGTCTCGGCAGCAAGCGCGGCCAGCTCGATCTTCCACGCCCGGGTCCGGTAGCCGTTGGAGCCCCCGGCATCCGCGGTGATCAGCAGCCTCGTCGCCCGCGGGTAGGTGGTCCTGCCCAGGCCGTGCCACCATCGGCGGATCGAGGTCACGGCGAAGGCGGCGGTGTCGTGATCGCAGCCGACGTTCACCCAGCCGGCGTTCGCCGCGAGGTCGTAGATCCCGTACGGCACGGCCTTGCCCAGCTCCGGATCGGCGAAGTCGTGGATGCTCACCCGCACCGGCTCACCGGCGGGCTGCCACTCGCGGCCGCTGTTCTTGAACTCGCCGACGAGTTCCTTCTTCTTGGTGTCCACACTGATCACCGGCTGACCCGCGTCCCGGTGCTCGCGGACCTGCTCGCCGAGGTAGCGGAACTGCGCGTCCCGGTCGGGATGCTGCTTTCCTTCCAGCGTCTTGGCGTTCGCCTGTAGGCTGAAGCCTTCCTCGCGGAGCAGGTCGGCGACCGTATCGGCCGAGACCCGGTGGCCCTGCCGGGTGAGTTCGGCGGCCAGGCGGCGGGTGGACTTCGTCGTCCACCGCAACGGCGACATCGGATCACCACGCACATCCGGCTCCACCAGGGCCAACAGCGCCGGCCGCAGGGCAGGGTTCAGGTCGGCCAGCCGCCTGCGGCCCCCGCCGGCGCGGCGCACCCGGCCCAGCGGATCATGGCCCGACTCCAACTCGGCCACACCTCTCGACACGGTCACCTCGCTGACGCCCGCCGCCCGGGCGACGGCCCGAATCCCACCGTGCCCCAGCGCCCGGGCCTCCGCTCCCATCGCCAGACGCCGCTGCCTCTCGTCCAGATGCGGCAGCAACACCCCTAACTTGGCCGCGAGTTGAGACCTCGCCCCCTCCGATACACCCATACCAGACCAACGAGCCGCAGAGCAGAAAGCAACACGTTGTTCCTCTGCAAGCCCTAAGGGCTGTCCCGTAATTGATCTTTGAGCGGTTCGAGGAGCGGTCGGTCGACCGCCAGTACGTTGGCTTATGCAGCCTGGAGCAGGTTGTACAGGCGGGCAATGCCGAGCATGGCGTGGTGAACGCCGTCGCCCTTGAGGCGGCAGTCGCGCAGGACCTTCCAGGTCTTCATCCGGGCGAAGACGTGCTCCACGCGGGCTCGGACTTGCTTGTGCTCGCGGTTGTGCTCGGACTGCCACTCGGTGAGGTGGTCGATCAGGCTCTGGCCTACCGTCCCCTTGCGTTGTGAGATGACCTCAAGCCCAAAGCCAGATGATCAAGGCAACGGCGGTAACGGTGCTTAGGAACGCCGCGGGGTGGCGGCCCAGATCCGAAGTCGCCCCCGGCCCGCGCCACACCATGCTTGGCGGAGCCAAAGGGGCCTCCCCGTACGACCCTTGGGAGCTCTACCTCAGCCAACCTGCCCCGTTGGCCGCACCGTGATGTGGTTGATGTCGACGCCCGCGGGCTGGTTGATGGCGAACACAATGGTGTCCGCGATCTGCTCGGCGGTCATCGTGGCGGCTGCCTCGGGGGTGCCGCCGCGGGCATGCCAGAAGGGGGTGTCCACGATGCCCGGGGCGACAACGGTGACGCCGACTCCGTCCTGGCCGACCAGGAGGCGGGTGTTCTCGGCGAGGGCGTGGGCGGCCCACTTGGTGACGGAGTAGAGGTTGCCGGGGGTGTGGCGGACGCCCGCGACCGAGCCGATGATCACGATTCGGCCCTTGGAGGTCTTCAGGTGGGGCAGGGTCTCCTGGATCAGCAGGGCGGGGCCCAGGACGTTGGTGAGGATCATGGCGCGCATGTCCTCAGGGGCGTGGGTCTCCAGGTTGCCGGGCAGGGAGAAACCAGCGTTGGCTATGACGTTGTCCAGCTGGCCCCAGGTGTCCAGCACGTGGCGGACGGCGGCGGCGACGTCATCCGCTTCGCTGGCGTCGCCGGTGATCGTCAGCAGCCGCTCGCCCGCCCCCGCGGTGGTGGCGAAGGCGGCCAGCTTGCCCGCGTCGCGTCCGGTGACGGCCACGCGGTGGCCCTGCTTGAGCAGGGCGCGGGCGGTGGCGGCGCCGATTCCGGTCGAGCCACCGGTGATCAGCGTGACGGGTTCCATGGGACGGCCTCCTCGGCGACGGGGTCATCTGGGCAAAGCGCCTGCACTATACCCAGCGATCTTCGACGCTCGCTCCCGGCTTTCTCCGACGGCTCCGCTCCAGCCGCGGGCGGCGGCCGGCCAGGCGCACGCGCAGGGCAACGAAGGCAGAGGTCAGCTGATCGCGTGAGCCGCGTCGCCACGTCACCGTCCGGGCCGCCTCCCGACCTGCGGCCCTCACGTGCTCGGCCAGCGAGACGGGGCGTGTTGGCGGTAGCGGGGCTTGGGCCTGGGGCCGAGTCCGCCGTAGGGCGGCTGGTGGGTGACCACCTCCAGTGGGTGCGCGGTCGCCAGGCCCTTGACCTGAACGACCCAGGGCAGTTGTCGTTCGTCCAGGGCGGCACGGAAGTGCGCGTTGTCCCCGTAGCCGGCGTCCGCGACCACGGTCGGCGGGGTCAGATCCCAGGTGGCGAGCTCGTCGATCATCTCCACGGCCAGCCGCCACTTCGGCCGGTGGCCCTCGCCCTCAGGGATGCGGCACCGGGCCCTGCGACGCGCAGTGCACGCGGCCTCGGTGGGATCGTCGGAATGCTCCGGATCCCAGGAAGCGGGCAGGAACAGGCGCCAGTTCAACGGACATGATGCGGCGTCAGTGACCGCGTGGACGCTGACCCCGACCTGGCAGTTCCCCACCTTTCCGAGAGTTCCGGAGTACTGGCGGGCGACACCGGGCGAGCCGGTGCCGTCCTTCGGGAAGCCGGTGTCGTCCACGACCCACGCGTCCGGTGCCAGCGCCCGCACCGCCCGGTCCGCCAGGCGCGCTCTGACCTCCTCGACGGGCCAGGTCGAGGAGGAGATGAACTGCTGCAGGCGCTGATGGTCGATGCCAAGCCGCTCGGCCATCGGCTGCATCGACTTGCGCCGGCCGTCCAACAGCAGACCACGCAGGTAGCTAACGCCCTTGTCCTGCTGGTCCGCGCGCTGCAGCGGGGCGAAGATCTCTCCCGCGAACGCCTCCAACTCATCGCGTAACACGCCCAGTTCATCCGGAGTCATGCTCGCAGAGAACCGCCGAGAACCACTCCCGGCCAGCCCCCGCGCACCACGTGACAAGCACTACGCGCGGAACACGCGCACGGGACAGGCGGGCCCTCCGCTCGTTCCCGGCATTCAGGTGGACTCGGACGGCAACGACGCAGCCGTGCCCCGGGCCCAGCCGACGACCCGGCGCCCGACCTGCTCACCCCAGCCCTCGGGCAGCGGCTCCTCCCACCAGGGGTTCTCCTCCCAGAACTCCATGGCGAGGGGAGCCGTGTCCGGAAAGTGCCGACGGATCTCACCGGGCACCCAGGGGTCAGAGGTCAGCAGCTGCCACGATGAACTGTCGAACTCTCGTAGTATCAGCACCCGTTCTGTCCCCACGTAGCCCGCAAAGTCCGCATTGATCGCCTGCAGATCCGAAGGCAGCAGGGCCAGCAGCTCCAGCATCCCCACCCCGGCCTCGGAGAGCTTCGTGATCTCGGCAAGCCAGTCCTCGTCCTCGTAGAACCGCACCCGCCAGGTCAGCCCCAGCCCGAAACTCCCCAACCGCACCAGGAGTTCATTCAGCGTGACGTAGCGCCGACCCGCTGGCGCCCAGGGCACCGCTCGTCCTCCCGCCAGGCCTCGAACGCCACCGACTCCATCCCACCACCCGCAGCACCGGTTTCCATCCGGCGACCGTACCCAGGCGGCCGGATGCCTGCCTCCCCAATTTTCATCGCTGCCGTCCGGAACGGACACTGCGGCGGGCGTGAGCTTCGAGACTGCGGCCTGTCACTCCGCGCCACCTAACAAAGCACTACTAGTGCTGGATTCCTCTTTGGATGGGTATATGTGCTGGTGGAGGGACGGTTCGGTCGGTCAGGGGTGGGTGGTTCGGGGTGGTGCTGCGGGCGCGGCAGAGCCGTGATTCGGGCGAGGAAGCTATGGTTCGCCGATTGGCGAGGGCGCGGAAGGCACCGGCGGATCTGGTACAGCGGGCTCGGATGGTCGAGCTGAGCTGGGCGGGGTCGAGGGTGCCCGCGATCGCATCCGAGCTGGCGTGTAGTCAGAAGACCGTGCGGTGCTGGCTGCACCGCTTCAACCGGGACGGCACGGAGGGCCTGGAGGATCTGGGCGGGCAGGGCCGCAAGTGTCGGATCACCGAGGCCGAGCGCTCGCGGGTCATCGCCCTGGTCAAGCAGCCCCCGCCGGGCCGCCTCACGGTCCAGGTGGGTGGCGATCTGGAAGCGGAGGACCCGGCGGGGCCGCCGGAGTGGACCCTGGACGCACTGGCCGAGCAGGCACGAGCCGCCGGCATCGAGATCGGGCGCTCGCAGGTCCGCAGGATCCTGCTGGCCGAGGGAGTTCGGTGGCGTCGCACCAGGTCCTGGATCCGCTCCAAGGACCCGGACTTCGAGGGAAAAGGACGCGGGTCGTCGGCCTGTACACCTGCCCGCCCGCCGACGCGACGGTCGTCTGCGTCGACGAACTGGGGCCGGTGATCCCGCGCACCTTCCCGCCGGCGCCGGGCTGGTCGCCGGACGGACACCGCATCAAGAACGAGCTGGACTACGGCCGCGGACCGGAGAAGACCTGGGTCTACGGCGGCCTGCGCGTCAGCCACGGACAACAGGTCACCATGACCGCCTCCTCCCGCAACAGCGTCTTCTACCAACAGTTCCTACAAGTACTCGAGGACGCCAACCCCACCGGCGAGATCGTTGTCGTCACCGACAACCTGTCCTCCCACAACAGCCTGTCCACCCGCACCTGGCTCGAGGACCATCCCCGGATACGACATGTCTTCATCCCCGTCGGCGCCTGCTGGCTCAACCTCCAGGAAGGCTGGTGGCGCATCTTCCGCAAGGCCGCCCTCGCCGGCCAGTCCTTCGCCGGCCCCGACGAGATTGATCAGGCCACCCGCCTCGCAACCACCCAGCTCAACGCACGTGCCAAGCCCTGGATCTGGGGCAGACCGCCCCCACCAACCCGCCAATGCCGACGGCGATTTGTGTACCGCCTTTGAGGAATCCAGCACTAGTGCCGCATCAGGCAACGTTCGCCCTCTTGTGACGATCCGGCCGGTTGCTGCGGAGGGTGGCTCCGAAGGGTCAGAATGATCACGTGGCTGAACGCGTGCAGGTCCGGGAGATCGATGACGACGAGGGTCGACGGCTGCTGCGGATCGTCCGCCGGGGCACCGGGTCGGTGGTGACCTGGAGGCGGGCCCAGATGGTGTTGCTGTCCACCCAGGGCATGCCGGTGGCGAAGATCGCGGAGGTGACGTTCACCAGCGCGGACCGGGTCCGGGATGTGATCCACAATTTCAACGCGGACGGCTTCGACTCGCTCTACCCGAAGTACGGGGGCGGCCGCCCGAGGACGTTCACGCTGCCCGAGCGCCGGGAGATCAAGAAGATCGCCAAGTCCAGGCCGGCCGAGCACGGCTGCCGTTCTCGACCTGGAGCCTGGCCAAGCTGGCCGACTTCCTGGTCGCCGAGGGGGTGGTCGACGACATCAGCCACGAGGGCCTTCGGGTCCTGCTCCGAGAGGAGGGCGTCTCGTTTCAACGCGGGAAGACCTGGAAGACCTCGCGCGACCCCGACTACGCCACGAAGAAGGCGAGGGTCGAGCACCTCTACGCCATCGCCGACGGCGAGGTGATACCCGAGGAGGGCGAGCCCGAAGTCGTCTACTGCATGGACGAGTTCGGGCCGCTCAACCTCCAGCCCCACCCCGGGAAGCAGTGGGCGGAGCGCGGCGGACGGCACAAGGACCCCGATCGCGGGCCCAGACCCCGTGCGGGCGGGCGACCTACACCCGCCCGCACGGGGTCCGGCACCTGTTCGCCGCCTACGACCTCGCCAAGGACCAGCTCTACGGGCACGTCAAGAAGACCAAGAACCGCTCCAAGTTCCTGGAGTTCTGCCGCTACCTGCGCTCGCTGCACCCGGCCGGTGTTCGCATCGCGATCGTCTGTGACAACTCGCCGCACCTGACGACGAAGCAGTGTCAGCGGGTCGGGGCGTGGGCGGCGGCGAACAACGTGGAGATCGCCTACACCCCGACCAACAGCTCCTGGCTCAACCGGATCGAGGCCCAGTTCACCGCCCTGCGCTACTTCGCCCTCGACGGCACCGACCACCCCAGTCACAAGGCTCAGGGCAGCATGATCCGCCGCTACATCATCTGGCGGAACAAGCACGCTGCCGACGAACGCCTCCGCGCGGTCGTCACCCGCGCGAACGTGGCCTGAGCCAGCGCAGCACCCGGTGGTTCATGACAGGCTCCCGGGACTGCGGCTCCCAGATGACCAGGCAGTACTCCGCCGCCGCGCTCTTTCCTGTTGCGGCACTGGCTGACCTGACGCTGTTCGATCGCGTGAAAAGGCTCCCCGTCGGCGGCATCCGCGCCGCTGGGACGGGCACAGCACTGCCCCGAGGCGGCTGATCACCTAGGCGGACACATATGTGAGTGCCGGATACACCTCCGGGTCGCCCTCGACACCGGCCTCACGGAGGATCGGAATGAGGATCTCGGCGAAGCGGTTGAGGGCCTCCTCGGACTCCCAGACGTCGACGACGCGGAAGGTGCTCTCGCCCTGTCCCGCGATGTGTGCGAGCAAACCTTCTACGGGCCAGTCGGCTGGAGATTCCATCCGATTCTTGCCCCCCGTCAACTTGCGGTTGGTCTCCTCGTACTGCTCCTGTGTGAACTCGGGGGAGATGAGGACGATCGGCATTTGGGTCCTTCCAGATCGCGGGGACGCGGCATGGGGCTGCCACGTCTGGGCGGGAATCAGGCGACGGCGACGTCCGCCTGTTCACATAGCGATCCTGGGCCGCGGCGCATCATCGCGCATGACTTACTGCTCCACACGAGACGGAGTCACGCCCGTCGAGAGGGCGAACGTTGCCTGATGCGGCACTAGGCAGTGCGCACCGGTGCTAGCGTGCGGGGGTAACGGGGTGGCCAGGCCGGTGTCCGGGTCGGTGTCCAGCGAGCGAGCTGCCAGTGTTCCTGCACCCACAGGAAGACCTAGTTGTTGCGGGTCATGAGGTTGTTGACAGGGTGCTGGCTGCGTCCGCTGCTGGCGACCCGCCTCTGACATGAGCGCGAGCCGGTATCGGAGACCTACGGGGGCCGGTTCCCTGCAGTCGCTATTTGTCGGCGAGCCGGGCTTTCTTGACCCTGTTGCCGCAGGTGTTCATTGAGCACCAGCGGCGGTTTGTGCCGCGACTGGTGTCGAGGAAGAGGCCGGCGCAGCCGGGGCCTTCGCAGGCTTTGATCCGGCTGCGGTCGGGGCCTCCGAGTATTTGGATGGCGTCGGCGGCAAGCACTCCGAGTGCGTCCGCTACCGGCGCTTCCTTGCCGAAGTGCCAGACTGCGAGCCCGTTCTCAAGGCCGGGCCTTGGCTGTCCTGCGGCCGCGGCCCCGTTCAGGATCGCCGCGTCACCCGGATCGGGGCGTTGGGTGGCGGCGACGGCCAGCCCCGCACGGTAGATCGCTTCTCTCAGGGTTAGCGCATCCTGGAGCTCGGCGGGCGAGACGTCAGGCACGCCGAGCCCCGCGGCATGCAACCAGAGCTCAAGCCGGCCGGGGTTGGAGAGCCGCTCCTGGGGCGCCGCGCCGGCCCGGTCGCTCATCGTGGCGGTGAAGCGGAACGCCAGCACTTCGTTGTCCAGTCGGAACAGTCGACGGGCCTCCACGGTCACCCCCCTTCCGCAGGTATCACCATGGACCTACCTGAACCATCTTAGCCAGTTCGACACAGGCGTCGACTCGCGCCACAATGTGAACCGTCTTAGACGGTTCGTATTGTGGAGGTTGTGCGATGGGCGAGGTTGCGGTCATTGGTCTGGGCGGGATGGGGCGGGCGATCGCGCGCAATCTGGTGCGGGCAGGCCATGAGACTGTGGTGTGGAACCGATCAGAGGGGCCTGTGGAAGAACTCGCGCAGGCCGGCGCCCTCCACGTCGCATCCGTTGCGGAGGCCCTCCGGTGCCCGGTGGTGTTCTCGGTCCTGTCCGACGACACCGCCTTCACGGAGACCTTCCTGGACTCCGGGGTCCTGGGCCAGGCTCGACCTGGAGCGGTCCACGTCAACGTGGCTACGGTGAGCGTCGGGCTGTGCCGCCGGGCCGCAGAGGCGCACGCTGAGCACGGGATCGGCTATGTCGCCGCCCCGGTGTTCGGCCGGGTCAGCGTCGCGGAGGCCGGTGCACTGAACATCCTCGCCGCGGGAGAGCCCGGGCTCATCGACCGGGTTCAGCCGTTCTTCGACGCGATTGGATCGCGCACCTGGCGCCTGGGCGAGCGGCCCGAGCAGGCCAACACTGCCAAGGTCCTGGGCAATTACCTGATTGCCTGCGCGATCCAGTCGCTCGGGGAGGCGGTCAGCGTCGCCGACGCGGCTGGCGCCGACCCGGGTCAGTTCGTCGAACTGCTGGCTTCGACGCTTTTTCCCGGACCCGTCTACTCCGGATATGGATCGATGATCGCGCAGCGGAGATACCAGCCGGCCGGGTTCACCGCAGCACTCGGGCGCAAGGACCTCCACCTCGCCCTGGAGGCAGCAGCCGGTCAAGCGGTCTCCCTGCCGTTTGGTGAACTGCTCACAGGCGTGTTCGACCAGGCGATCGCCGACGGCCGCGCAACGGACGACTGGGCCGTGATCGCCGAGCAGCAGCCGCGGTGAACACCGCTGCTCGCACCGTCGTCGCCGCGCGGCGCCCAGCGCCAGGCAGGGCGGTCCGCGTGCTGTCCGTGCCGCTGATGATGCTCGCCGGAGGGCTCCTTGCTGCCCAGTCCGAGGTCAACGGGCGCCTCGCCGCCCAGCTCGGCACGGGGCCCCGCGCCGGCATCGCCGCAGGAGCTATCAGCATCGGCGTCAGCCTGCTGGCCTGCTGGCCGTCAGCTCGCTCATTCCCGCACGCCGGCGCGAGGTGGCGGGAATCACCTCAGTCTTTCGGGAGAGACGGCTGCGGCCTTGGGAGGCCTCAGAGGACGTTAAGTCCGTTTCTGGATGATCTGGTGTCGCCCGTTCGTGGGTACAGAGTCGTTCAGGCTGACTCGCGTGTCGTGTGCATGTTG
>NZ_JBVJCO010000025.1:0-2947 GCF_055588525.1 Kitasatospora sp. NPDC041988
GCTTCCGTCCGGTGGAGCGCAACACCCGCTACGAGGTCATCCGCGAGTACGACGGCCCGGACCTGACCCGCCGCGACACCCCCCAAGCCATGCGCCTCTGACCGGGCACCGACCGGCGCGGCCCCGCGCCGACCAGTGACTCTCCCCGCCTCCCGGGCCGCGAGCCGGCCCGGGAGGCGGGCATTTCCACCCGGCCGGCCCAGTCTTCACCGGCCCCGCACAGGCCCTGGGTTTCCCAACGGGCCGTTGGTTTGGCAGGATCGGGCGCATGTCCGGTTCCCATCGCGCCACCACGTACCCGCCGTACGAGCCGATGCACGAACCGGGGTACCAGCCGGGGTACGAGGTGCCGCAGCAGTCCTACGGGGTCTACGAGCAGCCGTCGTACCCGGAGTACGGCACGGCGCAGCCGTACGAAACCGGCGGGAACCAGCCGCCCTACCCGTACGAGGACCAGCAGGCCCAGCAGGCCCAGCAGACCCAGCAGGATTACCAGGGCCAGGGCCAGGGCCAGGGCCACGAGGGCTACGGCAGCCAGGGCGGCTACGACGCCTATGACGCCTACGACCAGCCTTTCCGGTCGTACCCCGCGGAGCCCGAGCGGCCGTACTGGACGGAGCCCGAGCCGTCGTACGCCGCCGAGCCCGTGCCCGGACTCGCCTCCGAGCCGGTGGTCCTGGCCTCGGCCGCGGCGCCCGCGGAACCGGCTCCGGTCGGCGGCCGGGCGGCCGCCCGCGGCCACCGCCGCAAGGCCAAGCAGAAGAAGCGCACCGGCAAGGCCGTGACCGCCGGCACCGCGCTGCTGCTCGCGGCCGCCGCCGGCTGGTACACCGTCGGCCAGGACTCCGCCAAGCCCGGCGTGACCACCGCCGACGGCCCCGGCCCGGAGGGCGTCTCCACCCCGGACCAGCCGTCCCCGGCCGCCGGTGCCCCCGCCGCCCAGGCCGTCGACGACCGGCACACCGAGGCGCCCGCCGCCGGCCGCAGCGAGGCCCGGCCGGACGGTTCGGTGGCCGCGATACCGGGCCTCGGCGCCGCCTTCACCGCCCGGATACCCGCCGAGACCAACCAGGTGGTGCTCGCCTCCGGCCAGGACAAGAACGCCAACAAGAACACCGTCACCCTCTGGACCCGCACCCCCGAGGGCCGCTGGCTGGCCGGCGAGACCTGGCAGGGCCACAACGGCAACAACGGCTGGACCACCGACCACAACGAGGGCGACCTGCGCAGCCCGATCGGGGTCTTCTCGCTCACCGACGCCGGCGGCCGCAAGGCCGACCCGGGCAGCAAGCTCCCGTACGACAAGGACGCGAGCTTCGTGGTCTCCGGGACGGGCTTCTTCGGCGATCAGCTGGCCGGCTCCTTCGACTACGTGGTCGCGATCAACTACAACCGGGTGCCCGGCAACTCGCCGCTCGACCCGCGCCGCCCCAACGGCTCCAAAAAGGGCGGCGGGATCTGGATCCACGTCGACCACGACGGCCCGACGCACGGCTGCGTCTCCGTCCCCGAGGACAAGATGGCCCTGCTGATCCGCACCCTCGATCCGGCCGCCCACCCGGTGATCGTGATGGGCGACGCGGCCTCTCTGGCCGCCTGAGGGCGCACCCGCCCGAGGGTGGTGGGCCCAGGCGCCGCAACGGCCCTTGTGGGCCTCCTACAGCTTCCGGGCGCGGATCCTGTAGCCGGTCGCGCCCCGCAGACCAGTGGGTAACCGGGTTGAGTGGCTGTATGAGCGGTTCGCGCATTGTGGCACTCGGCCACTACCAGCCCCCGAAGGTCCTCACCAACGACGACCTGGCGGTGCTGGTCGACACCGACGACGAGTGGATCCGCAGCCGGGTGGGGATCCGGACCCGCCACATCGCCGAGGGCGAGACCCTGGTGGACCTCGCCACCGAGGCGGCCCAGAAGGCGCTGGCGAAGAGCGGCCGCACGGCCGCCGACATCGATCTCGTCGTGGTCGCCACCTGCACCGCGGTCGAGCGCAGCCCCAACACGGCCGCCGCCGTCGCCGCGCGCCTGGGTGTGACGGCGCCCGCCGCCTACGACATCAACACGGTCTGCTCGGGCTTCTCGTACGCGCTGGCCACCGCGGACCACGCGATCCGGGCCGGTGCGGCCCGCACCGCCCTGGTGATCGGCGCCGAGCGGATGTCGGACACCCTCGACTGGACCGACCGGACCACCTGCGTGATCTTCGGCGACGGTGCCGGCGCCGCGGTGGTGGAGGCCCAGGAGGACGGCGCCGAGCCGGGCATCGGCCCGGTGGTCTGGGGTTCGGAGCCGGAGAAGAGCGACGCCGTGGTGATCACCGGCTGGGATCCGGTGATCAGCCAGCAGGGCCAGTCGGTGTTCCGCTGGGCCACCACCCAGATCGCCCCGCTGGCCCGGCAGGCCTGCGAGAAGGCCGGGATCGACCCGTCCGAGCTCAAGGGCTTCGTGCCGCACCAGGCCAACCTGAGGATCATCGACTCGATCGCGGCCAAGCTGGGCGCCCCCGACGCGGTGGTCGCCCGGGACGTGGTGGAGTCCGGCAACACCTCGGCCGCCTCCATCCCGCTCGCCTTCTCCAAGCTGGTCGAGCGCGGCGAGCTGTCGCCCGGGGACCCGGTGCTGCTGTTCGGCTTCGGCGGCGGCCTGGCGTACGCCGGTCAGGTCGTCCGCTGCCCCTGAGGGGCCCCTCCTGGCCCCCCTGGTCCAAGAACCGTCCCGAGGCCCTGAGCGGGCCTTCAAGGGCCCCTGAGCGGTCCCTGGGCGTCCCCTGGGCGGCGGCTGAGCGCCGCCGGGCGTCCTGAACCGTCCTGAACCGTCCTGAAACCGTCCGGAAAAGAACAATGCCGGTGGGGGGGGGCCCCCCCGTGGGTGGTCCCCCCCCGGGAGGTTTTGCGTGCTGTGGAACACCAGGAAAACCCCCCCCCAGAGAAGACCGCCGTCCTTCGTTTCC
>NZ_JBVJCO010000025.1:2957-24531 GCF_055588525.1 Kitasatospora sp. NPDC041988
TCTCTCTCTCCTCCCTGTTCCCCCCCCCCCCCCCCCTCCCCCCCCCCACCCCCCCCACCCCCCCCCAACACACCCCACCCCCCCCCCCCCCCCTCTCCCCCCCCCCCCCCCCCCCCCCCCCCCCCCCACCGGCATGTCTGGCGCGCTGCGGACCGCCGGCAGACCTCCCCCGAGGACACGGCCGCCGTCCGTCGTTCCCCGGACAGGAGGCCGGGGTTGCGCGCGGAGCGGATGGGTGGGTTGGCGGATCGGTCTACTTGGGCGGCTTCTTGCCGGTGACACCCAGGTACACCAGGGGAGCGAGATTGGGCTTGAGGTCCTTGACCTTGACGCCCCAGGAGGTGAAGGCCTTCTGGTGCTCGGCCGCCGAAGCGAGCAGCGAGACCAGAGAGCCGGCGACGGCGGCCGGGTCGAGCGACTTGTCGGCCTGGCCCTTCGCCTGGAGTTCCTTGACGGCATCCGTGAGTGGCTTGGCGACCGCGTTGAGGACCGTCATGCGGATCTTGAAGAACCGCTTGTCCCCTTCGGCGGCACCGAGCGTGACCACTCGGAGAATGGCGTCGTTCTTGCGCCAGAAGGCGAGGAATCCGTCGACCAGTTCTTCCGAAGTGGCCGTGCCGGACTTCCCTGCCCAGGACTTTCCGGCCACCAGCTCTTTGAGCGTGTCGGAGTCCTTGGCCATTTCCTCGGCGATTTCGAGGACGGCGCCCTCGACATCCGGGAAGTACTGGTAGAAGGTCGCGGGGGAGGTACCCGCCATACGGGCGACGTCGATGACCTTGACGTCCCGATAGGGCGACGTGCTGAGCATCTCGCGGAGGCAGTCGAGCAGCTTCTGCCGCGTCTCCTGTCCGCGTCGCCCGGCGACGCGACCGTCGACGGTGCGAACTTGTCCTGTCATGCCGTCAGCTTACCGTGGCTCGATCTTGGCGCGATTCGGTGATGTGACAATTACTCCGCCCGGGGGTTGGTATAGGGGTGTGAACCAGTTCGGACGGATATTCACCGTGGCCCGGTCAAGCCCCCCCGTGTGCTTATGACCTCACAGCGTGACGGCCCCTCCGCTGAGGGGTGGTCCGGTGACAGAACGTGACGATCTCCGGTGGGATGCGGGCCGGGCCGCAGGGGGTCCGGGCGGGCCCGGATGCAAGCCGCCGCCGGAGCGGACGTCAGAATCCGGCCGTTCCGGCGGCACTGACCGGACGGCGACCGCGGCGGGCCCCCGGGAGGGCTCTGGGCGGGGGAGGTTGGAGATGGGCCGGGCGGCGTTGGAGAATCGGGTCCGGCACCCCGTGGTGGGTGCGGAAAACGGGGAGGTGGCAGCGGAGTGGACCAGCTGACGGCGCACGATCCGAGGCGGATCGGGCCCTTCGAGGTGCTGGGGCGGCTCGGCGCGGGCGGGATGGGCCTGGTCTACCTGGCGCGGTCCCAGTCCGGCCGGCGAGTGGCCATCAAGACCGTCCGGGGGGAGCTGGCCGAGGACGAGCTGTTCCGGGTCCGTTTCGCCCGGGAGATCGCGGCCGCCAAGACGGTCGGCGGTTTCTACACCGCGGCCGTGGTCGACGCCGACGCCGACGCCCGGGTGCCCTGGCTGGCCACCGCGTACGTCCCGGCGCCGTCCCTGGAGGACCTGGTCACCGAGTGCGGGCCGCTGCCGGCGGGGGCGGTGCGCTGGCTGGTCGCGGGCATCGCCGAGGCCCTGCAGTCGATCCACGCCGCCGGGCTGGTCCACCGGGACCTCAAGCCCTCCAATGTGCTGGTGGTCGAGGACGGCCCGCGGGTGATCGACTTCGGCATCGCGGCCGGCGTCTCCAGCACCCGGCTCACCATGACCAATGTCGCGGTCGGCACCCCGGCGTACATGTCGCCCGAGCAGGCCCGCGACAGCCGCAGCGTCTCCGGCGCCAGCGACGTCTTCTCGCTCGGCTCGCTGCTCGTCTTCTGTGCGACCGGCCACCCGCCGTACCGGGGTGCCAACCCGGTCGAGACGGTGTTCCAGCTGCTGCGCGAGCAGCCCGACCTCTCCGGCCTGCCGGCCGAGCTGGTGGACCTGGTCCGCGCCTGTATGCGGCCGTCCCCCGAGCACCGGCCGTCGCCGGCGCAGATCCAGGCGGAGCTGGCCCCGCACCTGTTCTCCCGGGACGACGCCTCCGGCGAGGCCGGGGACTGGCTGCCGCCCAACGCGCTGGAGCTGATCGAGCGCAAGCGTGGCCGCCGTCAGCCCCCGCCCGTCCAGGCCGCCCCCGCACCGCCGCAGCCGGTGCCGCCCCAGCCGGTGCCGCCCCAGCCCGTCCAGCAGCAACAGCAGCAGTCGCCGGTGCCGCCGCAGCGGCCCGGCCGGGACGACCCGCGCACCCGGCACCCCGTCGGACACCACGCCCCGCCCAGCACCGGGCCGGTGCACGCCGCACCGGCGCTCCCGGGGCCGGACACCGAGGCCGCCACCGAGAAGCTCTCCGCCCCCCGCCGCCACCGCGCCCCCGTCGTCGGGGAGAGCGCCGCCGAGGTGCGGCTGCCCAACGCCTCGGTGCGGATAGGCCCGGGGCCCAGGGCCGAGCAGGCGGGGCCGGGCTCCGCGCCCGCCGAGACGGACTGGGTCCGCCGGGCCACCCCGCCGCCGGTGCGGGCCGCCCGCTGGCGCCCCTGGCGGTTCCGGATGTCCAACGACGTCTGGGGCACCCCGGTGATCGCCGACGGCACCCTCTTCGTCTCCAGCTTCGAGGTGCACGCCCTCGACATCGCCTCCGGCCAGCGCCGCTACAAGACCCGTGACGTCGCCTGGGCGCTCGCCGTCGACGCCGGCCGGGTGCACGCCGCCGACGGCCCGCACCTCTACACGGTGGACGTCTCGGACGGCACCGAGCGCTGGCGCAACTCGCTGGACGGCTGGGTCTACTCGCTGGACGCCGCCGACGGCGTCCTCTGCTGCGGCGTCCGGGGCGGCGGGGTGCAGCTGCGCTCGGCGGCCGGCGGCGTCGAGCTGTGGCGCGCCGACGACGCCCAGCAGGACTACGAGAACCCGCAGTCCGGCCCGGCCCTGGTGGGCGGCGCCGCGTACTACTACGGCGGCGGGCGGCTGCGCTGCGTCGACCCGCGCGGTGCGGGCCTGCGGTGGTCCTTCCCGGTCGGCGAGGACGTGCCGTCCCGCCCGGCCGAGCGGGCCGGGGTGCTGTACGTGACGGCCGGTACGCGGGTGTACGCGCTGGACGCGGCGAGCGGCGCCGAACGCTGGCGCTTCGAGGCGCCCGTCGTGCTCTTCACCCCGCCCGCGCTGGACGCGGACGCGGTGTACGTCGCCGACTACCTCGGCACGGTGTACGCGCTGGACGCGGCCACCGGCCGGGACCGCTGGCGCGGCGTCACCGGCAGCCGGCAGGGCGCCGAGCCGGTGGTGGTCGGGGACGGCATGGTGCTGGTCGGCAGCGGCGAGGTGCTGTACGCCTTCGAGTCGGCCACCGGCCGGGAGCGCTGGCGGTACACCGCGCGGGGCGAGATCGTCGGCTCCCCGGCGGTCGCCGACGGCCTGGTCCACCTGGGCAGCCGGGACCAGTCGCTGCATACCCTGGACCTGGCGAGCGGTCAGCTGCGCTGGGAGCTCGGCACCAAGGGCGAGCTGACCGGATCCCCGGTGGCGGTCGGCGGGAAGGTCTTCGTCGGCAGCAAGGACCGCTGCGTCTACGCGCTGGACGCCTACTACGGCACGGCGGTGCCCTCGCACTGAGCGGGCGGGACGGCAGGGGCGGGGGAGACGGCAGGGGCGGGGGTCGGCCGACGACCCCCGCCCCTGCGCGCTTCCTCCGCTACTTCTTCCGGGCCTCCGGGTGGCGGCTGCACCAGCCCTCCCACGCCGAGGCCACCATCTCCTCGACGCCGTGGCGGGCGGACCAGCCCAGCTCCCGGCGGATCAGCTCGGCGGAGGCCACCACCCGGGCGGGGTCGCCGGCGCGGCGCGGGGTGACCTCGCCGGTGGCGTCGTACCCGGTCACCTTGCCGATGACGTCCAGCATCTCCGTGACGCTGACGCCCTCGCCGCGGCCGATGTTGAGGATCAGCGCGGTCTCGCCGGCCGGGTCGGCCGCCAGCCGCTTCGCGGCCGCCACGTGGGCGGAGGCGATGTCGGAGACGTGGATGAAGTCGCGCACGCAGGTGCCGTCGGGGGTCGGGTAGTCGGCGCCGAAGACCCGCGGGGCCTGACCGGCGGTGAGCCGCTCGAAGACCATCGGGATCAGGTTGAACACGCCCGCGTCGGACAGCTCCGGCGAGGCCGCGCCGGCCACGTTGAAGTAGCGCAGCGACACGGTGGAGATGCCGTGGGCCTTGCCGGCCGCCGAGACCAGCCACTCGCCGGCCAGCTTGGTCTCGCCGTACGGGCTCATCGGCGCGCACGGGGTGGACTCGGTGACCAGGTCGACGTCCGGCATGCCGTAGACGGCGGCGGAGGAGGAGAACAGGAAGCGCTTCACGCCGCCCTCGGCGGCCGCCTCCAGCACGGTCTGCAGACCGATCATGTTCTCGCGGTAGTAGAAGAAGGGCTGCTCGACCGACTCGCCGACCTGCTTCTTCGCCGCGAAGTGCAGGATGCCCTCGACCGCGTGCTCGCGGATCGCCTTGTCCAGCACGGCCCGGTCCAGCGTGGACCCCTCGATCAGGGCCACCCCCTGCGGCAGCCGCGTGCGGTCGCCGGTGCTGAAGTCGTCCAGGACGGCGACCCGCTCGCCCGCGTCGAGGAGCTGCTGCACCACGTGCCCGCCGATGTATCCGGCACCGCCGGTGATCAACCAAGTCATGGCCCGCATCCTAGGCGGTCGAGCTTTCGGACCGGCGCCGGGCGAGTCGGCGGAGGCACTCGGACATATCGGTGAAATGCTGACAAAGATCTCTGTCCGGTGAGGGAATCGGAGGCAGCCAAGGTGAACCGCAAGAAGGAGCCCACCCGTCCGCTCCCAGCCGGGCCGCGCCCCACCGGGCCCAAGGCGTTCGGCGGGCGGCTGGCGGTGCCCGGGGCGGTCGCCGCGGTGGCCGCCCTGGCGGTGGCCGCATGCAGCAGCGGCTCGTCCTCCTCCTCGTCGTCGACCTCAGCGACCGTGGGCGTCTCCGTGTCGGCCTCCACCCAGCCGACGAGCGGCAACCAGCTCCAGGACGCCTACCAGAAGGTGATCGCCGACGTGCTGCCCTCGGTGGTGCAGATCACCACCGCGACCGGCCTCGGTTCCGGAATCGTCTACGACAACAAGGGCGACATCGTCACCAACGCCCACGTGGTCGGCACCGCCACCACCTTCACCGTGACCCTGGCCAACAGCGCCAAGCCGCTGGACGCCACCCTCGTCGGCAGCTACCCGGACTCCGACCTCGCGGTGATCAGGCTGACCAGCCTGCCGGGCGGCCTCCGGCCGGCCGTCTTCGGAGACTCCGGCAAGGTCCAGCTGGGCCAGATCACGCTCGCCATGGGCAGCCCGCTCGGGCTCTCCGGCAGCGTCACCCAGGGCATCGTGTCGGCCACCGGCCGGACCATCGCCGAGCCGACGGGCGGCGGTTCGCCGGGCGCCACCATCGGCAACATGGTGCAGACCTCGGCGGCGATCAACCCGGGCAACAGCGGCGGCGCCCTGGTCAACCTGAACAGCCAGGTGATCGGCATCAACACGCTCGCCGCCACCGAGCCGGAGACCAACGGCGCGGCGGCGCCCGGCATCGGCTTCGCCATCCCCGCGTCCACCATCACCAACATCGCCGACCAGCTGATCAAGGACGGCAAGGTCACCAACTCCGGCCGGGCCGCGCTCGGGATCACCGCCCGCACGTACTTCGACCAGAACTTCCACCCGGCCGGGGCCGTCGTCGTGGCCGTCAGCCCGGGTGGCGCGGCCGAGGCGGCGGGGATGCAGGCCGGCGACGTGATCACCAAGGTCGGCGACACCCCGGTCGACTCGCTGAACTCGCTCACCACCGCGCTGGCCTCGCTCACCCCGGGCAGCAAGGTGACCGTCAGCTACACCCGGGACGGCCAGGACAAGACCACCGAGGTCACCCTCGGCACCCTGGCGACCCCCTAGACCACCGGCGTCGGCCGCCCGCACACCGCGCAAGGGTCGGCGGGCGGCCGGCGCACGGGTGCGGCCGGGACCACGTCAACTGCCTCGACGTGGTCCCGGCCGGTTGCCGTCCGCGGGTTCCGTGGGCGGGCGGATGGTCAGCGGCGGGCGGCGCGGGTGCGCCAGGGGAGCTCGATCGTGACGGTGGTCGGGCCGCCGTGCGGGCTCTCCACCAGGAACACCCCGTCGACCGCCCGGATCCGCTCGGCCAGCCCGCCCAGGCCGCTGCCCGGGTAGGGGGCCGCGCCGCCCTTGCCGTCGTCCTGGACCAGCACCATCAGCTGGTCGCCGGCGCGCCAGACGTCCACCGTCGCGGAGCGGGCGCCGGAGTGCTTGGAGACGTTGGTCAGCAGCTCGCTCACGGTGAAGTAGGCGATGCCCTCGACCGCCGAGTCCGGGCGCTCCACGGCGCCGTCCGCGGTCCTCAGCTCGACGTGCACTTTGACCCCGCCCGGCACGGTGCAGCGGGCGGCCACCGCGGAGAGCGCCGCGTCCAGGCCGCGGTCGGTGAGCACCGCCGGGTGGATGCCGCGGGCCAGGTCGCGCAGCTCCTGGAGGGCGAGCTTCACCTCGCCGTGCGCGTTGTCGACCATTTTGGCGGCGGCTGCCACGTCGTCCGGCGTCTCGGTCTCCCGTAGCCGCTCCTTGGCCAGGCCGAGGTCCATCGCCAGCGCCACCAGCCGGGCCTGGGCGCCGTCGTGCAGGTCGCGCTCGATCCGGCGCAGGTCGGCGGCGGCGGTGTCGACCACCGTGCCGCGGTCGTCCTCCAGCTCGCGCACCCGCTCGGACAGCGCGCCGGGGGAGAGCAGGATCTCCACCAGCATCCGGTCGACCGCCGACTCGAAGCGGACCACCCAGGGCAGCGCCGGCCAGCCGATGATCACGCAGATCAGGGTCACGGCGAAGCTCAGCAGGCCCCAGGGCAGCAACAGCACGTAGTAGAGGACCGAGCGCCAGCTCAGCGCGTCCGTGAGGTGGGCGATCGCGTAGCCGGTGACCCCGGGGCGGGGCCGGCGCACCGGCTCCGGGTCACGCAGCTCGGAGCCGTACACCGAGCGGGCACGGCGTCGGGCGAAGCCGCCCATGCCCCGGCAGCCGGCCAGCCCGGCGGCCAGCAGGGGCAGGCCGATCACGGTGACGGAGAGCGCGAGGCCGATGGAGAGCGTTGCGACGGTGAAGACGAACCCCGCGATGCCCAGCGGCAGGTTGAGCATCAGCTGCCCGGCCTGCCGCCACATCCGCCCGCCGTACAGCGGGGCGCGTTCCATGCGCGCGTCCTGCCCCTTGATGGCGTCCGCGGCGCGGCGGTGCAGTGGTCTCATCCGGATCTACCGTCCCTGTCGGTCGAGCTGATGATCCCAAGCTTCCACGGAAAGGGGCCGTCGGGGCCATGGGGGTGATACGTCTCCCCGGGCGGGGGTTATCCCCACCCCGCCGGCACGCCCCCGCCGTCACGCGGGGGAGGAGGCCGGGGGCCGGGGCGGGACGTCCCGGTGTCCGCGGGCGGTCCGCCGATCGTCTTGCGGATCGGGCAGGGTGCGGTGCGCCACGGCCGTGCACTTAGACTCACGCATTGGCGATGGTTATGACCGTGTAAAGAAACGTCGTAGAACTGCCTTGTAGGGCGGATTCACGGCCGATGTGGAGGCGAGTGGCATGGAGGGGCAGCCGGCAGCTGCCGTCGCGGCCGACCCGGCGGTCGGCAGCGGCTACTTCGACGCGTATGCCGCGATGGGCCTGCTCGCCGTCGTCGGCGTGCTCTTCGTCGCCGTGGCGTTCACCGCGAACCGGCTGCTGCGGCCGGTGGTGTACTCGCCGGAGAAACTCCTCGCCTACGAGTGCGGCGTGGACCCGGTGGGCGAGGACTGGGCGCACACCCAGGTCCGCTACTACGTCTACGCCTTCCTGTACGTGATCTTCGCGGTCGACGCGATCTACCTGTTCCCGTGGGCGACCGTCTTCGCCTCCGCCGGATACGGGGCCGGAACGCTGGTCGAGATGTTCGTCTTCATCGGCTTCCTCGCGGTCGGACTGCTCTACGCCTGGAAGAAGGGCGTTCTGGAATGGACGTGACGCACAACCACGCGCACGCGCACGGTGCCTCCGGTGGCCCGGTCCCGCTGGGCCTGCCGGACCCGGCGCGCCCCGGTGCCGCCGTCGAGCGGCGTGGCATCGGCCCGCTGGCCCGGCTCGCGCCGGACCCGGTCAAGGTGGTCCTCAACTGGGGCCGCCGCTACAGCCTCTGGTGCTTCAACTTCGGCCTGGCCTGCTGTGCGATCGAGTTCATCGCCGCCTCCATGGCCAAGCACGACTTCATCCGGATGGGTGTCATTCCGTTCGCGCCGGGCCCCCGCCAGGCCGATCTGATGATCGTCTCGGGGACGGTGACCGACAAGATGGCGCCCGCCGTCAAGCGCCTCTACGAGCAGATGCCCGAGCCGAAGTACGTCATCTCCTTCGGCGCCTGCTCCAACTCCGGCGGCCCGTACTGGGACTCCTACTCCGTCACCAAGGGCGTCGACCAGATCATCCCGGTCGACGTCTATGTGCCCGGCTGCCCGCCGCGGCCCGAGGCGCTGCTCCAGGGCATCCTCAAGCTCCAGGAGAAGATCGCCGCCGAGTCGCTGCCCGGCCGGTACGCCGCGCCGGCCGCCGCGCTGCGCCGTCCGCTGGTGGCCGGGCCCGCTGCCGAAGGAGGGGCCTCGTGACCACGGCCGAGCAGTATGCGGCGTCGGTGGGCGAGTGGGCCACCGGCGCCGAGGCGTACGGTCTGGTCACCGTCGACGTGCCCGCCGAGCACTGGATCGAGGCGCTCACCGCGGCCCGGGACGTGCTGGGACTCTCCTTCTTCGACTGGCTGAGCGCCGTCGACGAGCTGGCCGAGGGCTTCTCGGTGGCCGCCCACCTGGCCTCCGCCGACGCCCCGGGCGTGCGCCACCTGGTGGTGCGCACCCGCGTGCCGCGCGACGAGGCCGCGCTGCCGACCGCCGTCGAGGTCTACGCCGGTGCCGCCTGGCACGAGCGCGAGACGCACGAGATGTTCGGCATCGACTTCCCCGGGCACCCCCACCTGGCCACCCTGCTGCTGCCGGACGGCTTCGAGGGGTACCCGCTGCGCAAGGAGTTCGTACTCGCCGCCCGGGTCGCCAAGGCCTGGCCGGGCGCCAAGGAGCCGGGCGAGTCCGACCACGGCGACGGGCCGGCGCGGCGCAAGATGCAGCCGCCCGGTGTGCCGGACCCGAACGAGTGGGGGCCGCTCAAGGGCACCCTGCCGCCGGTCGCCGAGCGGCCCGCGCGCGGCGCGCGTGCGGCAGGCGCGGCGCGGACGCCCCGGGCGGCCGCGGGTGCTGCGGCCGCCGGCGCGGCGGGCGCTCCGGCCGAGGGCGGACCCGCGGTGCGGGCCGACCGGCCGCGGCGGACCAGGACGGTCGGCGAGGGGTCGGTCAGCCAGGGGGCGGAGACGCCCGCGGCTTCCGACGGTGCTGCGGAGAGCGCGGCGCCGCCGGTGCGGGCCGACCGGCCGCGGCGGACCAGGACGGTCTCGGAGGGCTCCGCGAGCCAGGCGGCCACCGGAACCGCCGCCGAGAGCGCCGGGAGTGCTGCCGCGGAGGCGACGCCCGAGCGGCCGGCCAGGACGCAGTCTGCCGACGCGCCCTGGCACAACCCCGTGCCCGCGCACGACGAGCCCGCGAACGACGGGCCGGAGCACGGCAAGTCCGCGCACGGCGAGCCCGAGCAGAAGGACGCGAAGGACGCGAAGGACGCGGAGAGCGAGACGTCGGCCGAGTCGGCCGGCCAGGACGGAGACAGCGCGTGAACCTGCTCGACACGTTGCTGCGCTGTGCCGCCGCACTCGTCGTCTTCCTCACCTTCCCCCTGGTCATCGGCCAGACCGAGCACAAGGTGATGGCGCACATGCAGGGCCGGCTCGGCCCGATGTACGCCGGCGGCTTCCACGGCTGGGCACAGCTGGTCGCCGACGGTGTGAAGTTCGCGCAGAAGGAGGAGATCGTCCCGGCCGGCGCGGACCGGCGGATCTTCCAGCTGGCGCCCGCCGTCTCGCTGCTGCCGTACCTCTTCGTGCTGCTTGCCATCCCGGTCGGCCCGGACGGCTTCGTCGGCCAGGCGATCGACGCCGGGCTGTTCTTCGTGCTCGCCGTGATGGGCGTCGGCGTGATCGGCAAGCTGATGGCCGGCTGGGCCTCGGCGAACAAGTTCTCGCTGCTCGGCGGTCTGCGGACGGCCGCACAGCTGATGTCGTACGAGCTGCCGATGGTGCTCGCCGCCGCCTCGGTGGCGATGGCCGCCGGGACGCTCTCGCTGCCCGGGATCGTGGACGCCTGGCAGTGGTACTGGATCCCGTGGCAGATCATCGGCGCGTTCGTCTTCTTCACGGCCGGCCTGGCCGAGCTGCAGCGCCCGCCGTTCGACATGCCGGTGGCCGACTCGGAGATCATCTTCGGCGCGTACACCGAGTACAGCGGCCTGCGCTTCGCGTTCTTCCTGCTCTCCGAGTACGCGGGCATCCTGGTGGTCTCCGGGCTGACCGCGGTGCTCTTCCTGGGCGGCTGGCACGGCCCGCTGCCGGACGAGCTCGGCTGGCTCTGGACCGTCCTGAAGACCCTCGCGCTGGCCTTCGTGGTGATCTGGGTGCGGGTCACCTACCCGCGACTGCGCGAGGACCAGCTGATGCGCTTCGCGTGGACCGTGCTGATTCCGCTCGCACTCGTCCAGCTCGCCCTCACCGGCATCATCAAGGTGGCGATCTCATGAGTTTCCCCGGTGCCGGCCTGGCCAAGGGCCTGGCCGTGACTCTGCGGACGATGACGAAGAAGAGCGTCACCGCGCAGTACCCCGAGGTGCAGCCGGTGCTGCCGCCGCGCTCGCGCGGGGTCATCGCGCTGCTGGAGGAGAACTGCACGGTCTGCATGCTCTGCGCCCGTGAGTGCCCGGACTGGTGCATCTACATCGACTCCCACAAGGAGACGCTGCCGGCCGCCGATCCGAACGCGCGCGCCCGCACCCGCAACGTGCTGGACCGGTTCGCCATCGACTTCTCGCTCTGCATGTACTGCGGGATCTGCATCGAGGTGTGTCCGTTCGACGCGCTCTTCTGGTCGCCGGAGTTCGAGTACGCGGAGACCGACATCCTGGAGCTGACCCACGAGCGGGAGAAGCTCCGCGAGTGGATGTGGACCGTCCCGGCGCCGCCGGCGCTGGACCCGGGGGCCGAGGAGCCCAAGGAGATCGCCACCGCGCGCAAGGCGGCGGACAAGCTCGCGGCCGCCGCGGCCGCCGCCCTGGAGACGCCTGAGGGAGGTGAGCCGGAGTGAGTGCCGCCACCCTGCTGGCCGCGACCGGTTCGCTGGAGCCGGCCGCGCGTTCCTTCCTCTCCCCGACCGGGGTCGAGATCGTCTTCCTGCTGGTCGGCATCGTCGTGCTCGGCTCGGCCGTCGTCGCCGTCACCACCAAGCAGCTGGTGCACGCCGCGCTCTGGCTGGTGGCCGCGCTCGGCGGGCTGGCGGTGGAGTTCCTGCTGCTCACCGCCGAGTTCATCGCCTGGGTGCAGGTGCTGATCTACCTCGGTTCGGTGGTCGTGCTGGTGCTGTTCGGGCTGATGCTCACCAAGGCGCCGATCGGGCGTTCGCCGGACGCCGACTCGAAGAACCGCTGGGTCGCCCTGGCGGTGGCGCTGGCCTCGGCCGGCACCCTGGTGACACTGGTCGTGGACGCCTTCCGGACCTCCTGGATCGACCTCGGCGCGGGCGGCGGCTCGGCGGCGGTGACCGGCGCCAGCCTGTTCCGCACCTGGGTGCTGCCGTTCGAGGCGCTCTCGGTGCTGCTGCTGGCCGCGCTGATCGGCGCGATCGTGCTATCGCGCGGGGCCGGGCGGCGGGTGCCGGTGCCCCGGGCCGGGCGGATCCGGGCCGGCAAACCGGTGGGCTCCAACGGGACGGTCGCCGCGACCGTGCCCAGGCCGTCGGCCCCCGCGGAGACGACCTCGCCGGACGCGCCGGACGCGACGACGTCGACTACCTCGACTACCCCGCCGGATGCGGCCGTCTCGCCGACCTCGCCGGAGGAGAGCTGATGCACCTCGCCTACCCCGTTGTGCTCGCCTCGCTGCTGTTCGGCGTCGGCGTCTACGGCGTCCTCGCCCGGCGCAACGTCATCCTGGTGCTGATGTCCGTCGAGCTGATGCTCAACGCCGTCAACCTCAACCTCGTCGCCTTCGACGCCTGGCTGCGGGACTCCCTGCACGCCGGCCAGGCGCTCACCCTGTTCATCATCACCATCGCCGCCGCCGAGATCGGCCTCGGGCTCGCCATCGTCCTGCTGCTGTTCCGGGCCCGGGGCACCGCGGACGTGGACAAGGTCACCGCGCTCGGCGACCCGTTCGAGTCCGTCGCCGAGGAGGCGCCGGCCGGAGCCGAGGCGCTGAAGGGCCAGGCCGCCGCATGAACCTCGCCCTGCCCGCCCTCGTCCCCGCCCTGCCCGCACTCGGTGCGGCCGCCATCCTGGCCACCGGCAAGAAGGTGCCCGGCCTGGCCAGGCCGCTGGCGATCGTGCCGGTCGCCGTCTCGGCCGTGCTCGCCCTGGTCGTCGCGCTCCAGCTGGGGACCGGCCAGGTGCTGGACGTCGGCACCCGGCTCACCCCGACCGGCGGCCCGGACATCACGCTCGGCTTCTACCTGGACGGCTACTCCTCGCTGATCTCCGTCCTGGTCGGCCTGGTCGCCACCTGCGTGCAGGTGTACTCGACCGCCTACCTCAAGGACGACCCGCGCTACCCCTCGTACGCGGCGCTGGTCTCGCTGTTCACCGCGGCGATGTTCCTGGTCGTCTACTCGGGGGACCTGATCGTGCTGCTGGTCGGCTGGGAGGTCATGGGCATCTGCTCGTACTTCCTGATCGGCCACCACTGGGAGACCGCGGACGCCCGTTCGGCCTCGCTGAAGGCCTTCCTGGTCACCAAGCTCGGCGATGTGCCGTTCCTGTTCGGCATCTTCCTGCTCGGCGCCGACGCCGGCAGCTTCCGGATCCCGGACGTGCTGGCGGCCGCCGGCGACGGGCGGCTCGCCCACCCGACGCTGACCGCGCTGCTGCTGCTCGCCGGCGTGGCCGGCAAGAGCGCGCAGTTCCCGCTGCACACCTGGCTCCCGGACGCGATGGCCGGCCCGACGCCGGTCTCCGCGCTGATCCACGCCGCCACCATGGTCGCGGCCGGCATCTACCTGGTCGCCCGGCTGCTGCCGGTCTTCCTGCTCTCCGGTGCGGCGCTGGTGGTGCTGGCGGTGATGGCCGCCGTGACGATGATCGGCTCGGCACTCTGCGCGCTCGCCCAGGACGACCTGAAGCGGGTGCTCGCGTACTCGACCGTCGGCCAGCTCGGCTACATGGCCGGCGCACTGGCCAGCGGCGACCGTGAGGCCTCCGTCTTCCACCTGGTCAGCCACGGTGCGTTCAAGGCGCTGCTGTTCCTCGCGGCCGGTGTGGTGATCCACGCCGCGCACACCAACTCGATCTCCGCGATGTCCCGGATGCCCGGGCTGCGCAAGCGCGTCCCGGACGCCTACTGGACGATGGGCATCGCGCTCGTCGCCCTGATCGGGCTGCCGCCGTTCTCCGGCTTCTTCAGCAAGGAGGCGGTGCTGACCGCCGCCGAGCACGCCGCCAACGGCGAGGCGCTGACCAACGGCCTCGGCCCGGCCTCGGCTGTCCCGGAGGCGGCCGGCTGGATCGTGCTGATCTCGGCCGGGCTCACCGTGCTGCTCACGGCGGCGTACGCGGCCCGGCTGTTCCTGGTGGCGTTCCACAGCCCGGCCGCCGCCCCGGCTGCCGTCGCCGCTTCTTCGGCGTCGCCGGACCACGAGGCCGACGCGCCGTACTCGCCCGAGGTGGACGAGGCCGACCCGGCCACCGCCGAGCCGCCCGCGATGCGCTGGCCGCTCTGGGTGCTGGCGATCCCGACCATGAGCTTCGGCGTCGCCAGCCTGCGCACGGACTGGCTGCCCGCGCTGCTGGACGGCGGCTCGCTGCGGCCCTCGGCCGTCACCGCCGTGACCGGCACCGGCCTCGCCGTGGTCGGCGCGCTGCTGGCGTACGGCGCCTGGCGCTCCGCCGTTGCACGGCTCGGCGCCGGCCGGCCCGCCCCCGCACCGGAGGGCCGGGTGCCCGAGCAGGCCGGAGCCCCGGCCGCGGAGGTGATCGTCGCCGACCCCGGGCGCGCCCTGCTCGGCCCGCTGTTCGGCCCGGCCCGGCACGGCTTCGGCGTCGACCGGCTCTACAGCGCGCTGTTCGTCCGCCCGGTGGCCGCCGCCGCGCAACTGGTCCGCTTCCTCGACCGCGAGGTCGTGGAGGGGTACGTGCAAGGCAGCGCGCTCGGCGCCAACCTGCTCGGCCGGGCCGTCCGGCTCGCGCAGACCGGCAACGCGCAGACCTACCTCAGCGCACTGCTGGCCGGCGTCGTCCTGCTGGCCGTCCTGGTGGCGGTGTAGCCGGATGCCGTACCCCGTTCCCCTGATCCAGCCGGTGACCGAGCCGACCGCAGTCCGGCCGACCGCAGTCCGTAGGAGCCCCCGATGAACGCAGTCCTCATCGCCCTCCTGGTGCTGCCGCTGGCCGGCGCCGCCCTGACCCTGGCGCCGGTGTTCGGCGCCGACGCGGCCGCCGCCGACCGGCGCGCGCTGCGGCTGAACACCGTCGTCACCGGCGTCGTGCTGCTGCTGACCGTCGCCCTGGCGGCCGGCTTCGACCACGACGAGCCCGGCCGGATGCAGGCCACCACCGACGTGTCCTGGATCCCGGCCATCGGCGTGCGGTTCCACCTCGGCGTGGACGGCGTCTCGCTCCCGCTGATCGTGCTGACCTCGCTGCTCACCTTCCTCTGCGCGGTGTACTCGGAGAAGCGGCTTCCCGCCGGGGATGCCCGGGGCGGCGCCGCTGATGCCGGCCGTCCGTCGGCCCGGGCCTTCACCGGGCTGTTCCTCCTCCTCGAAGTCGGCATGCTCGCCACCTTCGCGGTGCTGGACCTCGTCCTCTTCTTCCTGGCCTTCGAGATCGTGCTGATCCCGATGTACTTCCTGATCGCCCGCTGGGGCAGCGGGGCGAAGGTACCGGCCGCCAACCGGTTCATCCTGTACACGCTGCTCGGCTCGGCCGTGATGCTGCTCGGCTTCCTGCTGGTCGGCAGCAAGGCGGGCACCTTCGACATGCAGGCCCTGGCCGCCGCGCACGGCAGCGGCCTGAGCCACACCACCCAGGTGATCGCCGCGTTGGCGATCATGGTCGGGCTCGCGGTCAAGGCCCCCGCCTGGCCGCTGCACAGCTGGCTCCCGGACGCGCACACGGCGGCCCCGACGGTCGGCTCCGTGCTGCTCGCCGGCGTGCTGCTGAAGATGGGTACGTACGGTCTGGTCCGCGTCCTCCTCCCGGTCGTCCCCGGTGGCGTCACGACGCTCGCCCCCTACCTGGGGGCGTTCGCCGCCGTCGGCATCGTCTACGGCTCGCTGGCCTGTCTCGCGCTGGCCCGGCCGGGGGCGAAGGGCGACCTCAAGCGCCTGATCGCGTACTCGTCCGTCGGCCACATGGGCTTCGTCCTGCTGGGCATCGCCTCCCTCACCCAGGTGGGCGTCAACGGCGCGCTGTTCGCCAACATCGCGCACGGTCTGATCACCGGCCTGCTCTTCTTCGTCGTGGGCGCGCTCAAGGACCGCTACGGCACCGCCGACCTCGACACGCTCGCGGGCGCCACCGGCGGCGCCCTCTACGGGCGGGCGCCGCGGATCGGCGCGCTGCTCGCCTTCGCCGCCGTCGCCAGCCTCGGACTGCCCGGGCTGGCCGGCTTCTGGGGTGAGCTGCTCGCGATGTTCGGCGCGTTCGACCCGGCCGACGGCCTCTCGCGCCCCGCGTTCGTCACCTACATGGTCCTGGCCGGCCTCGGTACCCTCCTCACCGCCGCGTACCTGCTGATCGTCGTCAAGCGCGTCTGCATGGGCGACCCGAAGCAGCCCGCCCCGGTGGAGCCGGCCGACCTGCGCCCGTACGAGGCCGTCAGTGGGACGCTGCTGCCCCCCCCCCCCCTCCCCCCCCCCCCCCCCCCCCCGCTCCTGCTCGGTCTCTCCGAGCCCGCCGTCAAGCACCTCCTCGGGGGTGGCTGATCATGCCCGGCACCATGCTCGGCGCCCAGCTCCTCAGCACGCAGCTCGGCGCCAGTACGCAGCTCGGCGCCGCGACCGGCACCGCACTCGGACCTCACTCCACGGGGCAGCCCACTGTGACCTCCCTCGCCGTAGCCAACCCGGGCAGCCTGATCCAGTCCGTGGACTGGGTGGCGATCGCGCCCCCGCTGATCGCCGCCGTGGCCGCCCTCGCCGTGCTGGTCGCCGACCTCTTCCTGCCCGAGCAGCACAAGAAGCTGCTCGGCCGGCTCACCGCGGCCGGACTCGCCCTCGCGCTCATCGCACTCCTCCCGCTCACCGGAGGCTCACCCCGAGCCACCTTCTGTGCGCAGAACGTAACGGGAGCCACTGACAGTCCCCTGGCCGGCGGCTCCGCCGTGGGAGGCTGCTCGTACGTCGCCGACCACTTCGCCCTGGTCTTCCAGCTGCTCGCGCTCGGTGGCGCGCTGATCGCCGCGCTGCTCTCGGCGCACACCGTGGACGACGAGAAGCTGCCCGCCGGCGAGTACTGGTTCCTGCTGCTCTCCAGCGCCACCGGTGCCGCCCTGCTGCCCGCCTCCCGCGACCTCGCCACCCTGGTGATCGCCCTGGAGGTGGCCTCGCTGCCGGCCTTCGCGCTGGTCGCGCTGCGCCGGGACGGCCGGGGCGCCGAGGCCGCGCTGAAGTTCTTCCTCTCCTCCGTCACCGCGACCGCCGTGATGCTGCTCGGCATCGGCTTCGTCTACGCCGCGAGCGGCAGCCTGCACCTGGCCGCGGTCGCCGACGGGCTGGAGCACGCCCCGGCGCAGCTGAAGCCGCTGGCCGAGGTCGGCGCGGTGCTCACCCTGGTCGGTTTCGCCTTCAAGGTCGCCGCCGTCCCGTTCCACTTCTGGGTGCCCGACACCTACACCGGCGCGCCGCTGCCGGTGGCCGGCTACCTCTCGGTGGTCGGAAAGGCGGCGGGCCTGTCCGGCCTGGCGCTGGTCACCGCGATCGCCTTCCGCCCGTACGCGCACACCTGGGGCCTGGTGCTGGCGGTGCTGGCCGCCGTCACCATGACGGTCGGCAACGTCGGCGCGCTGCGGCAGCGGTTCGACACCCGGTACAGCGCGGTGCGGCTGCTCGCCTGGTCCTCGGTCGGGCAGGCCGGGTACCTGCTGGTGCCGCTCGCCGCCGCCGGGTACGCGCCGACCGGCACCGACGCTCTCGGTGCCACCGCCGCGTACGCGCTGATCTACGGTGTGGTGAACCTGGGCGCCTTCGGCGTGGTCGCCGCGGTCGGCCGCAGGCCCGGGACCAGCGTGGACGACTTCCGCGGCCTGTTCGCCCGGCGCCGCTGGACGGCCATGGCGCTCGCCTTCTTCCTGCTCTGCCTGGCCGGACTGCCGCCGGGCGTGATCGGCCTGTTCGGCAAGGTGGTGGTGTTCCGCGCCGCCGTCGACTCCGGGCTGGGCTGGCTGGCCGTCGTCATGGCCGTCAATGTGGTCATCGCTCTGTACTACTACCTGCTCTGGACGGCGCGGCTCTTCGCACCGGCGGAGGCGCAGGGCGCCGTCACCGCCGAGCGCCGGCTGCCCGCCTCGCTGGCCGCGACCCTGGGGCTCACCGCCTCCGTGGCCGTGGTGCTCTCGGTGGCTCCGCAGCTGGTTCTCCAGGTGGTGGGCGGCACCCTGTTCTGAGGCCGGCAGGGCCTCGGCCGGCGGGTGCGGCCCGGAGCGGTCGGGCACAGCCGGGGCGCCGACCCGGCCGGGCGGGGGCGCTGCTCGGGTGTCACGGTGGTCACAAGGGAACAAGGCCGATGTTCCCGCCCGTTGTCGGGGCAGAGGGACGAGGCAGAGAGGGCTTCCCCACCGCACCATTGGAGGGCCTGCCGTGCACCGCCGGCACAACGGACTGAGGACCGCAGCACTGCTGGGCGGCCTCTCGGCGCTGATCCTGGTGATCGGCAGCTTCTTCGGCCGCACCGGCTTCGTGGTCGCCCTGCTGGTCGCCCTCGGGGCCAACGCCTACGCGTACTGGAACAGCGACAAGCTCGCCCTGCGCGCCATGCGGGCCCGGCCGGTCAGCGAGATCGAGGCGCCGCGGCTGTACCGGATCGTCCGCGAGCTCTCCACCTCCGCGCGCCAGCCGATGCCACGCCTCTACATCTCGCCCACCCCGGCGCCGAACGCCTTCGCCACCGGCCGCAACCCGCGCAACGCGGCGGTCTGCTGCACCGACGGCATCCTGCAGCTGCTGGACGAGCGGGAGCTGCGGGGCGTGCTCGGGCACGAGCTGAGCCACGTCTACAACCGGGACATCCTGATCTCCTCGGTCGCCGGGGCGCTCGCCTCGGTGGTGATGTTCCTGGTGAACTTCGCCTGGCTGGTGCCGTTCGGCCGCAGCGACGACGACGACGGGCCCGGGCTCTTCGGACTGCTCGCGATCATGATCCTCGGGCCGCTGGCCGCCTCGCTGATCCAGCTGGCCGTCAGCCGCTCCCGCGAGTACCAGGCCGACGCCGACGGCGCCCGGATCACCGGTGACCCGCTGGCCCTGGCGAGCGCCCTGCGCAAGCTGGAGGCCGGCACCCGGCAGCTGCCGCTGCCGCCGGAGCCGCAGCTCCAGACGGCCAGCCACATGATGATCGCCAGCCCGTTCCGGCCCGGCGAGGCGGGGGCGAAGTTGTTCTCGACGCACCCGCCGATGGCGGAGCGGATCGCCCGCCTGGAGCGGATGGCCGGCTACCGGGGCTGAGAGCCGCCCTGCCGGGGTCGGGCGCCGCTCCCCGCGTCAGCCCGTGAGCTCCTCGTACGCCTGCCGCAGCCGGTGGACGCCCTCGGCGGCGTGGGCGGGGCTGTCCACGGCGGCGTAGCTCAGCCGCAGGTGCGGGGCCGGCGGCTCGGCGGCGTAGTAGGGCTGGCCGGGGGTGACCAGGACGCCGGCGCGCAGGGCGGCGGCGGCGAGCGCCCGGTCGTCGGTGCCGCCGGGCAGGCGCAGCCAGAGGTGGTAGCCGCCCGGCCGGTAGGGGCCGAGGAGGCCGGGGAGCTCGCGGCGCAGCGCGGCCACGGTGACGGTGCGGCGCTCCCGGAGTTCGGCGCCGAGGGTGCGCAGGTGCCGGGCCCAGCCCGGGTCGGCGACCAGTTCCAGGGCGGCCTCCTGGAGCGGCCGGGGCACGAAGAAGCTGTCCACCACCTGGGTCGCCCGCAGCCGTTGCAGGGCCGGGCCGCGCGCGGTGAGCGCGCCGACCCGCAGGTTGGGCGAGGTGGCCTTGGTCAGCGAGCGCAGGTGCACCACCACCCCGTCCGGGTCGTCGGCGGCGAGCGGGCGCGGCAGCGCCGGGGAGTCGGTGTGGACCAGGCGGCGGGCGAAGTCGTCCTCGACGACGAAGGCGCCGGCGGTGCGGGCGATCCGCAGCACCTCGGCGCGGCGTTCGGGGGAGAGCACGGCGCCGGTCGGGTTCTGGAACAGCGGCTGGCAGACGAACAGCCGGGCCCGGGTGGCGTCGAAGGCCGCGGCCAGCAGGTCGGTGCGGACGCCGTCCTCGTCCACCGGGACGGGGACCACCCGCAGCCCGGCCGCGCGGGCGACCGCGAGGATGCCGGGGTAGGTCGGCGACTCCACCAGGACGGGGGCGCCCGGGGCGGCCAGCGAGCGCAGGGCGATGGTGAGCGCGCTCTGCCCGCCCGCCGTGATCAGGACGTCGCCGGCGCCGAGCGGGCCGCCGTTTCCGCCGATGTCGCGGGCGAACCAGCCGCGCAGTTCGGTCAGCCCGTCCACCGGTGGCCGGTCCCAGGCTCCGGGCCGCCGTCCGGCCCGGGCGAGGGCGGCGGCCAGCAGCCGCTCCGGCAGCAGCGAGGCGTGCGGGTAGCCGCCGTTGAGGTCGACCACGTCGGGCGGTGGCACGTTCAGGGTGGCGAGCAGCGGCGCGGCGCCGACGTCGCGCTGGCCGGCGTCGGCGCTCAGCGCGACCTCCTGCCAGGAGAGGTCGCCGGGGCGGGCCGGCGTCGGGGCGGCGGCCGGCCGGGCGCTGGTGGCCGCGAAGGCGGCGGTTCGGAAGACCCCGGCGCCCGGCCGGGAGACCACCAGGCCCTCCGCGGCGAGTACGGCCATCGCCCGGGAGACCGTCACGGGGCTGACCTGGTGACGCTCCACCAGGGCCCGGCTCGACGGCAGCTTCCGTCCTTCCGGGTAGCGCTCCACCTCGCGTCGCAGTCTTTCGGCAAGATCGGCCACACTGCTACGCTCGTTCATGAAGACACAAGATAGCGCTATCCAGTCCGTGGCGATAGCACCGCAGGGGCCGTCCGCCTCCAGCGCCTCCGGTACGTCCGGCGGCTCGGGCGGTACTCCCGGCACCCCGGGCAGCTCCGGTGCCGCCCTGGCCGCGCTGGGTGTCCTCTCCTTCTCCTTCAGCTTCCCCGCCACCGCCTGGGCCCTGACCGGCCTCGGCCCGTGGACGGCGACCGGGCTGCGCGGCGCGCTGGCCGGAGTGCTCGCCGCGGTCTGCCTGGCCGCCGCCCGCGTCCCCGTCCCCGAGCGGCGGCACTGGCCCGGGCTGCTGATGGTCTCGGCCGGCTGCGTGCTCGGCTTCCCCCTGCTCACCACCCTGGCGCTGCGGGCCTCCTCGACGGCGCACTCGGCGGTCGTCATCGGCGTGCTGCCGCTCGCCACCGCCGCGTTCTCGGCACTGCGCACCGGCCGGCGGCCGTCCCGCACCTTCTGGGGAGCGGCGCTCGCCGGGGCGGTGGCGGTGCTGGCCTTCACCCTGGTGCAGAGCCACGGGCGGCCGACCGTCGCCGACCTCTACCTGTTCGCCGCGCTGCTGATCTGCGCCGCCGGGTACGCGGAGGGCGGGCGGATCTCGCGGGAGCTGCCGGGATGGCAGGTGATCGCCTGGGCGGTGGTCGCGGCGCTGCCGGCCACCGCGGTGGCCGCCGCCCTGGCCCTGACGGCCGAGCCCGTCCACCTGGGTGCGAAGGCGCTGGCCGGGCTGGCCTACACCGCGGCCGTCTCGCAGTTCGGCGGGTTCGTGGTCTGGTACCGGGGGATGGCGCTGATCGGGGTGCCGAGGGCCAGTCAGCTCCAGCTGGCGCAGCCGCTGCTGACGCTCGTCTGGTCGGTGCTGCTCCTGGACGAGGACCTGCCGGCGGCGGCGCCGGTCACGGCGCTGGTGGTGCTGCTCTGCATCGCGGTCACCCAGCGCGCCCGGGCGTGAGCGGCCCGAGGGTGCGCCGGGGGGGGGGGGGGGGGGGGGGGGGGGGGGGGGGGGGGGGGGGGGGGAGGGGGGGGGGGGGGAGGGGGGGGTGGGGGGGGGGGGTGGGGGGATAGCGCCATCAC
>NZ_JBVJCO010000025.1:24541-105920 GCF_055588525.1 Kitasatospora sp. NPDC041988
GGCCCCCCCCCCCCTCCCCCCCCCCCCCCCCCCCCCCCCCCCCCCCCCCCCCCCCCCGCGGCCGGCCGGCAGGGCGGTCAGAAGGCGATCTCCTCGGGGCGGTAGACGCACAGCGCCCAGATGATGAAGACGTCCAGCGCGATCACGACGAGCGACCAGAGCGGGTAGTACGGCATCGCCAGGAAGCTCTCGATGGCGCTCGCCGCGGTGAGGACGATACCCGCGTACCGGGCCCACGAGGCGCCCTTGAGGACGAAGGCGCCGACCACCGCGACCAGCGCGCCGATGACGATGTGGATCCACCCCCAGCCGGTGAGGTCGAACCGGAAGACGTAACGCGGGGTCGTGACGAAGAGGTCGTCGTCGGCGACCGCCATGATGCCCCGCATCACCTCCATGAAGCCGTTGATGAGCATCAGGACACCGGCGAAGATCACCAGGCCGGGCGCCCAGTCGCTGAACCGGTTGACCGATGCCGGCGGTGGTGGTGCCCCGGTGCCGGAACGCCAGGGCGGGGGCTGGTCGGGGGCGGACGACGGGCTGCTCATGGGGCTCCTCCAGGGCCGAATCGGACCGAACCGGACCGAACGGGCGTGCGGGTTCGACCGTCCGTCGCGCGGGAGGCGCGGGCAACCCGGCCGCACCTGTTCGGGTGACGCGCCCGCGCGGCCACCGGGGCGCGTGGGCGGCAGCTGGTAGTGGTGGGGCGACCACTGTCCGGGCCCGGTCCGGCCGCCTCGGCGGCCCCGGACGCCGCCCGCCCCGAGCACGGAAGGCGCGCTGCGTGACTCTTCTGCCGAAGGACGTCGTGGACCAGGCCCCGCACCCGTCACGCACGCCCCGGCTGGAGCGCTGGCTCGCGGCCGGCCGCCGCCGGCGCGGCCAGGCCTTGGTGGGCTGGCTGACCACCACCGACCACAAGCGGATCGGCACCCTCTACATCACCACCGCGTTCCTGTTCTTCCTGGTCGGCGGCCTGATGGCGATGCTGATTCGGATCGAACTGGCCCGGCCGGGGATGCAACTGCTCACCAACGAGTCGTTCAACCAGCTCTTCACCATGCACGGCACGATCATGCTGCTGATGTTCGCGACCCCGCTGTTCGCCGGCTTCGCCAACTGGATCATGCCGCTGCAGATCGGCGCCCCCGACGTGGCCTTCCCCCGGCTCAACGCGCTCGCCTACTGGCTCTACCTGTTCGGCTCGCTGATCGCCCTCTTCGGCTTCCTCACCCCCGACGGCGCCGCCGACTTCGGCTGGTTCGCCTACGCGCCGCTGAACAGCGCCGAACACAGCCCGGGCCTCGGCGCCGACCTGTGGATCATGGGCCTGGCCCTCTCCGGCTTCGGCACCATCCTCGGCTCGGTCAACTTCATCACCACGATCATCTGCCTCCGTGCCCCCGGGATGACGCTGTTCCGGATGCCGATCTTCGTCTGGAACATCCTGCTCACCGCCGTGCTGGTGCTGTTCGCGTTCCCGGTGCTGGCGGCGGTGCTGCTCTGCCTGGAGTCGGACCGCAAGTTCGGCTCGCACGTCTTCGACGCGGCGAACGGCGGGGCGCTGCTCTGGCAGCACCTGTTCTGGTTCTTCGGGCACCCCGAGGTCTACATCATCGCGTTGCCGTTCTTCGGCATCATCACCGAGATCATCCCGGTCTTCAGCCGGAAACCGGTCTTCGGCTACTCCGGCCTGATCGCGGCGACGGTCGCCATCACCGGCCTGTCGATCACGGTGTGGGCCCACCACATGTTCGTCACCGGGCAGGTGCTGCTGCCGTTCTTCTCGATCATGACGATGCTGATCGCGGTGCCGACCGGGGTGAAGTTCTTCAACTGGATCGGCACCATGTGGCGGGGTTCGCTGAGCTTCGAGACGCCGATGCTCTGGACGGTCGGCTTCCTGGTCACCTTCCTGTTCGGCGGGCTGACCGGCGTCCTGCTGGCCGCGCCGCCGATCGACTTCCACGTCTCCGACTCGTACTTCGTGGTCGCCCACTTCCACTACGTGGTGTTCGGGACGGTGGTGTTCGCGATGTTCGCCGGATTCCACTTCTGGTGGCCCAAGTTCACCGGACGGATGCTCGACGAGCGGCTCGGGCGGATCCACTTCTGGACGCTCTTCGTCGGCTTCCACGCCACCTTCCTGGTGCAGCACTGGCTGGGCGCCGAGGGCATGCCGCGCCGGTACGCCGACTACCTGGCCTCCGACGGGTTCACCACGCTCAACACCGTCTCCAGCATCGGCTCCTTCCTGCTGGGGATCTCCACGCTGCCGTTCCTCTACAACGTCTGGCACACCGCCCGGTACGGCGAGAAGGTGACCGAGGACGACCCGTGGGGGTACGGGCGGTCGCTGGAGTGGGCCACCTCCTGCCCACCGCCGCGGCACAACTTCGTCACCCTGCCGCGGATCCGGTCCGAATCCCCGGCCTTCGACCTGCACCACCCCGTGATCGCCGAGCTGGACCGGCGGCAGAACGCGCGCGAGCCGCTGGGCTGAGCGGGGCCGGGCCGCTGGGCTGAGCGGGGCCGGGCCGGTCGGGGCACCGGCCCGGGCGTGGGCTCTTTACCTTCTCGTTAAGATGAGCGTCATGGCAGAGGACACCAACACCCCGGCGGCCGGGGACCTGCGCGCCCGGCGCCGCGGCCAGGGCGAGCTGGAGGCACAGGTGATCGCGGTGCTCCAGCGGGCGCCCGGCCCGGCCACGGCCGGATGGGTGCAGGAGCGGCTGGACGGCGACCTCGCGTACACCACCGTGATGACCATCCTCTCCCGCCTCCACGCCAAGAACGCCGTCTCCCGGACTCGTTCCGGCCGCTCCTACCTGTGGCAGGCCTCCTCCGACGCCGCCGGGCTGGCGGCGCTGCGGATGCGCCGGATGCTCGACGGCGAGCCGGACCGGGACGCCGTGCTGGCGAGCTTCGTCACCGCCCTGCTCCCGCACGACGAGGAACTGCTGCGGACACTGCTGGACAGTGCCGGCGCCGAGCCGTCCGCACTCGACTGCCAGAGCTGATCCCGAGAGCTGAACCGTGGGCGTCTTCGTCTTCCTCCCGCTCATCCTGCCGCTGACCGCGGTACCGATCGCCCGCCTCGCCGAGCAGCACCTGCACCCGCGCGGCGCGGCCCGGCTGCTCACCGCGATCAGCGCCGTGATGGCACTGTGCAGCGCGGTCTGCCTGGGCCTGACCGGCGTGGTGGGCACCGCCCAGCTCCCGGGCAACCCGCTGCCGGACAGCTGGTCCGACCCGGAGGTGCGGGCGGCGCTGCCGTACCACGAGACGGTCGGGACGGCGGCGATCTGCCTGCTGACGGTCGTCGTCCTCGCCCTCCTCCGGACCGCCGCCCGACACCTGCGGATCCGGGCCCGCGCCCGGCACGCGCTCGGCCGCGAGCTGCCCGGGGACGGCCCCGCCGACGTGGCCCTGCTCCCCGACCCGGTCCCGTACGCCTACGCGCTGCCCGGCTCCTCCCGCTCGCCCGGACGCGTCGTCGTCTCCACCGGCATGCTGGCCGGCCTGGCCGACGACGAACGCGCCGCCCTGCTCGCCCACGAGCGCGCCCACCTGGCACACCGGCACCACCGCTACCTGCTGGCCACCCAACTCGCGGGCTGCGTCAACCCGTTCCTGCGCCCCCTGCAGCACGCGGTGGCGTACAGCGCGGAGCGCTGGGCCGACGAGGAGTCGGCCCAGGCGGTGGGCGACCGGAGGGTCACCGCCCGCGCCGTCGCCCGTGCCGCCCTCGCCTCCCATCGGCCGCCGGCCCCCGGGTTCGCCGCCTTCGCCGCCCCCGGCCCCGTCCCCCGCCGCGTCGCCGCCCTCCTCGGCCCGGTCCCGTCCGCCCGCAACTGGCCCCCGGCCCACAGCCGGGCGGGCCTGGCCGCCATGGTCGCCGCCATCGGCACGGCGGCGTCGGCCCTCTGCGCGCTCAACGCGGCGGTGGCGCTGCTTCTGGTCCTGAAGGCGGTCACCCCGCTGTAGCGGGGCCCGTCGGGTGCGGCGCGGGCCCGCCTGGCCCGGTGTGGTCAGCCCCAGGTGACCGGCAGCTCCCGCAGGCCCCCCGTCACCCGCTCCTCGCTGAGCCGCAGTTGCTCCGTGCGGCAGCCGAGCCGGAGCCCGGGCAGGCGCCGGGCGAGGGACTCCAGCACCAGCTGGAGTTCGAGCCGGGCCAGCCCGGCGCCCAGACAGAAGTACTTCCCGTGCCCGAAGGCCAGGTGCGGGTTCGGCGAGCGGCCCGGATCGAACGTCCCGGCATCGGGGAAGACCCGCTCGTCCCGGTTGGCGGACTGGAAGGAGAAGACCACGAGGTCGCCCGCGCTGATCCGGGCCCCGCGGTACTCCAGGTCGGTGCGGGCGTACCGTGGCATCCAACTGCCGCCCGGCACGGCGAGCCGCATGATCTCCTCGACCGCCCCCGGCACCGCGGCGGGGTCGGCTGCCACGGCCTCGCCCGCCTCGTGGTGCGCCAGCAGGTACAGCACGCCGTAGGGGATGCGCGAGGCGACCGTCTCGTAGCCCGCGAGGAGGATGCCGCTCAGGGCGTCGGGGAGCTCGTGGCGGCGCAGACTCTCGGGGCTCTCCTCGCGGGCGGCGAGCGCGGAGATCAGGTCGTCGGCCGGATGGCGGCGGCGCAGGTCCAGCAGGCCGTCCAGGTAGTGGTTGAGCCCCTGCCGGCGCTCCGCCGTCCCGGAGGCCGCACCGCGCTCGCGTACCCGGTCCGACCAGTCGGCGAACTGCCGGCGGCCCGGTTCCGGAACGCCGATCAGGTCGCAGATCGCGGCGAGCGCGAAGGGTCTCGCGAGGCCCGCGCAGAGGTCGGCCGGCGGGCCCGCGGCCGCCAGCGCTTCGACCAGGTGGTCCAAGGAGGCCTGGAGCCGCGGGCGCAGCCGCTCGATCCGGCGGGCCGCGAAGCCGTCGGTGAGGGTGTGCCGCCACCGCCGGTGGTCGGCGACCGCTGTCTCGTGGTTCTCCTCCGGCCCGAGGATGGCCGCGTCCCAGAGGCGCGGGGCCCGGCCCGGATCCGGGTGCGACTTGCCGATCCGGCGATCGGTGCCCAGCGCCTTGACGTCCGCGTAGCCGGTGACCAGCCAGGCGAGGTCACCGGTGGAGGTGCGGACCCGGGCCAGCCCTCCCTGCTCCCGGAGCGGGCCGAGTTCCGGCGGCTCCGCCAACGGGGAGGGGCAGGCGAAGGGCAGCACTGGTCCCCGCCCGGCGGCCGGGCCCGCCGGGGAGTCCCCCGGTATGCCGGATGCGTCGACTGCGGAGCTCACGGAAGTCCCCCCCTGCTTTCGGCGCGCGGCCGGTGCTGTCTGCGCCCTGAGGCCGGCTCACAACCGGTCGCTGACCGGCTGCCCCTCGTAGGAGCTGCGCGGTGCGGCGGCGGCCCCGATGATCGCGTCGACCACGGCCGGCATCGAGGCCGGATGGGCGGCCAGGAACAGGTTCGGCTCCACCAGTTCGAGCTCCATCACCAGCGGGTCGCCGTTCGCGTCGTCGACGAGGTCCACGCGGGCGTACAAAAGGTCCGCCGTGCCCGGCACCGCGGCCAGGGCGCGCTCGGCGACCGCCAGGTCGGCGGGCGTCGGTGACCACGGCCGCAGCCCCGGGTGCGCGACCTTGCGCTCGTCGTAGGGGATCCCCGGGGACAGGACGGCGTTCTTGCGGATGGCGTGCAGGAAGCGGCCGCGGACGAAGACCAGCGCGCGCTCGCCGGTGGTGTCGATGCTGCTCATGTACGGCTGGAGCATCGCGGTCAGGCCCTCGGCGTGCATCCGGTTCACCTGGGTGCGCGCCTTGTCGTGCTCCTCCGGCCGGTACCGTGCCGCGTACCTGGCCCCGGCGCCCACGACGGGCTTGATCACGTACTCGTGGTCGCCCGGGAGGTCGGGGGCGTCGCCGGGAGCCAGGTAGCTGGTCCGGACGACCGGGACGCCGGCTGTGGCGAGGGCGCCGAGGTAGCTCTTGTCCGAGCTCCACTGCACGATCGACGGGGGGTTGGCCAGCCGGGTGAGGCTGCTGCAGCGGTCCACCCAGGAGAGGAATTCCGTCGCGCGCCAGGTGTAGTCCCAGGCGGACCGGATCACGGCGAGATCGAATTCCGCCCAGTTCACATTCGGATCGTCCCATTCCGTCGCGGTGGCCTGCGCGCCCGCGTCGGCGAGCGACTGCAGCAGCAGGGGCATGTCATGATCAATATTGATTCCGGGGCGCGGCTTGGTCATCACCAGTGCGATCTTAGGATCGATCATCGGCCATTTCCTTGACTCGGTGGCGACATTTGCGGCAGTAAGTTACCAGCTGAACCGGCTCACCAAATGACATGCCCGGCCGGTCCGTTGAATATTGACCGGCGTCGGACAATCGTAGAATGGCGTGGTCGGCGTTTTCCAGAGGTCGTCACAGAATGGCGGAAATCCGCACGGTGAAGCGATCGGGTGCTATGGCCCAGCTCATCGGCCCGAGGCCGCGAGGATCTTCGCCAGATGCGCCGCCGAATGCGCGGTGTCCGGATGCTCGTCGCCGAGCACCCGCCGGTAGCGGTCCAGCACGTCCGCCTGGAGCAGCCGGGCACGGTCCAGCTGCCCGAGCTCGTACAGCGTCTCGGACAGATTGTGTGCCGTCCGCAGCGTGTGCGGATGATCGTCACCGAGCACGCGCCGGTAGCGGACCAGCGTGTCCTCCTGGAGACGGTGCGCGTCGTCCAGTCGTGCCAGCTTGCGCAGCGTGATGCCGAAGGAGTCCGCCGCCTTGAGCGTGTGCGGATTGTCGTCGCCGAAGACCTGCCGGCACCGGGCCAGGGTGTCCTCGTGCAGCTGCCGGGCGTGCTCGAACTGGCCCAGGGCGCTCAGGTCCACCGCCAGGTGGTTGGCGGAGCGCAGGGTGTCGGGGTGGTCGTCGCCGAGGACCCGGCGGTAGCGGGCCAGGGTGTCCTCGTGCAGCTCGCGGGCGTGCTCGAACTGGCCCAGGGCGCTCAGGTCCACCGCCAGGTGGTTGGCCGAGTGCAGGGCGTGCGGGTGGTCGTCGCCGAGGACCCGGCGGTAGCGGGCCAGGGTGTCCTCCTGGAGCTGCCGGGCCTGCTCGTACCGGCCCTGCATCCGCAGGTTGATGGCACACCCGTGCGCCAGCCGCAGGGTCTGCGGGTGGTCGTCGCCCAGGACCCGCCGGCTCCGGCGCAACGCGTCCCGGTACAGCCGGTGCGCCTCCTCGTAGCGGCCCTGCTCGCGACAGGCCCGGGCCAGACAGCGGGTGGCCCACAGGACGTGCAGGTCGTCCGGCCCCGACGCGGCCGTCCAGTGCCGGCACAGGTCGGCCGCCAGCCGGGCGCTCACGTCGGCGTCACCGCGCTCGATCATGTACCAGGCGGCGTTGCAGGCGAGCGCGCGCAGATCCGTGGCGGCCCCGACCGCCGGATCGACGGCGAGCAGATGCGGCACGACCCGGGCCCACGCCGCCCAGGTCGCCGGATCCTCCGGATCGCCGGGGCCGGCCGCGACCAGGAGGGTGCGCGCGCGGCAGCGGACCTCCTCGGCGGCCGCTCCCAGCTGGTCCCTGATCACCACCTGGACCAGACGATGCAGCCGGACACCGTCGTGGGTGCTGGTCGCCAACCCCAGCCGGACCGCCGCGCCGACACCCCGGCGAAGCGCCACCGGATCGGTCGCGGCCTGCGCCAGCGCACCCAGCGGCCCGGCGGCGTCCGCCTCGGTCCACCCTTCGGTGAGCAGCCAGTGAACCGGGACGGACTCGGGGGCGAGAAAGGCGCACAGCCGCACCGCGGCCAGGCCGATCGGGTCCAGCTGTGCGAGCTGCTGGGCGCTCAGGCCGATCGCCGCCGCGAGCGGTCTCGGATAGTCGCCGGTGGCCCCCTCGCCCAGGACCGCCGTGGCATGGGCGTCCAGCAGGGCGAGGTAGTCGCTCACCCGGGTGGCGGTCTCGGCGAGGAAACCGCCGGCCTGCGCGAGCGCGAGCGGGAGGTCCGCGAGCGCCGCCGCCAACTGGTCCGCCTCCTCCGGGCTCAGCTCGGGGCGGTGCGTGCGCAGCAGGGCCACCGACTCCGTCCGCGCCATCACGTCGACCAGGACGGTGGTGGCGATCCGCTCCCAGCCGCCCGCCCGGGACGTGATCAGCACGTGCCCCGGCCCGCCCGGCAGCCACTCGGACACCCCGGCGCGGTCGTCGGCGTTGTCGAAGATCAGCAGCCAGCGGTCCCGGCCGCGCAGACACGACTTCAGCACCGCCACGGCGGTCGCCGTGTCGGTGCCGGGCTCCGTCAGACTCAGCTCCGCCGCCAGCCCGGCCACCTGCTCGCCGATCAGCGCCGGGTCCTCGGCCGCGATCCACCAGACCACGTCGTAGTCGGCGGCGAACCGGCAGGCGTACTCGATGGCGATCTGCGTCTTGCCCACCCCGCCGACCCCGCGCAGCGCCTGGACGGCGCCGGCATTGCGCGCGTGGAGCCGCCGCCGTAGGTCGGCCAGGACGGCGTCGCGGCCGGTGAACTCGGGGTTGCGCGGCTCGACGTTCCACACCGCGGGCAGGCTCCCGGACACCCGCCCGGTCGGCGGCTGCGGGTGGATGGTCGTGGTGTCGGTCCCGGTCTCGGTGGGGGCGGTGGCCGCGGTGCCGGTCTCGGTGCCGGTCTCGGTGGGGGCGGGCCGGGGTGTGTGTGCCAGGAGGCGGTCCTCGGGCGGCGCGGAGGCCGCCCGCCCGTACCTCTCCTCCCGGGCCGCCGGCTCGCCGGTGTCCGGCAGCAGGCTCCGCAGGCCGGCGACCACGGCCGCCGCCTTCTCCGCGAGCCGCCGCTCGCCCCGCTGCTCCAGCTCGTCGGCCACCTCCGTCCAGGTCACCGCCTGCCGGCCGAGCCCGGAGCGCAGCCCCGCCAGCTGCTCCTCCAGCTCCCGCACGCGCAGGCGGGCCGCCCGGAGCTCCTGCCGGGTCTGCTCCAGGCGGGTGTCCACCTGTCCGGTCGCGTCCTGCTCGGCCGGCGTGTCCACCTTGTAGCGCACCGCGAGACGGTTCCAGGCGCTCTCCCAGGAGTGGTCGGCCCCGGGGTTGGCACCGCAGAGCTCCACGAAGGTCAGCAGGAACGCCTTGCTGGGAAACCGCCGCCCCGCCAGCACCTCCCCCATGGTGGTCCGGGGCAGCGACCGCCCCCGACCGAGGAGCATCGCGCGCTTTTCCAAGTCCCGGTACGAGGGGCTGTCCGCCCGCGCCCGCAGCATTCTCATGAACCGGGCAAGATCTTCTTTGCTCGCGGCGGAAGAGGGATCGATGTGATCCCCGGAGTCCTGGTTCATCGAGATCGCACAGCCCCCCATGCCTGTCCGATAGTGTCCCGAGGTGTCCGCCAGCATACGCGGCCCGCGCCATTTTGGGACACGGTCTGTCCCAACTCGTCGACGTGCTGTCCACGCGAGGATGGCAATCTGCCCGGACCTGGCGCATTCCCGGCTCCACTCATGGCGGGACACCCCTGCGGCTGCTCTTCTGGAGAAGCGGGCGAAGCCCGGAAACCGCAGGGATGCCACGGGACTTCCCGTCGTGACTTCCGTTCCGGACTTCCCGCGGAAACCGTCGGGTCGTGCCGTGGGAAATCGAAATGGAACTCGATATTCCGCGGTGTCGGAGAACAGCGTTTCGGTCGATGCGCCGACCCGCTGCTCCGGGAGGAGAGGGACACCCGTGACCATGTACAAGCCCTCGTCGGAGCGCGGCCCGCGCCGGCCGCCGCGGCGATCCCCCGCGCGGCAGTTCCGCGGCGGACCGGTCCGGCTCACCGCGCTGGCCCTGGCCGGCTCGGCGGCCGGCCTGGGCATGGCGCTCTTCGGCGCCACCGCGGTGGACGCCGGAAACTTCGGCCTGGCCGTCGCCACCTCGCTCCTGGCGGCCTTCCCGTCCGCCCGCCGAGGGCATGGCGGCGCGGCGGACGACGAGCCGCCGTCCGCCGCGTCCGCCCCGGCGGACGACGTGCCGTCGGACGAGTAGCCTCCCGACCCCCCCGCGTCCGCGCGCGGACGCGGGGGACGGCGCGGCGCCCTCGTGCTGCGTAGACACGCCTCCCGGCGGGGACGATGGGTCGTAGGGGCCGACCGTCGGCCGTGAGAGGGTGCCGACCATGAAGGTGATCGAGTTCGTCCTGAACGCCATCTGGTTGATCTTCTGCGGAATCTGGATGGCGATCGGCTACGTGATCGCGGGGGTCATCTGTTGCGTGCTCATCGTGACGATCCCCTTCGGCATTGCCGCGTTTCGTATCGCCGGCTTCGTGATCTGGCCGTTCGGGCGGACGACGGTGGAGAAGCCGGACGCCGGGGCGCCGTCGTGCGTGGGGAACGTGATCTGGCTGGTGTTCGCGGGGTGGTGGCTGGCGCTGATGCACCTGGTGACGAGCATCCCGCTGTTCCTGTCGATCATCGGGATCCCGTTCGGGTGGGCCAACCTGAAGATGATCCCGATCTCGCTGATGCCGCTGGGGCGTGAGGTCGTGTCCACGGACGAGAAGTTCGGCGGGCGCTGAGCCGTCAGGGCGCGTCGGTCGCTGGACGATCATCTTGCCGGTGCTGCCGCCGCGGAGCATGCCGAGGAAGGCGTCCACGACTTTCTCGAAGCCCCGGATGACGTTCTCGTCCGGGACGACGGCGCCCGAGCGCAGGTGCGGCAGGAAGTCGTACAGCTCCGGGCGGGCGTCGAGGTGGTTGCGGACGAGGAAACCCTCCAGGCGCAGGCTCTTGCCGACCACGTCGTACAGGGTTGCGCGGTGCGGCGGGCGGGCCCTGGAGATGGTTGGACTGGGCGGCGGCCTGAGGGGAGCGCGGGGCGAGGCGGTCAGCGCGCGGCCGCCGTGACCGGCCGGTGCCGCAGGGCCCAGGCGGCGGCCGGGGCGGCGCAGGCGGCCGCGACCAGGACGCAGCCCCCGGCCACCAGGCCCACCGGCCGCCACGGCAGCGTCCACGGCGCCGGCGCCCCGAGCAGCGCCAACCCGGCGCGCATGGCACCCAGTTGGACGCCGGCCACCACGCAGCCGAGGAGCGAACCGACCGCCGCCACCAGCACCGACTCGGCGGTCACCAGCCGCACCACCTGGGCCCGGGTGGCGCCCGCCAGCCGGAGCAGGGCCAGTTCGCGGCGGCGGTCGGCGGTGGCCATCAGCAGGGTGTTGGCGAGCGCGATCCCGGTGTAGACGAGGGCGAGTCCGAGCACCAGGACGGTCCGCAGCCAGGCGATCCGGGCGTTGGCGGGGGCGGTGGCGGTGAGCCAGTCGTCCCGCGTGAACACCGTGGCGCCGTACGGCCGGGCGGCCTCGCGGACGCGTGCGGTGGCGGTGGCCCGGCCGGTGGGGTCCGTGCCGGGGGCCAGGCGCACCTCGATCCGGTCGACCCGTGCGCCGGGGGCGTTGCGGGCGGTCACGTAGAGGCCGTTGTCGCCGAGGCCGTCGCGCAGGACGGCGGCCACCCGCAGCGTGGTGCGGCTGCCGTCGGCCCGGATCACCGGGACCGGCTCGCCGGCCGTCCGGCCCCACTCGGCGGGGAGCACGATGGTGTCGTCGCCCAACTCGGCGGGCGAGCCGGACCGGACGGGGAGCCGGGCGAGCGCGGCCAGTCCGGCCGGATCGGCCATCCGGGCCTCGGACTCGACCGCATTGCCGTCCGGCTCGACCAGCGCGAGCGTGGTGGGTGCGGTGGCGGAGACGGCGGCGGTGCCGGGTACGGCGCGCAGCGCCTCGGCGAGCGGGCCGGGCCGGGACGCGGGGACCACCACCAGATCGGCGGCGGTCCGGGCGGCGGCCTCGGCGGACCGGGCGGCGCTCACCGTGTCCAGCGCCCCGGCCAGCGAGCCGGTGAGCGCCACCGACACCAGCACCGGCGCGGCCACCGCCCCCGTCCGGCGGACGGCCGCCGCGGCGTTCCCGCGCACCAGCCGGCCGGCGTACGAGGTGAACCGGGCCGGGAGCCAGGTGAGCACGTGCACCAGCGGGCGGGCGAGGAGCGGGGCGAGCAGGCCGCAGGCGGAGATCAGCAGCATCGGCTGGGTGGTGTAGGTCTTGCGGTGCAGCAGGTCGGCGGGGTCGCCGGCGAGCGCCGTACCGGTCAGGGCCGCGGCCGTGAGGAGCAGCCCGAGGCCCCAGAACAGACGGCCGGCGGTCATCGCCCCGGAGTCGAGGTCGGCGGCGCGCAGGGCGTCCAGCGGGCCGACCCGGCCGGCCCGGCGGGCCGCCACCGCGACGCCGCCGAGGGCGACCAGCAGGCCGGTCCAGAAGGCGCCGTGCAGCGGCCACGTCCCGTCTGCGAGCCTGAAGCCGGCCGGGGCCATGCCGACGTCCGCGAGCCACCGGAGGAGGGTGGGCGCGCCGAGCCGTCCGAGTACGCAGCCGGTCGCGGAGGCGGCGGCGCCGAGGACCAGCGCCTCGGCGAGCACCGTCCGCCGCACCTGCGCCCGGGTCGCGCCGGCCAGCCGGAGCAGGCCCAGTTCGCGGCGGCGCTGCGCGACCGTGTACGAGAAGGTGGACGCGACGACGAACGCCGAGACGAACGCGCTCACCCCGCCGGCCGTGCCGAGCGCCGCGACGAGTGACACCAGTTCCTCCCCGCCGGGCGCGCCGACGGCGGCGGCCAGCCCGAGCAGCATCACCGCCGTCATCGCGACGCCGAGGGCGAGGGCGATGAATGCTCCGAGCAGTGAAACCCAGCGTGCCTTCAGGGACTTGAGCGCGATCCGCACCATTCTCATGCCGTCCAGCCAACCGGCCCGCCCCGGTGCCGGTCAGCAGGCCGGGGGCTACTCGGGGAGGTAGGGCCCGCCCTACCCGTAGGGGGCGTCACGGGGGCTTCACGGGGTGGCCGCGGGGGCGCCGCGGGGTTTGTCGCGGGGTGGCCGCGGGGTGGCCGCGACGTGGGAAGTCGGCGGGTCCGACTTCCTGTGCAGCGGCAATCGCCCCGGAAGGTAGCCCGGGCCCTACCGACACCGCGCCCGGCCGGTGCCTAGGGTGGGCCGCGACGGCGCACCGGGAGCGGAGGGCGGGGGCGATGGACCGGCGGGAGTTGTGGCGGGAGCCGGCGCGGCCGGGGTTTCTGCGGTCGGGGACGCCGTGGCGGGCGGCGGCGTATCTGCTGGTGAGCGGGGTGGCCGGGCTGTTGCTCGGTGCCGGGCTGCTGGTGGCCGGGGTGGTCGCCGGGGCGTTGGCGGTGCTGCTGGTCGGATTGCCGCTGCTGGCGGCGCTGGCGCTGGTCGGGGTGCCGTACGCGGCGTGGGAGCGGCGGCTGTTGCGGTTGCTGGACGGCACGGACGTCCCCGACCCGCACCTGGTGCCGGACCGCCCCGGCCTCCCGGCCTGGCTGCGCCTGCGCTACCGGGAGCAGGCGACCTGGCGCGAGCTGGGCCTCACCGTGCTCGCCGCGTTCGTGCTCTGGCCGATCGACCTGGTGGTGGTCGGCTGCGCCCTCGCCGTGCCCGGGTACCTGCTCGCCGCGCTGCCGCTGCTGCTCCTGGACGGTGAGCAGGTGAACGTGCTGAAGCTGTGGCAGGTCCACTCCCTGCCCGTCGCCGCCCTGTTCGGGGTGGGTGGGGCGTTGCTGCTGCCGCTGCTCGCGTACCCGTTGACCGCGGTGGCGGCGGGCCGGGCGGCGCTGGTCCGGCTGGTGGCCGGGCCCGGAGGGCAGGAGCGGCGGATCGGCGAACTGGTCAGCTCCCGCGCCCGGTTGGTGGACGCCTTCGAGGCGGAGCGACGCCGGATCGAGCGCGATCTGCACGACGGTGCCCAGCAGCGCCTGGTCGCGCTGACGATGACGCTCGGCCTGGCCCGGCTGGACGCGGAGCCGGGCGGCGAGCTCTCCGCCCGGCTGGCCGAGGCGCACCGCCAGGCGGGCGAAGTCCTGGCCGAGCTGCGCGAGTTGATCAACGGTATCCACCCCCAGGTGCTCACCGACCGCGGTCTGCCGGACGCCTGCGCGGACGCCGCCGACCGCTCGCCCGTCCCCGTCGCCACCTGCTTCGAGCTGCCCGGACGGCTGCCGGCCCCGGTCGAGTCGGCCGGCTACTTCGCCGTCTCCGAGGCCCTCGCCAACATCGCCAAGCACAGCGGCGCCGGCCGGGCCCGCGTCGACGGCCGGTACGTGGACGGCCGGTTGACGGTCGAGGTCGCGGACGACGGCCGCGGCGGTGCCGATCCGGCGGCCGGCAGCGGGCTGACGGGCCTGGCCGACCGGGTCGCCGTCGTGGGCGGCACACTGGCGGTGAGCAGCCCGCCCGGCGGGCCGACCCTGCTGCGTGTGGAGATCCCGTGCACCCCGATCAGCCCGTGAGCCGCCCCGGTCAGCCCGGGGACCACCCCGGTCAGTCCGCGAGCCGCCCCGGTCAGCCCGGGGCCGCCCCTCTGGACATCGTCCTCGCCGAGGACGGTGTGCTGCTGCGCGAGGGCCTGATCGGCCTGCTGGGCAGGTTCGGCCACCGGGTGGTGGCCGCCGTCGGCGACGCCGAGGCGCTGCGCGAGGCCGTCGCCGAGCACGCGCCGGACATCGTCATCACCGACGTCCGGATGCCGCCGGGCCAGACCGACGAGGGCCTGCGTGCCGCCGTGGCGCTGCGCGAACGGCGCCCGGGGCTGCCGGTGCTCGTGCTCAGCCAGTACGTGCAACGCTCGTACGCCGCCGAGCTGTTGGACTCCGGGGACGGCTCGGGCGTGGGCTACCTGCTGAAGGACCGGATCGGCCAGGTGGAGGAGTTCGTGGCCGCGGTCGGCACGGTGGCGGCCGGCGGCACGGTGGTCGACCCGGAGGTGGTGCGGCAGCTGCTGCGCCGCCGCCGGGACCCGGTGGAGCGGCTCACCCCGCGCGAGCGCGAGGTGCTGGCGCTGATGGCGCAGGGCCGGTCCAACGCGGCGATCTGCCGCGAGCTGGTGGTGTCGGAGGCGGCGGTGGGCAAGCACATCGGCAACATCCTGATGAAGCTGGACCTGCCCCCGGCCGAGGAGACCCACCGCCGGGTGCTGGCCGTCCTGGAGTTCCTGCGGGCCTGAGCCCCCCCTGCGGCTGCTGCGCAGGCCGGCGCGGCTACCGCACCGCCTCCCGCAGCCGCCCGAACTCCTCCGCCAGCCCGTCCAGTGTGTAGTGGGCGTTGAGGCCGCTCGGGTTGGGCAGCACCCAGACCTCGGTCTCCCCGATGCCCTCCTCCTGGCGCCCGACGGCAGCCGTCCGCCGCCCGAAGGCCGTCCGGTAGGCGCCGATGCCGAGCACGGCCAGGACGCGCGGGCGCAGCCGCAGTACCCGGTCGGTGAGTGCGGCGCCGCCCTCGCGCAGTTCGTCGGCGGTGAGTTCGTCCGCCTTGGCGGTGGCGCGCGGGGCGACGTTGGTGATGCCGAGACCGAGGTCGAGCAGTTCGGCCTGCTCGTCCGGGCGGAGTTGGTGCGGCGTGAAGCCGGAGCGGTGCAGGGCGGGCCAGAAGCGGTTGCCGGGGCGCGCGAAGTGGTGGCCGGTGGCGCCGGACCAGAGCCCGGGGTTGATCCCGCAGAACAGCACCCGCAGTCCGGGGGCGGCGACGTCCGGGATGGTGGTGTCGCGGGCGGCGAGCAGCTGTTCGGCGGTGGGCTTCAGCGGAGTCGGCACCGCCCCAGTCTGGCCCATGGGTGACGGGCCGGCTCCCGACCCGCTTCCGCACCCCTCGTCCCGTCCTGGCCGATCAGGGACGGAGCGACACCCCGGAGGCCGCCTCGGGCGCCGCCGTCGGCTCGCCCCGCAACCGCTCCTTCCGCCGGGCCCGACGCCGCGCCCGCAGCCACCGTGCGCCGAACACCACCGCCGCCGCGTACGCCCAGCCCGCGAAGATGTCGACGATGAAGTGCTCCGCCCCGTACACCAGGGTGAACGCCATCGCGAGCGGGTACGCGACGAGCAGCACCCGCAGCCGGCGGGCGGCCGTCGGCCAGAAGAAGAAGAGCAGCATCGCCGGGTAGGCGGAGTGCAGCGAGGGCATCGCGGCGACGTCGTTGGCGAACCGGCTGCCGTTCTCGAAGATCGACCCGGCCCGCTGGAGCCCGCTCCCGGTGAGGACGTCCGACACCACCCGGGTGAGCGCCGGCATGTGCCCCTCCTGGGCGGTGAGCCACGGCGGGTCGGCGGGGAAGAGGAGGTACGTCGCGAAGCCGGCGAAGGTCAGCGCGAGGTAGCAGCCGAGCAGCTGCCGGAACCGGTCGTGGTGGCGCCGCCAGAGCACGGCGAGGACCACGAAGATCATGAAGAAGTGGGACATGTAGACGGTGACCGCCGCGTAGTCGTACCAGTGCGGCGAGCCGGGGGTGTAGAGCCCGTGCTGGAGGCGGACGGTCCAGGTCTCACCGAGGCCGAGCAGCTCGTCGGCGCGCAACTGCGGCCGCCAGTGCGGGGCCCACGGGGTGTGCGCGCCGTAGCCGCGCAGCAGCGAGTACGCCCAGACGGCGGCCATCACCGGGACCCAGTCCCGTAGGACGAGCAGGAAGCCGCGCCGGCCGTGGCCGCTGTGCACGGCCGCGGCCAGCAGCGCGCCGATCAGCCAGCAGAACACCACGTCGTTGGAGTACGGCAGCCCGTACGTCCGCAGGTACCAGAGCAGGGCGAGGAGGTAGAGCGGCCACGCCAGCAGCCGGAGCCGGGCCAGGGCGCTGGCGCGCGCACCGGGCTGCGGCCGGGTCACCGGACGCAGCCGCCCGGGCCGCGTGGGTGGGAGCGGCGCCGGGCGGAGCAGTTTGGTCATGCCGGTCGAAGCTAGCAAGGCATTCTTGGAGAACTCTTCACGCGAACGGCCCGTCGCACAGAAAAGACTCAGAAAGCCCAGCCGGGCCCGGCCGCCGGAGGGGGTGGCTACGACACGATGCCCAGCTCGTGCGGCGTGTTGTTGAGCCTCCGCCCGCCCTGCTCGGTCACCGTCACGATGTCCTCGATCCGCACCCCGAACCGGCCGGGCAGGTAGATGCCGGGCTCGATCGAGAAGCACATGCCGGGGACGAGCGGCCGCTCCTCGCCCTCGACCAGGTACGGCGGCTCGTGCGTGGTGATGCCGATGCCGTGGCCGGTGCGGTGGATGAAGTACTCGCCGTAGCCGGCGTCGGCGATCACCCGCCGGGCGATCCGGTCGATCTCCTGGCAGCTCACCCCGGGCCGGACGGCCTCGAACGCGGCCTGCTGCGCGCGCCGGACGATGTCGTGCACCTTCTGCACCTCGGCCGGGACGTCGGTGCCGACGTGCACGGTCCGGGTGGTGTCGGAGCCGTAGCCGTCCTTGAGGCCGCCGAAGTCCAGCACGACGGTGTCGCCGGGCCGGATGACCCGGTCGCCGGCCTCGTGGTGCGGGTTGGCGCCGTTGGGGCCGGAGCCGACCACGGTGAAGTCGACCTGGCTGTGCCCGTACTGGATGAGCAGCGCGCTGAGGTCGGCGGCCACGTCGGTCTCCCGCCGGCCGGCGAACTCCACCTCCAGGATTCCCCGGTACGCGGCGTCGGCGGCGCCGCCGGCCGCGGCCAGGCGCTCCAGCTCGTCGGTGCCCTTGACCGCCCGCAGCATCGGCAGTGCCTCGGTGAGCGAGGTCCAGCCGGTGCCGGGCAGGGCGGCCTGGAGACCGAGCAGGTGCATCGCCCAGGCGTTGTCGGAGATGCCGTACCGCCCGGCCCGGTCCAGCAGCGGGACGGCGGTGGCGTACGGGTCCTCGCCGTCGGTCCAGTCGATCAGTTGCAGGGCGGGGGCGCCGGCCGCCTTCTCGGCGTCCGGGCGTTCCAGCTTGGGGACGATCAGGGCGGGTTCGCGTCCGGCGGAGAGGACGAGGGCGGTCAGTCGCTCGGTGATCGCGGTGGGCTGGTAGCCGCTGAGGTAGACCAGGTCGGGGCCGGGCGCGACGACCAGGCCGGTGAGCCCGGCGGCGGACGCGTCGGCGGTGGCCCGGGCGAGCCGGGCGGTGTAGTCCTCGGTGGTGAACGGTCGTGGCACGGGGATCGCCCGCCTTCCTGTGTCGACAGCGCTCGGCCGGAGTCTGCTGGGTGCAGGGCCTGCTGGGTGCAGGGCCTGCCGGGTACTGACGCTCTATCACGCCCGGGGGTCGTTGGCGTAGTGCCGGAGGAAGAGCGCCTCGACGTTGGCCATGTGCTCGATCTCGCCCGGGTCGACGCTCTCGTCGGGCGCGTGGATGAGGCAGCGCGGCTCCTCGACACCCATCAGGATGATCTCCGCGTCGGGGTAGGTCCGGGCGAGGACGTTGCAGAGCGGGATCGAGCCGCCCTGCCCGAGGAAGGACATCGGCTTGCCGTAGACCTCCTGCATGGCCTTGTCGAGCGCGGCGTACGCGGGCCCGCCGGTGGTGGCCCGGAACGGCGCCCCGACGCTCTCCGGCTCGACGCCGACCTGCGCGCTCCACGGCACGGCCGCCTTCAGATGGGCGGTGAGCGCGTCCTGCGCGGCCTGCGCGTCGGTGCCGGGCGGCACCCGCAGGCTGACCCGGGCGCGGGCGGTGGCCGGGATGGCGGCGGCCGAGCCGACCACCGGCGGGCAGTCGATGCCGAGCACGGTGACGGCGGGCCGCGCCCAGAGCCGGTCGGCGACGCTGCCGGAGCCGGTCAGCCGGACGCCGTCCAGCACGCCGGCGTCGGTGCGGAACTGCTGCTCGTCGTAGCCGACTCCGCTCCAGCTTCCTTCGCAGTCAAGCCCGTTGATCCGGGTGCCGCCGTCGGCGTCGCGCAGCGAGTCCAGGGCGCGGATCAGGGCCGCCAGCGCGTCGGGGGCCGGGCCGCCGAACATGCCGGAGTGCATGTTGCCGGTGAGCGTCGAGACGGTGACCACGAGGTTGGCGAGGCCGCGCAGCGAGGTGGTGGCGGTGGGCAGGCCGACGGCCGCGTTGCCGGTGTCGCAGATCAGCAGGGCGTCGGCGTGCAGTTCGCCGGCGTGCGGGGGCACGTACGCCTCCAGGCCGCCCGTGCCCTGCTCCTCCGAGCCCTCGGCGACGAACTTGATGCCGACCGGGATGTCCTCGCCGAGTGCCCGCAGCGCGGTGAGGTGCATGACGATGTTGCCCTTGCAGTCGGCGGTGCCCCGCCCGTACCAGCGTCCGTCGCGCTCGGTCAGCCGGAACGGCGGGGACGTCCAGGCGGCGTCGTCGAGCGGCGGTTGGACGTCGTAGTGGCAGTAGAGGAGGACGGTCGGCGCGCCGGGCGGGGGCGGGCGGTGGCCGATCACGGCGTGGCTGCCGTCCGGGGTCTCCTCCAGGTGGACGTCGCGCAGCCCGGCGTCGGTGAAGGCGGCGGCGACCCACTCGGCGGCGTCCCGGCACTTCTCCGGCGGGTACTGGCGGGGGTCGGCGACGGACGGGATGGCGACCAGTTCGGCGAGGTCCGCCTTGGCCCGGGGCATCAGGCCGGCGATCCGGCGGGCGAGTTCGTCGGTCATGCGTCCTCCTCGGGTGCGGCCCTGTGCGCCCGCGCCGGGAGATCCCGGGAGTGGGCCGTACCCGGCCAGTTCACCCGGTTGCCCAGTGCGTCGCATGCGGCATGCACCCGCGCGGGTGAGCGGTCGTCAGGGGCGCGTGTCGGAGGTTTGGCTTACGCGGGGGGCTCTGTGGCGGCCGATGGGGCGGAGTGCGGCCCCGCGCGCCGGCCACGTGACCGGCGCGCCGCCGTCAGACCGTGGCCGGCCAGGCGGAGCGGCGCAGCGTCCGGCCGGCCGTCGCGGGCAGCAGGGCGGCGGCGAGCAGCGCGGCGACCGTGGCCAGTGCGGCGGTGGGGGAGAAGTGGTCCAGCAGCAGCCCGCTGCCGAGCATCCCGGCCGGCATGCCGACGGCGAGGAGCGTCATGGTCGCGGCGACCACCCGCCCGCGCAGCTCGTCCGGGACCTGGCGGAACACCAGGAGGTCGATCATCACCCGCAGCGTCGGCGTCCCCAGCCCCACCACGAACAGCGCGGCGAAGACGGTGACGGCCCCGCCCGGCAGCAGCGGCGCCAGCGTCACGGGGACGCAGAGCCAGGCCACCGCCAGCAGCAGTGCGCCGGGCCCGGCCAGCCGGTGCAGCCGGCTCACCAGGAGCGCGCCGGCCAGTGCCCCCACCGCCTCACCGGCCAGCGCCAGGCCGATCCCGCCGCTGGAGGTGCCGTGGCCGCGCAGCTGGACGATCACCGGAAGCAGCATCGCGGCGCCCGCCAGGTTGGTCACGAAGATGACGGCGAGGGCGGGCCGCAGCAGCGGGTCGGCGGCGAGGTGGCGGAAGCCGGCCAGGGCGCCGCCGGTCTTCGGCCGCCCGTTCGCGGACTCCGGCTGACGGCCTTCGGGTGCGGTCTCCGGCTGCTGTCCCGTGGCGGTGGCCTCCGCCCGGCTCGGGAACCGCACCGCCAGGGCGGCGGCGAGCGAGAGCAGCGAGGCGACCACCGTGCCGAGGAAGGGCACCGCCCTCCCGGCTCCGAACAGGTACCCGGCCAGCGGCGGCCCGACCAGCCCGGCGTCGCTCATCCGCGCCTCGTCCTGGGCGAGCGCCTGCCGCAGCTGCTCGGGCGGGACCACCGACCGCACCGCCAGCAGCCGGACCGGCCCGCTGTAGGCGAGTTCCGCGCCCACACGCGGGCCGGCCGGGTCGACTTCAGTGCCCCCAAGGACGGTTCGGCGGGCCCGCCCAGCCTGTTCGCCGACTTCTCGCTCCGGCTCGGCCCGGCCCGGCTGGTCCGGCTTCGCAGTCAACTCGCCGAAATATTCGACGAGTTGATGGTAGAGGAGCGGAGCACGGCGGAGGATGCGGTGGACGTGACCGTCCTCACCCTGCTCTACGGCGTCGAGTCGGAGCCGCCCTCCCCGGGCGGGTCCCTTCCGGCCCTTCCAGGCACGGAATCGTAAATCCCGGGCGGAGTGTCAGTGCCGTGGTTCAGGATGACTGAATGCCATACGAACTTCAGGCGCTGATCGGCCCGGCGGAGCTGCTCGCGGTGGCCGCCGCCGAGGTGCCGGCCGCCCACGTCAGTCCGCTGGCCCAGGGGCTGGCCCTGATCCCGGCCACGCCCGCCTTCCTGTCCGCGCTCCAACTCGGCGGCGGCATGGGGGCGTCGGGCGGCAGCGCCGGCTTCACATGGTTCCCGGACGGGCTCGGGCTCCGCATCGCCGCCTGGTCCAAGGCCGGTCCGATCGCCTGCGTCGAGGCCGACTACTTCGGCGGCACCGGCATCCAGCGCGCCGCCGTCTGGGCCGACGGCCACCTCGACCTCGGCCCGCTCGCCAGTAGCGAGTTCGAGCCCTTCCCACCCGAGGGCAGCCCGATATCCCGCGCCCTGCGCCGGATCGGCGCCCGCGTGGAGGGCGGCTGCACCGACGAGTTCGAGGCCGTCGGCCTGCCCGCCCACTCCAGCACCGCCCGCTGGGCGACGGCCGGCTGAGCCGCTCCTTTCCGGCGTGTCCCCGCGTGTCGCCCACCCTCCGGCCCGTTCGGCGTACGTGCGGTGGCTGGGCCAACTGGCCTGCCCCACCGTGTGAAACAGGCGATTTCGCCTGTTTCGCATCGAGAGGAAGCAACACCCATGCGTGCCACCTGGATGGCCGTCGCGCTGACCGCAGCCCTTGCGCTGACCCCGGTCGCCACGGCGTCCGCCACCACCGCCGGCAACGAAGCCGCGGCCCCCCGAACCTCCCCCGCCCCCGCCGCCGTCCCGGCCCTGTCGGCCCTGTCGGCCCTGTCGGCTATCCCGGGGGTCTCCGCGGTCCCGGCGGTCGCCGCGCGCCCGGCCGACGTGCTGCTGCCCGTCACGGTCCCCCCGGTCGCCGCACCGGCGCCCGACATCCCCGCCCTGCCGGCCGCCCCGGCGCTGCCCACCACCCCCGACCCGACCGCGCTCCTCGGGACGGTCGGCGACCTCGTCGGCACGGTCACCGGACTGCTCTCGTCCCTGACGTCCTCGCTCCCCGACCTCGGCGTCGTGCAGCAGTTGGTCAGTTCGCTACAGGCCGTCCTGCAGGGCCTGCTCGGCCAGCTGCCGGCACCGCCGGTGACCGCCCCGGCCCCGCCGACGCTCCCCGGCGCCGGTGCACCGAACCGCTCGGAACAGCTCGCCTCCCTCAAGGCGCAGGCCCAGTCCCTCGCGGACACCGCGGCCGCGGCCCGCCTCGCCGCCGTCCACCCCCGGCCCGCCGCGGGCTGACCCCGCCGATGCGAGAGGCCCCGGTCCCGAACCCGGGACCGGGGCCTCACCGCACACCCCACAGGGGTCAGCGGTAGTTCACGAACTGGATCGCGAAGTCGAGGTCCTTGCCCTTGAGCAGGGCCTGCACGGTCTGCAGGTCGTCACGGCTCTTCGAGCTGACCCGCAGCTCGTCACCCTGCACCTGGGCCTTCACGCCCTTGGGGCCCTCGTCGCGGATGATCTTCGCGACCTTCTTGGCATCGTCCTGGGAGATGCCCTCCTTCACGTCCGCGAAGATCTTGTACTCCTTGCCGGACAGCTGCGGCTCCTTGGCGTCCAGAGCCTTCAGCGACAGGCCGCGCTTGATGAACTTGCTCTGCAGCACGTCCAGCACGGCCTTCACCCGCTCCTCGCCGTTGGCCTTCATCTCGATCGTCTCGCCGGAGCGGTTGATCTCGGCGCCGACGTTCTTGAAGTCGAAGCGGGTGGCGATCTCACGGGAGGTCTGGTTGATCGCGTTGTCGACCTCCTGCCACTCGACCTTCGAGACGATGTCGAAACTGGAGTCGGCCATGGGTGTTGGTCTCCTTGATGCTCTGGCTTCACTGACACGGCCCGCCCCACCGGACGCCCGCCGCCCCAGCCTATCCAGCCCCACCCCGCCCCCGCCCCCGACAGCCACGCCGCACCCCTTGATCATCACGTGACCAATCGAGTGGCGAACCACCCCCCGGCATCAGGTATCGTTTACGAAGTCGAACGGGGCAAGCCCCCGCGAGACACCAATCCTGGCTGGTTGCCCGAGCGGCCAAAGGGAGCAGACTGTAAATCTGTCGCGCAAGCTACGCAGGTTCGAACCCTGCACCAGCCACTGGATTACCAGACCGGCCCGAACAGCGGAAACGCTGTTCGGGCCGGTTCTGTTTTCCGGGCGCGTGGGGCCCGGCTGGGGTCAGGGGGTGGTGAGGAGGAGGGTGACGGCGGTGGGGGTGTCGGGGGCGGTGTGAGTGGGGGCGGGGTGGGACGGGGGGAGTGGTGGCGCGGGGGCGGGGGTGATCCAGATGGAGCGGAGGCCGGCGGCGTGGGCGCCGCAGATGTCGGTGGCGGGGTTGTTGCCGACCATCCAGTCGGCGGGGGTGAGGATGCGGCCGAGGCGGGCGGCGGCGAGGCGGAAGATCTCGGGGGCGGGTTTGCGGGCACCGGCCTCCTCGGAGACGCAGACGGTGTCGACGGTGGGGAGCAGGCCGGTGCGGGCGAGTTTGGCGCGCTGGATGTCGGTGCTGCCGTTGGTGACGACGCCGATGGTCCAGCCGGCCTCGCGGAGGGTGGCGAGGGCCTCGGGGACGCCGGGGATCAGGTGGGTGCGGGCGGCTTCGTTGGCGACGTGCGTGTCCCAGAGGATCCGGCCGGAGTGCGGGAGGCCGTAGCGGGCGGCGATCCGGGCGAAGCCGGCGGGGGAGCGGTCGGCGCGGTAGAGGGCGAAGACGGTGGGGGCAGCTTCGGCGGGGAGGCCGTGGGTGGTGCAGAAGGCGGGGGTCCAGGCGTCCGCGCCGCCGTCGCGTTCGACCAGGGTGTGATCGAGGTCGACGAGGAGGAGCGGCTCAGGGTGACGGTTCATGTGCGGAGAGTAGTGTAGGGGAGTGCGCGCGTTATTGCGCATTTCTTGCAATTACGTCTGGAAGGCAGCAAAGTGTTCCCCAGGGGGTGGGCGGGGCCTTTCAGCCTCCCCGCTGAGCAGTCCCGGACGCGTCAGCATGCGCCGGGAGTCCTCCGTACGAGCTGATCGTCTTCCCAACCGGCGCCCGCCGGGACAACGGTCCGCCCGCCCCCGTCCACCTCCTCCCCGTCCTCGTCCAGCTCGTCCCCGCGCCCGTCGGTGGGCGTCAAGGGCGCCCGTCGGGGTGTCGCGAATGCGCAGGGAGAGCGGAGGTGGATTGCAGGCATATGTCCTAAATATCCCACCCGATCGTCATATCTTGACGATGTCTTAACGGGGGGGCTTAACGCGCTCGAAACGCCCCCGACCGGCCCGGAACGCTCCGCGCATAGCGGCTTCGACCTGCGGGAACACCCCGCCCAATGGGCGTGCCGGGCCCGCGGGACACTCCGCCGAGGCTTATTGCCAGCCTGTTTCAGGCCCTTACGCTCGCCCATGTGTTCAACGTGCCCCAGGCGCTCAAGCGCCTAGTGATCGGCAAGGCCATGCGCAGCGAAGAGCTGGGCGAGACGCTGCTCCCCAAGCGGCTGGCGCTGCCGATCTTCGCTTCCGACCCGCTCTCCTCGGTCGCCTACGCGACCCAGGAGATCCTGCTGGTGCTCACCGTCGGTGGCACCGCCTTCCTGTACCTGACCCCGTGGGTCGCGGCCGGTGTGGTCGCGCTGATGGCGGTCGTGGTGATGTCGTACCGCCAGGTCGTGCACGCCTACCCGAGCGGCGGCGGCTCGTACGAGGTGGTGTCCCGCAACCTGGGTGCCAACTCCGGCCTGGTGGTGGCGGCGTCGCTGCTGGTCGACTACGTGATGACGGTCGCGGTGTCGGTGGCCTCCGGCGTCGACAACATCATCTCGGCGCTGCCCTCGCTGGCCGACTACCGGGTCGAGCTGGCGGTCGGCTTCGTCGTCCTGCTCGCGGCGATGAACCTGCGCGGGGTCCGGGAGTCCGGCAAGGCGTTCGCGGCTCCGACGTACCTGTTCATCGGCGGCATCGTGCTGATGGTGGTCACCGGCCTGATCAAGGCGGTCTTCGGGGACACCCCGGTGGCGGCCAGTGCCTCGTACGGGGTCCTGCCGGTGGACGGGAAGGACACCCTGGCCGGGCTCGGCCTTCTGATGCTGGGCCTGCGGGCGTTCGCCTCCGGCTGTACGGCGCTGACCGGCGTCGAGGCGATCTCCAACGGCGTGCCGGCGTTCCGGGCGCCCAAGTCGAGGAACGCCGCTGCCACGATGGCCGTGATGGGCACCACGGCCGTGGTCATGTTCGTCGGCATCACCGCGCTGGCCCTGATGGCCAAGGTGCACATCACCGACGACGCCTGCCAGCTCACCGGCTTCCCCGGGGACTGCCACACCGCGCCGCAGCAGACCGTGATCGCCCAGCTGGCGGCCGCGATCTTCGGCGGGGACCAGAGCTTCCTCTTCTACTTCATCCAGGCCGTCACCGCGCTGGTACTGATCCTGGCGGCCAACACCGCGTTCAACGGCTTCCCGCTGCTGGCCTCGATCCTGGCCGAACACCGCTACCTGCCCCGGCAGATGCACACCCGCGGCGACCGCCTCGCCTTCTCCAACGGCATCATCGCGCTCGCGGTGGTGGCCGGCGGGCTGCTCTGGCTGTACGACGCGGACGTCACCAGCCTGATCCACCTCTACATCCTGGGCGTCTTCACCTCCTTCACGCTCTCCCAGATCGGCATGGTGAAGCACTGGAACCGGGTGCTGGGCAGCGAGACCGACCCGGCCGTCCGGGGCTCGGCGCAGCGCTCCCGGGTGATCAACGCCTTCGGCGCGGTCACCACCGCGCTGGTGCTGGTGATCGTGCTGCTCACCAAGTTCACCCAGGGCGCCTGGCTGGCCGTGGTCGCGGCGATCGTGCTCTGGGTGATGATGCGCGGCATCCGCCGGCACTACGACAGCGTGGCCGAGGAGCTGGCGGTCGACGACCCCCGCGAGGAGTCGGTGCGGCCGTCCAAGGTGCACGGGATCGTGCTGGTCTCCAAGCTGCACAAGCCCACCCTGCGGGCACTCGGCTACGCGCAGGCGTTCCGGCCGGACTCGCTGGAGGCGCTGACCGTCGCGGTGGAGAACGACGCCACCCAGGAGCTGGGGCGGCAGTGGGAGGAGCTGGACGTCCAGGTGCCGCTCAAGGTGCTGGACTCGCCGTACCGGGAGATCACCAAGCCGGTCGTCCAGTACGTCCGTGAGTACCGCCGCAGCAGCCCGCGGGAGGCGGTGGCGGTCTTCATCCCCGAGTACGTGGTCGGGCACTGGTGGGAGCACCTGTTGCACAACCAGTCGGCGTTCTGGCTGAAGAGCCGGCTGCTGTTCACCTCCGGCGTGATGGTGATCAGCGTGCCGTGGCAGCTCACCTCCTCCAGCAAGGCCTATCACCCGTCGCGCCGAGCCCCGGGCGCGGTCCGCCGCGGTGAGCCGGCGGCGAGGTCGGAGTACGAGAAGCTGCCGGCGCCCGAGAACGCCTGACGGGCAGCCGACCGGGCCCCGGACAGCACTGCTGTCCGGGGCCCTTCGCGTAGTCGCACAGGGGAGAAGCCCGTACGGGGCCCGCCCCCGTATGGACCTCGTCAACAATCGAACGGGCGCCGTATGGAGGGCGTCAAGGTGGCCGGTAACGCCCCGTAAGAGCGCTTGGCTGGCTCTGCCGGCCCGCCGCCGGTGCCGCACCGGGCCCGTCGAGGGCCGACCGCGGCCACCTCTGAACCACTGTGGTGGAGCCCATGTCGGATCTCATCTACGTCGGTGTCACGGTCGCCGTGTTCGCCGTCATCGCCCTGATCGCGCGGGGGGTGGAGAAGCTGTGACCGCGGAGAACATCGCAGGTCTCATCGTGGCCGTCGCCCTCGTCGGGTACCTCGTCGTGGCGCTGATCTACCCGGAGAAGTTCTGACATGAGCGAGCGTAGCGAGCGAATCATTGGTGCTGCGCCCGGCGAGGCCACCACCGAGCACGGCGAGGTGGGGGCATGAGCTCCACTCTCGCGGGCTGGCTGCAGGTCCTCGCGCTCATCGGCGCCCTGGTCTTGTGCTACCGCCCCCTGGGCGACTACATCGCCCGTATCCTCACCACTTCCAAGCACCTGAGAGCCGAGCGCGGCCTCTACAAGGTGATCGGTGTGGACGGTGACGCCGATCAGCGTTGGCCGGCGTACCTGCGTTCGGTGCTGGCCTTCTCGGCCGTCTCGGTGCTCTTCCTCTACGGCCTGATCCGTCTCCAGGGCTACCTGCTGTTGAACCTCGGGGTCGAGCAGATGCCCGGCCACCAGGCGTGGAACACGGCGATCTCGTTCGTCGCCAACACCAACTGGCAGTCCTACAGCGGTGAGTCCGCGATGGGGCACCTGGTGCAGATGGCGGGCCTGGCGGTGCAGAACTTCGTCTCCGCCGCCGTGGGCATCGCGGTCGTGGCCGCGTTCATCCGCGGGTTCACGCGGAACCGGACGGACCGGCTGGGCAACTTCTGGGTGGACCTGACCCGGATCACCCTGCGCCTGCTGCTGCCGATCTCGATCGTCTTCGCCGTCGCCCTGATCGCGACCGGCGTGGTGCAGAACTTCCACGGTTTCCACGAGGTGGCCACGCTGGGCGGGGACGCGCAGGCGATCCCGGGTGGGCCGGTGGCCTCGCAGGAGGTCATCAAGGTCCTGGGGACCAACGGCGGCGGCTTCTTCAACGCCAACTCGGCGCACCCGTTCGAGAACCCGACCGGCCTCAGCAACTGGCTGGAGATCTTCCTGATCCTGCTGATCCCGTTCGCGCTGCCGCGGGCCTTCGGCAGGATGGTCGGGGACCACCGCCAGGGCTACGCGATCGTTGCGGTGATGGGCCTGTTCTGGGTGGCCTCGGTCGCGCTGATCACCTTCTTCGAGGCGCAGCACGGCGGTTCGGCCCTGCAGGCGGCCGGTGGGGCGATGGAGGGCAAGGAGCAGCGGTTCGGCATCGCGGCCTCGGGTCTGTTCGCCGCCTCGACGACGCTGACGTCGACGGGTGCGGTGAACTCCTTCCACGACTCGTACTCGCCGTTCGGCGGCGGGCTGACGATGTTCAACATGATGCTGGGCGAGATCGCGCCCGGCGGCACCGGTTCGGGCCTGTACGGGATGCTGGTGCTGGCGATCGTGGCGGTCTTCGTGGCCGGTCTGATGGTCGGACGCACCCCGGAGTACCTGGGCAAGAAGCTCGGCGGGCGGGAGATGAAGTTCGCCTCCCTGTACATCCTGACCACGCCGACGATCGTGCTGATCGGCACGGGTGTGGCGATGGCGCTGCCCGGCGAGCGGGCCGGGATGCTCAACTCCGGTGCGCACGGCTTCTCCGAGGTGCTGTACGCGTTCACCTCGGGCGCGAACAACAACGGCTCGGCGTTCGCCGGTATCACGGTGAACACCGACTGGTACGACACGGCGATCGGTCTGGCGATGGTGTTCGGCCGGTTCCTGCCGATGGTGTTCGTCCTGGCGCTGGCCGGCTCGCTCGCGCAGCAGCAGCCCGTCCCCGCCACCCCGGGCACCCTGCCCACCCACAAGCCGCTGTTCGTGGGCCTGCTGTCGGGCGTCGTCCTGATCGTCGTCGGCCTCACCTACTTCCCGGCCCTGGCCCTCGGGCCGATCGCGGAAGGTCTCTCCTGATGTCGTCCACCCTTACCGAGAAGCCGGTCCCGCAGCCGGAGGCGCCCGCCGTGGCACCGCACAGAGTCTCCGGCGGCCTGCTGGACCCGAAGCTGATCGTCTCGTCGCTGCCTGACGCGGTGAAGAAGCTCGACCCCCGGGTGATGGTCAAGAACCCGGTGATGTTCGTGGTCGAGGTCGGCTCGGTGGTCACCACCGTCGCCGCGATAGCCGACCCGTCGGTGTTCGCCTGGTCGATCACCGTCTGGCTCTGGCTGACCACCGTCTTCGCCAACCTGGCCGAGGCGGTCGCCGAGGGCCGTGGCAAGGCGCAGGCGGACACCCTGCGCAAGACCAAGTCCGACACCATGGCCCGCCGGCTGCTCGACTGGCCGAAGAGCCAGGCCGAGGAGGAGGTCTCCGGGACGGCGCTGCGCCTGGGCGACCACGTGGTGGTCGAGGCCGGGCAGATCATCCCCGGCGACGGTGACGTGGTCGAGGGCGTCGCCTCCGTCGACGAGTCGGCGATCACGGGCGAGTCCGCGCCGGTGATCCGCGAGTCCGGTGGCGACCGGTCGGCCGTGACCGGCGGGACGAAGGTGCTCTCCGACCGGATCGTGGTGAAGATCGCCTCGGAGCCCGGCAAGTCGTTCATCGACCGGATGATCGCCCTGGTCGAGGGCGCGGCCCGGCAGAAGACGCCGAACGAGATCGCGCTCAACATCCTGCTGGCGTCGCTGACCATCGTCTTCCTGGTCGCGGTGGTGACGCTGCAGCCGATGGCGACGTTCGCGGGCGCACCGCAGTCGATGATCGTGCTGGTCGCGCTGATCGTGGCGCTCATCCCGACCACGATCGGCGCGCTGCTCTCGGCGATCGGCATCGCCGGCATGGACCGGCTGGTCCAGCGCAACGTGCTGGCGATGTCCGGCCGGGCCGTCGAGGCCGCCGGCGACGTCAACACCCTGCTGCTCGACAAGACCGGCACCATCACCCTCGGCAACCGCCAGGCCGCCGAGTTCCAGCCGGCCAAGGGCGTCACGGTCGACGAGCTGGCGGATGCGGCGCAGCTCTCGTCCCTCGCGGACGAGACGCCGGAGGGCCGCTCGATCGTCGTCCTCGCCAAGACGGAGTACGGTCTGCGGGCCCGCGCCCAGGGCGAGTTGACGCACGCCACCTGGGTGCCGTTCACCGCGCAGACCCGGATGTCCGGCGTCGACCTGGACGAGGCCGACGGCGTCCACTCGGTGCGCAAGGGCGCGGCGGGTTCGGTCACCAACTGGGTCACCGAGAACGGCGGCACGGTCGGCAAGGACATCGCCGAGCTGGTCGACGGCATCTCCGCCGCCGGTGGCACCCCCCTGCTCGTCGCCTCCCGGATCGGCGGTGCGGCCCCGAAGGCCCTCGGCGTGATCCACCTCAAGGACGTGGTCAAGGAGGGCATGCGGGAGCGGTTCGACGAGCTGCGCCGGATGGGCATCAAGACCATCATGATCACGGGCGACAACCCGCTGACCGCCAAGGCGATCGCGGAGGAGGCGGGCGTGGACGACTTCCTCGCCGAGGCCACCCCCGAGGACAAGATGGCCCTGATCAAGAAGGAGCAGGAGGGGGGCAAGCTGGTCGCGATGACCGGTGACGGCACCAACGACGCTCCGGCTCTGGCCCAGGCCGACGTCGGTGTCGCGATGAACACCGGGACCATGGCGGCCAAGGAGGCCGGCAACATGGTCGACCTGGACTCCAACCCGACCAAGCTGATCGAGATCGTCGAGATCGGCAAGCAGCTCCTGATCACCCGCGGCGCGCTGACCACCTTCTCGATCGCCAACGACGTCGCGAAGTACTTCGCGATCATCCCGGCGATGTTCGCGGCGGTCTACCCGGGCCTGGACAAGCTCAACATCATGGGCCTGCACAGCCCCCAGTCCGCGATCACCTCGGCGATCATCTTCAACGCCCTGGTCATCGTCGGCCTCATCCCGCTCGCCCTGCGCGGCGTCAAGTACCGCCCGTCCGACGCCAGTTCGCTGCTGCGCAGGAACATCGGGGTCTACGGGTTCGGCGGGCTGGTCGTCCCCTTCGTCGGGATCAAGCTGATCGACCTCGTCGTCCAGTTCATCCCCGGCCTGAGCTGACCCACGGAAAGGAGGAACGCATCATGTCCAAGCCCCTGCCCACCACCGTGCGCACGCACTTCACCGCGCTGCGGATGCTGCTGGTGATGACGGTGATCCTCGGTCTCGCCTACCCGCTGCTGGTCACCGGCCTCGGCCAGGCGGTCCTCAGGGACAAGGCCAACGGCTCGATCGTGAAGACCGCCGACGGCAAGGAGATCGGCTCCAGCCTGCTGGGCCAGAACTACAACCTGCCGAAGGCGAACCCTTCTGGTTCGACAACGGGGGACGACGAGAACGAGGAGGCCAAGCCGGACCCGCAGTGGTTCCAGCCCCGCCCCGGCGCCCACGATCCGAAGAGCTCCGGCGCCTCCAACCAGGGCCCGAACAGCGAGGACCTCGCCAAGACCGTCGAGGACCGCCGCAAGGCCGTCGCCGAGTTCGACGGCGTCGACCCGGCGAGCGTCCCGGTGGACGCGGTCACCGCCTCCGGATCCGGCCTCGACCCGCACATCTCGGTCGCCTACGCCAAGGAGCAGGCCGCCCGGATCGCCAAGACCCGCGGCAACGTCTCGCCCGAGACGCTGGACAAGCTGATCGAGAAGTACACCGAGGGCCGCTCGCTCGGCTTCCTCGGGCAGGAGGGCGTCAACGTCGTCCTGCTCAACAAGGCGCTCAGCGAGCAGAAGTGACGGCCGCAGAAGTGACGGCCGACCGGCTGGACGAGTGAGACGGGCCGACCCGGGCCGGGGTACCACCCCGCGCCCGGGTCGGCCGACGTACGCCCCGACCCTCGTACGAAGAAGACGAAAGAGCAGCGCCCATGGCCCGCGACCTCACTCCCGGCACCGGCCCCCGCCGTGGCCGGCTGAGGGTGTACCTCGGCTCCGCCCCCGGTGTCGGCAAGACCTACCGGATGCTGGACGAGGCCCGGCGCAGACAGGAGCGCGGCGCGGACGTCGTGGTCGGCTTCATCGAGTGCCACGGGCGCCGTCACACCGAGTCCATGCTCACCGGCCTGGAGACCGTTCCCCGGCTCACCCGCTCCTACCGCGACGCCGAGTTCGACGAGATGGACCTCGACGCGGTGCTGCGGCGAAAGCCCACGGTCGTGCTGGTGGACGAGCTGGCGCACACCAACATCCCCGGCGGCCGCCACGCGAAGCGCTGGCAGGACGTCGAGGAGCTGCTCGACGCCGGGATCGACGTCATCACCACCGTCAACGTCCAGCATCTGGAGTCGTTGAACGACGTCGTCCAGAAGATCACCGGCGTCCCCCAGCGCGAGACCGTCCCGGACGAGGTGGTCCGCCGGGCCGATCAGATCGAGCTGGTCGACATGGCCCCCCAGGCGCTGCGGCGCCGGATGGCCCACGGCAACGTCTACAGGGCGGAGAAGGTGGACGCCGCGCTCTCCAACTACTTCCGGGTCGGCAACTTGACGGCTCTGCGCGAGCTCGCCCTGCTCTGGGTGGCCGGGCGGGTCGACGAGGGGCTGCGCGACTACCGGGCCAGCCACAACATCGACCGCGTCTGGGAGACCCGCGAACGCGTCGTGGTCGCCCTCACCGGCGGCCCCGAGGGCGAGACCCTGATCCGCCGCGCGGCCCGGATCTCCGACCGCACCGCCGGCGGCGACCTGCTCGCCGTCCACGTCACCCGCAGCGACGGCCTGGCCGGCGCCTCCGCCGGCGCGCTCGCCCAGCAGCGGCAGCTGGTCGAGACTCTCGGCGGCAGCTACCACGTGGTGGTCGGCGACGACATCCCCACCGCGCTGCTCGCCTTCGCCCGGGCGCATGACGCCACGCAGCTGGTGCTGGGCACCAGCCGGCGCGGCCGGATCGCCCGCTTCCTCACCGGCCCCGGCATCGGTGAGACCACCGTGGACGCCTCCGAGGACATCGACGTCCACATGGTCACCCACGAGTTCACCGGCCGCGGCCGGCTGCCCTCGCTCGGCCGCCGCCACTCCAAGCGCCGCACCATCGCCGGCTACCTCGCCGGGCTGGTGCTGCCCTGGCTGCTCACCGCCCTGCTCTCGCAGGCGCACGACACCGTCAACCTCACCACCGACGCGCTGATCTTCCAGCTCGGCGTGGTGATCGTCGCGCTGCTCGGCGGTGCCACCTCCGCCCTGCTGGCCTCGGTCGTCGCCTCGCTGCTGCTGAACTACTTCTTCATCCCGCCCGTCCACACCCTGACCATCGGCGAGACCAACAACATCGTCGCGCTGGTCGTCTTCGCCGCCGTGGCCCTGGCCGTCTCCACCGTGGTCGACCACGCCGGCCGGCTCACCGCCCGGGCCGCCCGGGCCACCGCCGAGGCCGAGACCCTGTCCACCCTGGCCGGCAGCGTGCTGCGCGGCGCCGACGCGCTGCCCGCGCTGCTGGAGAAGTCCCGGACGGCCTTCGGCATGGACTCCGTCGCCCTGCTGGAACGCACCGGCGGCGAGGTCCTGGCCCGCTGCGACGACGACGGCCGGACCGACGACGGCCGGACCGGCGACGGCAGGCCCGGTCAGAAGAACGACGGCCGGTCCGGCGAGCCGGCGGAGAGCACCGAGATCCCGGTCGGCGCCGACGCGGTGCTCGTCCTCACCGGCCGCCGGCTGCCCGCCGCCGACCAGCGCGTGCTCACCGCCTTCGCCGCGCACGTCGCCGCCGCCCTGGAGCGCGACCGGCTCGCCGTGGTCGCCGCCGAGGTCGAGCCGATCAAGGCCGCCGACCGGATGCGCACCGCCCTGCTCGCCGCCGTCAGCCACGACCTGCGCACCCCGCTGGCCGCCGCCCTCGCCTCGGTCGGCTCGCTGCGCAGCCCGGACGTCGAGTTCTCGCCCGAGGACCAGGCCGAGCTGCTCGCCACCGCCGACGAGTCCCTCGTCAAGCTCACCCGACTGGTGGACAACCTCCTCGACATGAGCCGCCTCCAGGCCGGCGCGCTCACCCTCCACCTCGCCGAGACCCACCTCGACGAGATCCTGCCCCGGGCGCTGGACACCCTCCCCGACCCGTACGCGCCGGTCCAGCCGCTCGACCTGGACACGGTGCCGGCGGTGCTGGTCGACCCGCCGCTGCTGGAACGCGTCCTGGCCAACGTCATCACCAACGCGCTGCGGCACAACGCCCCCGGCGCCCCCGTCCTGGTCGCCGCCAGCCACCACCAGGGCCGGGTCGAGATCCGCGTCATCGACCGCGGACCCGGCATCGCCCCCGAGGACCGCGACCGCGTCTTCCTGCCCTTCCAACGCCTCGGCGACACCGACAACACCACCGGCGTCGGCCTCGGCCTCGCGCTCTCCCGCGGCCTCGCCGAGGCCATGGGCGGCAGCCTGGAGGTCGAGGACACCCCCGGCGGCGGGACGACGATGCTGCTCGCCCTGCCCGCCGCGCAGACCGTTCACGACGACCGTCCGGGGGAGGCGCCCGCATCAGTGAGCGGAGCGAGCGAATCATGGGGTGGCGCGCGTCTCGCGAAGCGGCCACCGAGCGAAGCGAGGCGGGCGCATGAGTGAGATTCTGATCGTCGACGACGAACCGGCGCTGCTGCGCACCCTGCGGATCAACCTCAGCGCCCGCCGGTACGCCGTCCGGACGGCCGCCAGCGGCGGCGAGGCCCTGGACCGCGCCGCGCACACCGCGCCCGACGCCGTCCTGCTCGACCTCGGCCTGCCCGACCTGGACGGCATGGACGTGATCCGGGGCCTGCGCAGCCGCAGCGCCGTGCCGATCATCGTGCTCTCCGGCCGCTCGGGCGCCGCCGACAAGGTGGACGCGCTCGACGCCGGGGCGGACGACTACCTCACCAAGCCGTTCCTGATGGAGGAGCTGCTGGCCCGGCTGCGCGCCGTGCTGCGCCGGCTGCCGGGCGCCCCCGCGCCGGCCGCGCCGGTGATCGGCGACCACACCGTGGACCTCACCGCGACCACCGTGACCGGCCCGGCCGGCCCGGTGCGGCTCACCCCGACCGAGTGGCGGATCCTCGCCCTGCTGCTCGCCAACCCGGGCCGGCTGGTGCCCGGGCGGCAGATCCTGCGCGAGGTCTGGGGCCCGGCGCAGGAGGGGCACGGCAACTACCTGCGGGTCTACCTGGCCGGGCTGCGTCGCAAGCTGGAGCGCGATCCGGCCCGGCCGCGTCACCTGATCACCGAGCCCGGCATCGGCTACCGGTACGAGCCCTGACGGTCCGTCGCCGGGGGCAAGGCGTCAAAAGGCCGTCAGGAGACGCCCGGTGGGCGACAGGAGGGCGTCAAGGCCGGCCGGGGCGGACCGTCCGCGGGCGTAGCGTCAGCGGTGAGAGGGCGGCCCCGCTCCTTGTGGGGGATGCCTGGGGCTGCTCCGCCGCCTCGGCGGCCGGAAGGTGGGGGAGGGGCGCGCGGTCAAAGCCGCGCGCCCCCAAATCACCGTCCTTGTCAGCCCCCGCCCGCGCTCCCCGACTGCCGGGGCAGCGCCAGCACCACCGTGTCGGCGAACTCCCGGACGGCGCTGGTCCGGCTGACCACCCGTCCGCTGTGCACCACCAGCCGGCTGTGCCCGCCCGCGAGCGCCCCCGCCAGGCTGTCCCCGCGCACCGCGAGCAGCTCCGCCGGGAACCCGGCGTCCACCCGGACCGGCGGCAGCCCCAGCGCCGCCCGGGCCTGGTTGGCGACCGCGTCGTACGCCGCCTCCGGGGCCAGTACCCCGCCCGCCGCCAGCAGGTACGCGGCCTCCAGCGGATCCGCCCGCCCTACCGGGTTGGCCGGGTCGCGCAGCGCGCCGCTGCCCGCCGCGAGCGGCACCCGGGCGTCCGTCAGCTCACGCAGCAGCCCCGGCCGCAGGCCGGCCGCCCGGCCCTCCAGCCCGGCGCAGCAGCCGTTCTGCGGCAGACAGACCACCCGGACGCCGCTGGTGGCCAGCACCGCCGAGGCGCCCGGCGCCAGCGACCCGCACGGGCCGAGCACCACCCGCGGCCGCAGCGGGGCCAGCGCACTCGCCAGCCGGGCCAGCTGCGCCGGGTCGGCGCCGGTGGTGTGCAGGTCGACCGGGCAGTCCGCCTCCCGGGCAGCCTCCAGCAGCACCTGGACGTACCCCGCCGGGTCCGGGTCCAGTTCGGGGCAGCCGCCGGCCGCCGTGGCGCCCAGCTTGAGCGCGTCGCGCAGCTGGGCCCGGCCGTCGGCCCCGGCCCGGCCGGTGAGCAGCCGGGGCATGGCGACGGCCTGGAGCTCGGCGAGCCCGCGCAGCGCCTGCCGGGCGGTGAGCACGGCCTCCAGCCTGCGCAGCCCGTGCACGTCGCCGATCCGGACGTGGGTGCGCTGGGCGGTGGCGCCGTAGCCGAGCGAGGTGAGCGCGGCCTCGGTGACCCGCCGGGTGAGGTCGGCGGGGGTCTCCGGCGGCGGGGCGGGCAGGGCGGCGGCGAAGGCGACGTCGTAGTGGGCGTGCGCCTCGGCGGGGGCCGGCAGCAGCAGGTAGCCCTTGAGGTCGATCCGGGCGCCGGTGGTGGCGGTGGGGGCGCCTGGCAGGGCGGGCAGCGGGCCGAGGCTGCCGGCGGTGCCGACGGCCTGGATCCGGTCGCCGCTGATCCGTACGTCCACCACCCGGCCGTCGGCGAGCCGGGCGCCGGCGAGCAGCAGGACGGGGCCGTGCCCGAGCGGGTTGGCCGCCGGGCCGGGCCCGGAGTGCGGCCCGTCGGCGGCTGCGCTGTCCATCGCCCGGCTCCTTCTCGCGCTGGCCCGTCGAGTTGCCCGGCCCGTCCCGATCAATGAGCGACGAGCCTATGGCGCGCGGGTGCGGGGCGCCGGGATGCGGGCAATAGTCGTATCGGGTCGGGCCGCGCCGCCGGAGGGCCGATCGAACGCCCGGCCTTCGATCGCTCATCCGTGCACGCCGCCGACCTGCGGTCTTCGCGTCGGGATACGGATTTCACCTCTGGGCGCGGAACGTGTAATCTCTTCCTCGTTCGCCCCTATAGCTCAGTCGGTAGAGCGTCTCCATGGTAAGGAGAAGGTCTGCGGTTCGATTCCGCATGGGGGCTCTGGTGAAAAGGAGTCAGCTTCGGCTGTGCTCCGGATCACTGTGGCGGTGTAGCTCAGTTGGTAGAGCAAGCGGCTCATAATCGCTGTGTCACCGGTTCAAGTCCGGTCACCGCTACCCCGCGTAGTCGGTCGGGAGATCGCACTCCCGGTCGGCTACTCTTGTTGTGTTCTTATTCATTGTCCAAGGAAGGCACTCCCGTGGCTGCCACCGACGTCCGCCCGAAGATCACGCTGGCCTGCGTGGAGTGCAAGGAGCGGAACTACATCACCAAGAAGAACCGGCGTAACGACCCGGACCGTCTTGAGATGAAGAAGCACTGCCCCCGCTGCAACTCGCACACCGCGCACCGCGAGACCCGCTGACCCTGCTGCAGGGCGCCGGGCCTGTGTGATTCAGGTCTTCGACTCCGGGCCGCACCCTCTCTGGGTGCGGCCCGGAGTCTTTTTTGTCATCCACCGGACTTTCGAGGAGTTGCCCGTGGCACTCGACCCCTCCTTCATCGGGCGGACGTACCCGCCCACCGAGCCGTACGAGGTCGGCCGGGAGAAGATCCGCGAGTTCGCGGTCGCCGTGGGTGACGCCAACCCGGCGTACACCGACCCGGAGGCCGCCAAGGCGCTCGGCCACCAGGACGTCATCGCCCCGCCGACCTTCCCGTTCGTGCTGACGTTCCGGGCCGCCGCCCAGGTGGTCCAGGACCCGGAGCTGGGCCTGGACTACAGCCGGGTGGTGCACGGCGACCAGAAGTTCGCCTACACCCGCCCGGTGCGGGCCGGCGACCGCCTCTCGGTCGCGGTGACCATCGACAACATCAAGTCGCTCGCGGGCAACGACGTGCTCACGGTGCGCGGCGAGGTGTCGGACGCGAGCGGCGAGCACGTGGTGACGTCGGTCATGACCCTGGTGGCCCGGGCCGCCGACGAGGCGGGGGAGTAACGCCATGGCGATCAGCTTCGACGAGGTCGCGGCCGGCACCGAGCTGCCCGCGCAGTCCTTCCCGGTGACGCGCGCCACACTGGTGCAGTACGCGGGCGCCTCCGGTGACTTCAACCCGATCCACTGGAACGAGAAGTTCGCCAAGGAGGTGGGCCTGCCGGACGTCATCGCGCACGGCATGTTCACCATGGCCGAGGCGATCCGGGTGGTCACCGACTGGGTCGGCGACCCGGGTGCGGTGGTCGAGTACGGCGTGCGGTTCACCCGTCCGGTGCCGGTGCCCAACGACGGGGTCGGCTCTGTGATCGAGGTCACCGGCAAGGTGGCCAAGCTGCTGGACGACCGCAAGGTCCAGGTCGACCTGGTGGCGACCTACGGAGGCCAGAAGGTGCTGGGCATGTCCCGCGCCGTCGTCCGGCTGGCCTGAGCGCACGGCGGGAAGGGTTGCCTGCGCGCAACCCTTTCCCCCGTACGCTGGGGGCGTGCTGGTAGAACTCGACGCCCCCCTCGCCCCGCTGACCACGCTCCGCCTCGGCGGTCCGGCCCGCCGCCTGGTGACCGCGACCACCGACGACGAGGTGGTCGCCGCCGTCCGGGAGGCCGACGCCGGCGGAGAGCCGCTGCTGGTCCTCGGCGGCGGCTCCAACCTGGTGATCGGCGACGCCGGCTTCGCCGGGACGGTGCTGCGCATCGCCACCACCGGCTTCGCGCTGGACGGCACCACCCTGGAGCTGGCCGCCGGCGAGGTCTGGGCCGAGGCGGTGGCCCGGACGGTGGAGCACGGCCTGGCCGGCATCGAGTTCCTGGCCGGCATCCCCGGCTCGGCCGGGGCCACGCCCGTCCAGAACGTCGGCGCGTACGGCCAGGAGGTGGCGCAGTCCGTCACCGAGGTGGTCGCCTACGACCGCCGGGCCGACGAGGTCGTGACGCTCTCCGGCGACGCATGCGAGTTCTCCTACCGGCACAGCCGCTTCAAGGCCGACCCGGACCGCTACGTCGTGCTGCGGGTCCGCTTCGCCCTGGCGGACAACGGCGGGCTCTCCACCCCGGTCCGCTACGCCGAGACCGCCAAGCACCTGGGCGTCGAGCAGGGCGAGCCGGTCGCGCTGCGCAAGGCCTACGAGGCCGTGCTGCGGCTGCGCGGCGGCAAGGGCATGGTGCTCGACCCGGCGGACCACGACACCTGGTCGGCGGGCTCCTTCTTCACCAACCCGGTGCTGACCGCCGAGCAGTACGACGCCTTCCTCGCGCTGGCCGCCGAGCGCGACCTCACCGCCCCCGCCTACCCGGCGCCGGACGGCTGCACCAAGACCTCGGCGGCCTGGCTGATCGACAAGGCCGGTTTCGGCAAGGGCTACGGCAGCGGCCCGGCGACCCTCTCCACCAAGCACACCCTGGCCCTGACCAACCGCGGCGCGGCCACCGCCGACGACCTGCTGGCGCTGGCCCGGGAGATCCGCGACGGCGTCCGGGCGGCGTTCGGCGTCGAGCTGGTCAACGAGCCGGTCATGGTGGGCGTCAAGCTCTAGGGCCCGTCCACCAGCCAGGCGTCGATGTCCGCCAGCAGCTCCTTCTGGGTGTTCTCCGGCGCGCGCGAGCCGCGCACCGACTGGCGGGCCAGCTCGGCGAGTTCGGCGTCGTCGAAGCCGAGCACGTCGCGGGCCAGGTCGTACTGGGCGGCCAGCCGGCTGCCGAACAGCAGCGGGTCGTCGGCGCCCAGCGCCAGCGGCACGCCGGCGTCGAACAGCCGGCGCAGCGGGACGTCCTCGGCCCGTTCGTAGACGCCCAGCGAGACGTTGGACGAGGGGCAGACCTCGCAGGTGACCTGACGGTCGGCAAGCCGCTGCATCAGCCGAGGGTCCTCGGCGGCCCGGACGCCGTGGCCGATCCGGCCGGCGCCGAGGTCGTCCAGGCAGTCCCGGACGGACTCCGGGCCGGCCAGCTCGCCGCCGTGCGGGGCGGCCAGCAGGCCGCCCGCGCGGGCGATGTCGAAGGCCCGGTCGAAGTCCCGGGCGAGCCCGCGCCGCTCGTCGTTGGAGAGGCCGAAGCCGACCACGCCCTGGTCGGCGTACCGGACGGCGAGCCGGGCCAGCGTCCGGGCGTCCATCGGGGACTTCATCCGGTTGGCCGCCACCAGGACCCGGATGCCGACGCCGGTGGCCTCGGCGGCGTGCCGGACGGCGTCCAGGATCAGCTCCAGCGCGGGGATCAGGCCGCCGAGCCGGGGCGCGTACGAGGTCGGGTCGACCTGGATCTCCAGCCAGCGCGAGCCGTCCCGGCGCTCGTCCTCGGCGGTCTCCAGGACCAGCCGGCGGATGTCGGACTCGTCCCGCAGGACGGACCGGGCGGTGTCGTAGAGGCGCTGGAAGCGGAACCAGCCGCGTTCGTCGGTGGCCCGCAGCCGGGGCGGCTCGCCGGAGCTGAGTGCCTCCGGCAGGCGGACGCCGTGCTTGTCGGCCAGTTCCAGCAGGGTGGCGGGGCGCATCGAGCCGGTGAAGTGCAGGTGCAGATGGGCCTTGGGGAGGTCCCTGACGTCTCGCGGATTCAACAGGCGTTCCATCCGCCGATACTGCCGTATCGGACCCGGATACGGGAACCGCCCCCTTCGCCTCCCCCGAAGGGGTGAAAGGGGGCGGTCGCGTCGGGCGGCTGCCGTCAGGCGGTCGCCTCGCCGAGCAGCTTCTGCATCCGGCCGACGCCCTCGACCAGGTCGGCGTCGCCCAGCGCGTACGACAGGCGCAGGTAGCCCGGGGTGCCGAAGGCCTCGCCGGGGACGACCGCGACCTCGGCCTCGTCCAGGATCAGCGCGGCCAGCTCGCCGGAGGTCTGCGGGCGCTTGCCACGGATCTCCTTGCCCAGCAGGCCCTTGACGGACGGGTAGACGTAGAACGCGCCCTCGGGCTCGGGGCAGACGACGCCCTCGATCTCGTTGAGCATCTTCACGATGGTCTTGCGGCGCCGGTCGAAGGCGGTGCGCATCTCGTGCACCGCGGAGAGGTCGCCGCTGACGGCGGCGATCGCGGCGCGCTGCGCGACGTTGGAGACGTTCGAGGTGGCGTGCGACTGCAGGTTGGTCGCGGCCTTGACGACGTCCTTGGGGCCGATCACCCAGCCCACCCGCCAGCCGGTCATCGCGTAGGTCTTGGCGACACCGTTGACCACGATGGTCTTGTCGGCCAGCTCGGGCAGCAGGGCCGGCAGCGAGGTGAACTTCGCGTCGCCGTAGACCAGGTGCTCGTAGATCTCGTCGGTCAGCACCCAGAGGCCGTGCTGCAGCGCCCACTCGCCGATGGCCCGGGCCTCGGCCTCGGTGTACACCGCGCCGGTCGGGTTGGACGGCGAGACGAAGAGAACGACCTTGGTGTTCTCGGTGCGGGCGGCCTCCAGCTGCTCGACCGAGACCTTGTAGCCGGTGGTCTCGTCGGACACGACCTCCACCGGGACGCCGCCGGCCAGCTGGATCGACTCCGGGTAGGTGGTCCAGTACGGGGCCGGGACGATGACCTCGTCGCCCGGGTCGAGGATCGCGGCGAAGGCCTCGTAGATCGCCTGCTTGCCGCCGTTGGTCACCAGGACCTGGGAGGCGTCCACCGCGTAGCCGGAGTCGCGCAGCGTCTTGGCGACGATCGCGGCCTTCAGCTCGGGCAGACCGCCCGCCGGGGTGTATCGGTGGTTCTTCGGGTCGCGGCAGGCCTCGACGGCCGCCTCGACGATGTAGTCCGGGGTGGGGAAGTCCGGCTCGCCGGCGCCGAAGCCGATCACCGGCCGGCCGGCCGCCTTGAGGGCCTTGGCCTTGGCGTCCACGGCGAGGGTCGCGGATTCGGCGATCGCGCCGATCCGGGCGGAGACCCGTCGGTCGGCGGGGCGGACGGAACTGTCGGGCTGCGGGGTGGAAGCGCTCATGCCTGCATGGTCGCAGAACCGGGACGGACCGGGCATGGGGGTTTCACCATATGTCTCTTTGATCTCGGAGCGCCGTAGTAACGTCAGCGACCTGTCCAAGGACAGCGGTCAGGGCTTGGCCGTCACGACGCTCTGCGGAGCCGAGTGAGAAGCCGCCCCGTCTGCGGGGTGGAGGAGTCACCTGTACGGGCTCGTCCGATTGCCAGGCATGGCGGCGGGTCGGCACAGGTGGTCGCAGAAGAGGTTCGACCAAACCCCTCTCGACCACGTACACTCACTGCTCGACGGCCACCGAGAAGCCAAGACTTCCTCGCCTGTGCATACAGCGGGGGGAGATGCGGTAGGTTGGTGGTCGCTACAGGAGCCGTAAGGCACCGTAGGGCAATAGCTCAATTGGTAGAGCACCGGTCTCCAAAACCGGCGGTTGGGGGTTCAAGTCCCTCTTGCCCTGCTGCTTGATCCGTATTCAGCCCGTTCGCTCCACAGAGCGAACGGGCTTGATGCGGAGAGGGCACCGAACAGCACCGCTTTAGCCGGCCGCTCGTGCCCGATCGGGTACGCAGGTGATGCTCGGCAGGACCCGGATTCAGGTGAGGACGAGTGACGGAGACCACGGGCTCCACCGCAACGCCTGAGAGCGGCAACCCCGAGGGTGCCGACGGCGCTGACGAGACCACGCCGGCCGAGGGCGAGTCGCGCCGCGACCGCAAGCGGGCAGGCCGCTCTGGCGACAAGAAGTCCGGCAAGCGGGCCAAGAAGGGCGTCTTCGCCCGGCTGGCCCTGTTCTACCGCCAGATCATCGCCGAGCTGCGCAAGGTCGTCTGGCCCACCCGCAGCGAGCTGGTCAACTACACCACCGTCGTGGTCGTGTTCGTCGTGGTCGTGATGGCTTTCGTGGCCGGCCTCGACTACGGCTTCTCGAAGCTCAGCCTCTGGGTCTTCGGCTGACCGAGCCGCCCCACCTTCGAAACAGCTTCCCGACCCGGGCCGATTCTTCGGTCCGGGTCGAGCTGTCGGCGCCGGACGTACGAGGCCGCTACCGTTGACTCGGTACTGTTGAAGTCTCCGAGGTATCTCCTGGCGCCCGCGTGAGCGGTAGCGGCGCCGGAGCGGTCCCGGAGCGCGCCACCTTCACCATCTCCAGGAAAGAAGCAGCCACCGTGTCTGAGTCCCCCCTGTACGACGCCGACGAGACCGTCCGCGAGGCGGATGTCGCCGCCGAGCTGGACGCGGCCGAGCTGGCTGACGAAGCCGAGTCGGCCGAGCAGATCGTGGACGCCGCGGACAGCGACGAGGACGAGGCCGAGGCGTACGACGAGGCCGAGGCCGGCGAGCCGGCCGAGGAGGCCGCGCTGCACGTGGAGGCCGACGAGGAGCTCGCCGCCGAGGAGGCCGAGCCGGCCGAGGAGACCGCGGACGAGGCCGACGAGGCTGCCGACGAGGCCGAGGACGAGGCCGCCGTCGAGGTCGAGGTCGACCCGGTCGCCAAGTTCCGCGAGGACCTGCGCTTCATGCCCGGCGAGTGGTACGTGATCCACACCTACGCGGGCTACGAGAACCGGGTGAAGCAGAACCTGGAGCAGCGCGCGGTCTCGCTCAACGTCGAGGAGTACATCTTCCAGGCCGAGGTGCCGCAGGAGGAGGTCGTCCAGATCAAGAACGGCGACCGCAAGACCATCCGCCAGAACAAGCTCCCCGGCTACGTCCTGGTGCGCATGGACCTCACCCCGGAGTCCTGGGGCGTCGTGCGCAACACCCCCGGTGTCACCGGCTTCGTCGGCAACGCCTACGACCCGTACCCGCTGACCCTGGACGAGGTCGTCAAGATGCTCGCCCCCGACGTCGAGCGCCAGGCGGCCAAGGAGGCCGGCAAGCCCTCGCCGGTCAAGCCGAGCGAGATCCAGGTGCTCGACTTCGAGGTCGGCGACTCGGTCACCGTCACCGACGGCCCGTTCGCCACCCTGCAGGCGACCATCAACGAGATCAACCCGGACTCGAAGAAGGTCAAGGGCCTGGTCGAGATCTTCGGCCGGGAGACCCCGGTCGAGCTCTCCTTCGACCAGATCCAGAAGAACTAGCAACGAGCTTCGGCTTCGGGGCGGGGCTGCGGCTCCGCCCCGAAGTCGTTTTGGTCCAGCGGCGCATCCGCGTTAGCCTGGTCCGATGTGTGTGCTGGCGGCCGGGTGTCGCCCCGGTTCGGCATGCACCAGCAATCACCTCTCGGAAGGACCCGGAGAGAAATGCCTCCCAAGAAGAAGAAGGTCACGGGGCTTATCAAGCTCCAGATCAACGCCGGTGCGGCCAACCCGGCGCCGCCGGTCGGCCCCGCGCTGGGCCAGCACGGCGTCAACATCATGGAGTTCTGCAAGGCCTACAACGCTGCGACCGAGTCGCAGCGCGGCATGATCGTGCCGGTGGAGATCACGGTCTACGACGACCGTTCCTTCACCTTCATCACGAAGACGCCGCCGGCCGCGCGCCTCATCCTGAAGGCCGCGGGCGTGGAGAAGGGCTCCGCCGAGCCGCACAAGACCAAGGTTGCCAAGCTCACGGCCGCCCAGGTCCGCGAGATCGCCACGGTCAAGCTCCCCGACCTGAACGCCAACGACCTGGACGCCGCGTCCAAGATCATCGCCGGCACCGCCCGGTCGATGGGCATCACGGTCGAGGGCTGATCACCCTTCTCGTCCATGTGGTAGGGCCTGCGCGGCCCGTACATACCACGACTCCATTCCCCACTCAGGAGCAGCAGTGAAGCGCAGCAAGGCTCTGAAGGCCGCGGACGCTCAGGTCGACCGCGACCGCCTCTACGCCCCCCTCGAGGCCATCCGCCTCGCCAAGGCGACCAGCACCAGCAAGTTCGACGGCACCGTCGAGGTCGCCATGCGTCTGGGCGTCGACCCGCGCAAGGCCGACCAGATGGTCCGCAGCACCGTGATCCTCCCGCACGGCACCGGTAAGACCGCTCGGGTCCTGGTCTTCGCGACCGGCGAGCGTGCCGAGGCCGCGCGTGCTGCGGGCGCCGACATCGTCGGTGCCGACGAGCTCATCGACGAGGTCGCCAAGGGCAAGCTGGACTTCGACGCCGTCGTCGCCACCCCGGACCTCATGGGCAAGGTCGGCCGCCTCGGCCGCGTGCTCGGTCCCCGTGGTCTGATGCCGAACCCGAAGACCGGCACCGTCACCCCCGATGTCGCCAAGGCTGTCAACGACATCAAGGGCGGCAAGATCGAGTTCCGCGTCGACAAGCACTCGAACCTGCACTTCATCATCGGTAAGGCTTCCTTCACCGACGAGCAGCTGGTCGAGAACTACGCCGCCGCGCTGGACGAGGTGCTCCGCGCCAAGCCGTCCGCCGCCAAGGGTCGCTACATCAAGAAGACCGCGATCTCCACCACGATCGGCCCCGGCATCCTGGTGGACCCGAACCGCACCCGCAACCTCCTGGTCGAGGAGGACCCGGCCGCCGTCTGAGCCCCGAGCTCACACCGGTAGCCGCGTCCTGGGCGCAGCAGTAGTCCGTACGACGGGCCCGTACCCCCTTCACCGGGGGTACGGGCCCGTCGTCGTGTCCGGCCGGCGCTCTCCCCGGCTGTTCCCTGCGGGCGGTCGTTCTCCGGGCGGTCGTCGTGTCCGGATCGAGACCCGGGCGGGGAGGACGAGCGGCGCGGCTCGTCGTACGCTCAGCCGGTCAGATCATGTGACTTAACCGTGTGACCGTCGGAGTGTGCCGTGCCGCCCGCCCTTCGCCCCGCCGTCTGGGGGGCGGCCCTGCTGCTGCTCGCCGGCTGCCTCACCGCCTGCAGCCTGATGGCCGTCTCGGGGGACCGCACGCCGGCCGGCGGGCCCGCGACCGTCCGGCCGCCCAAGCAGGTGCTGCTCTCGGCCGCACAGAACCTGGACGACTCCGGTGGCACGCGCGTCCAGGTGGCCGAGGAGGGTCCGGCTGGGCGGCGCACCGCCTCCGGCACCGTCTCCTGGGGCGCCCGCGACGCGGTCGAGCTGACCGTCACCGACGAGCTGGGCACCGCCCGCCTCCAGGCCCGGGACGGCGTGCTCGACCTCGCGTACGACGGGGCGCCGGCGAAGCGGGCCGAGCGGGCCGACGCCGAGTCGCTGGACCCGCGGGCACCGGGCGCGGCGTACGCGGGCGGCTGGGTGAGCGGGCTGGTCGCCAACCCCGGCGGCCCGGCGCATTCGATGGCCCTGGCCGGGAAGTTCACCTCGCTCGGCGGCGAGCAGCTGGCCGGCGCCACGGTGGCGCACTACCGGGGCTCCGCGCCGGTGGCCGACTTCTTCTCCGCCGACCAGGGGTTCTCCGCCGACCGGCTCGCGGTGATGCTCGCGTACTACCGGCAGCACGGGGTCACGGCGATCGGCTACGACTTCTGGGTCGCCCCGGGCGACCGGCTGCTCCGGCTCCGCGCCACCGTCCAGGGCAGCGCCGGAACGGTGGTCACCACGACCGACCTCTCCGACCTCGGGCCGGGTGCGGAGACCCCTGCTGCGACGGGCTGAGACGTTCCAGGGGGTGGCCGTTGCGAGGCGGACTTTGACGATCCGTTAGAGTCCGCTGCGTATTACCTGACAATCGGGCCTCATTGGGGGTTTCTTCATGCGTGCTCTGCGCCTCGCTTCCGTCGTCGTCACAGCCGCCGTCATGGTCGGAGGACTGACGGCCTGCGGCGGTGACGGCAAGACGGACACCAAGTCCGCGGAGGGCCCGGCCGCCGGCAAGTCCTCCGGCCTCGAACCCAAGGCCGCGCTGGCCGCCTCGGCCGTGGTGATGCAGAAGGCCGCCAACGGCAACATCGAGCTGGCCCTGCCCGACAACTCCATGACCGGCACGGCGCAGTGGAGCCAGAGAACCGATGTCGACGTGGCGGGCAAGGGCAAGGCGTCCACCAAGACGCGGGTGGTCGGCGACGACATCTTCCTCGGCGGCGGTCCCGACGTGGCGGTCGCCCTGGGCGGCAAGCACTGGGCCAAGGTCACCCCCCAGGACCCGGGCGTGGGCCCGATGGCCGGGATGTTCCTGACCGTGACCCAGCTGAGCAACCCGGTGCTCCAGCTCACGGTGGCGGCCCAGGTCGGCAAGCCGACCAAGGTCGGGGCCGAGGCCGTCGGCGGGGTCGAGACCACGCACTACCGCGCGGTCGAGGACGTCGCCAAGCTGACCGAGGCGATGAGCGCGCTCGGCAACGACCAGCGCACCGCCGTCCAGCAGACCCTTGCCGCGGGCGGCAACACGATGACCGTCGACTTCTGGATCAACGGCGCCCAGGAGCTCGTCCAGCTCAAGGGCTACGGCAACAAGAACGGTGAGCAGCAGGCCGTCACGGTGAAGTACTCGGGCCTGGGCGCCGCGCCCAAGATCGAGGCGCCGGCCTTCGGCGACGTCGGCAAGAGCTCCGACTTCTCCAAGCTCTTCGGCGGCTGAGCCCACAGGGCTCTCCGCCTGCCCCTGACACCGGCGCCGGCCCCGACCCGTCGCGGAGCGGGCCGGGTTCACCGGACCGGACGAGGGGGGCGCCACCGGCAGGCCGGGCTGTTGGTGGCAAGGTGGCTCGGAACAGGCGCAACAGGGACGGAAGGGGAGCGGGCCATGGCGGTGCGGCAGCGGCTGGCGGCAGTGGTGGCCGCCGCGCTGCTGGCGGGCGGGCTGACGGCGTGCGGCGGGGGCGGCGGCACGACGCCGACGCCCTCCGGCACGCCGACGCCGACCAGTGCCTCCCCGACCGGCCCGGCCAAGCCGACCGACCGGTCGCCGCACGGCGTCCTGCTCTCCGCCCAGCTGGCCATGCAGACCGCGCGCCGGGCCAAGGTCAGCTACCGGCTCGGGCCGGACGCCGGCTCCGGCCCGCTGTTCTGGCTGCCGAAGACCGCCCTCCAGGTCAAACGTTCCACCCCGGCCGAGGCCGAGCAGCTGATCGTCGTGGACACCGTGGCCTACCAGGGCGGTGACGCCGCCACCGCGGCCCGGCTCGGCGGCCGGCACTGGGAGCGGTTCAACGGCGCGCCGGGCCCGGACGGCCATCGCGAGATCCCGTACGCCGGACTGATCGACCTGCTCAACCCGGTCGAGGCGCTGGCCGCCGCTACCGCGGACGGGGTGGCGGCGCAGTACGTCGGCGAGGAGAAGTTCGAGGACTCGACGGTCGAGCACTACCGGGTCACCACCGACGCCGAGCGGTACGCGGCCGCGCAGACCCAGCTGAGCCAGGCCCGCCGGGACGGCCTGCGCGCCGCGCTCGCCCCCGGCGGCTCGGCCTCGCTGACCCTGGACCTCTGGCTGAACGACAAGGATCAGCTGGTGAAGCTCCAGCGCACCGGCACCGGGGAGAGCGGCCGGGCGGACGACTCGGTGCTCTACTCCGAGTTCGCCGGCACCCTCTCGGCCCAGGCCCCGGCCGAGGCGGACACCGTCGACGCGGGCACCCGCAACGTCTCCCCGCTGGCCCGCTGACCCGTCCCGTCCGTCCCGCCCGTCGCTTCCGCGGGCGGTGGCCCTGGGCGATTTGCCCCGGACGGCGGGGCCGGGCTACTGTTGCCGAAGCCAAAGACCGCTGGTTGTCGCCGTGCCCCCGCAAGGGAGTGGGTGACCGAAGGATCTGCGCTTTCAGCGCAGGCAGCCCGCGCAGGATTGTTTGGAGCTTGGACTTCCGGGTCTCGCGTGTTCGCACGTGGGCCTGTCGAGGTCGTACTGAGCCCCGTGCGCCTGCGCACCGGGGCTCATCTGCTTTTCTGCAGGAGCTTTCCTTCCGTCCGGTCGGTCCGAGGTGAGAATGGTCGACTTTCGCGGTCGGCCGGACTTCGACATCACGGAAGGAGGCGTAAGCCTATGGCTAGGCCCGACAAGGCTGCTGCCGTCGCCGAGATCGCGGACAAGTTCCGCGCCTCGAACGCGGCCGTACTGACCGAGTACCGCGGTCTGACGGTGAAGCAGGTCAAGACCCTGCGTCGCTCGCTGGGTGACAACGCCCAGTACGCCGTGGTGAAGAACACGCTGACCAAGATCGCTGCCAACGAGGCCGGGATCACGGAGCTCGACGACCAGTTCAACGGTCCGACGGCTGTCGCCTTCGTCACCGGTGACCCGGTGGAGTCGGCGAAGGCTCTGCGTGACTTCGCCAAGGAGAACCCCGCTCTCGTCATCAAGGGCGGTGTCCTTGACGGCAAGGCGCTGTCCGCCGATGACATCAAGAAGCTCGCGGACCTCGAGTCCCGCGAGGTGCTGCTCGCCAAGCTGGCCGGCGCCCTGAAGGCCAAGCAGTCCCAGGCTGCTGCGCTCTTCCAGGCCCTGCCGTCGAAGCTCGTCCGCACTGTGGACGCGCTGCGCGACAAGGTCGAGCAGGGCGGTGCCGGTACGCCGGCTCCCGCCGCCGAGGACGAGGCCGCCGAGTAATTCGGCAGGCTCACGCCTCGCTGCGGGCCCGTACGCCCGCCAACCCGTACATACGGCACCACCTGCCGAATTAGTGGAAGGACGCCAATCATGGCGAAGCTGACCCAGGACGAGCTGCTCGCGCAGTTCGAGGAGCTCACCCTCATCGAGCTCGCTGCCTTCGTGAAGGCCTTCGAGGAGAAGTTCGACGTCACCGCTGCCGCTCCGGTCGCCGTTGCCGCCGCCGGTGGCGCTGCCCCGGTCGAGGCCGCTGAGGAGCAGGACGAGTTCGACGTCATCCTCGACGGTGCCGGCGACAAGAAGATCCAGGTCATCAAGGAGGTGCGCACCCTGACCTCCCTCGGCCTGAAGGAGGCCAAGGACCTCGTTGACACCGCTGGTGCCAAGGTCCTGGAGAAGGTTGCCAAGGACGTTGCCGAGAAGGCCAAGGCTGCCCTCGAGGCCGCTGGCGCCAAGGTCACCGTCAAGTGACTCCTCCCCGGCCATGACGGCCGGGAGGTGCCTCCACGCCCCTCTGCGGGCTGAGGCTGCCTGAGGCCGGGCCGATCACCCTTGCGGGTGGTCGGCCCGGCCTTTTCGCGTACCCGGCCCCGGGCGGGCCCGGCGGCGGGGATCCACCGGTGTGGCCGAGAGGGCACTCGGCAGTGTCGGTGCGGGCGGGTATGGTGATCGCTGTCATCGAGAGTGGCTCTCACCACGGCTTCTGTAACGCCGGGCGGGTCCGCAGCGATAGACGGGTCGAGGTCCGCGCCGGAGGCGGGCCCTTGACGAACCAGGCGCGGCGCGCGATTCTCAAGGCGCGAGTCCGCCCGGTTGGTTTGTTGCTGGATGCATAACCAGCGCCTCCGGCGGGAAGTGACTCCACGTGAGTGGTGGAGGCCCGGGAGTGCCCGGGCCGGTGCAGTACCCGGTGGGCGTTCGCGTCCGCCGGCTACCGGGAGGAGTCTCCGATTCGGTTTCCGAATCAGAGCTGGACAGCAGTGTGCCGTTTGGCTACACTGTCCCTTTGCGCTGCCTGTTAGCTGCTCCGTGACTCGTCGCCCGGAGTTTGCGTTGCCCTGAAGGGGTCTGGCACCGCCTCCGCAAAACGGCTCTGACCTCGGGTTTCACCCCCGGCAGAGGCCAGTGGCGAGGGAGGTGGGACCAAGCCTTTCCAGGCCCGGCCGGTACGCGCGCAGTGAGCTCCGAGCCCTCGGAAGGACCCCCCTCTTGGCCGCGCCGCGCAACGCCTCGAACAATTCCGCCGCATCCACCGCCCCGCTCCGCGTTTCGTTCGCGAAGATCAAGGAGCCCCTCGAGGTCCCGAACCTCCTGGCCCTGCAGACCGAGAGCTTTGACTGGCTGCTCGGCAACGCGGCCTGGAAGTCCCGGGTCGAGGCGGCCCTGGAGAGTGGTCAGGACGTCCCCACGAAGTCCGGTCTGGAGGAGATCTTCGAAGAGATCTCCCCGATCGAGGACTTCAGTGGGTCGATGTCGCTGACCTTCCGCGACCACCGTTTCGAGCCGCCGAAGAACTCCATTGACGAGTGCAAGGACCGCGACTTCACGTTCGCGGCTCCGCTCTTCGTCACGGCCGAGTTCACCAACAACGAGACCGGTGAGATCAAGTCTCAGACGGTCTTCATGGGCGACTTCCCGCTCATGACCCACAAGGGCACGTTCGTGATCAACGGCACCGAGCGTGTCGTCGTCTCGCAGCTGGTCCGCTCCCCGGGTGTGTACTTCGACTCCACCCTGGACAAGGTGTCCGACAAGGACATCTACTCCTGCAAGGTCATCCCCTCGCGTGGTGCCTGGCTGGAGATGGAGATCGACAAGCGCGACATGGTCGGCGTCCGCATCGACCGCAAGCGCAAGCAGTCCGTCACCGTGCTGCTCAAGGCGCTCGGCTGGACCAACGAGATGATTCTCGAGGAGTTCGGCGAGTACGAGTCGATGCGCGCCACCCTGGAGAAGGACCACACCCAGGGCCAGGACGACGCGCTGCTGGACATCTACCGCAAGCTGCGCCCGGGCGAGCCGCCCACGCGTGAGGCCGCGCAGACGCTGTTGGAGAACCTCTACTTCAACCCGAAGCGCTATGACCTCGCGAAGGTCGGCCGTTACAAGGTCAACCGCAAGCTGGGCAACGCCGAGTCGCTGGACTCCGGCGTGCTCACCGAGCCCGACATCATCGGTGCGATCAAGTACCTGGTGAAGCTGCACGCGGGCGAGACCGAGTGGCGTGACGACGAGGGCCGCGACATCGTGGTCGAGGTCGACGACATCGACCACTTCGGCAACCGTCGTCTGCGCAACGTCGGCGAGCTCATCCAGAACCAGGTCCGTACGGGTCTGGCTCGTATGGAGCGCGTCGTGCGCGAGCGCATGACCACCCAGGACGTCGAGGCGATCACGCCGCAGACCCTGATCAACATCCGGCCGGTCGTCGCCTCCATCAAGGAGTTCTTCGGCACCAGCCAGCTGTCGCAGTTCATGGACCAGACGAACCCGCTGTCGGGCCTGACCCACAAGCGTCGTCTGTCCGCGCTCGGCCCCGGCGGTCTCTCCCGTGAGCGCGCCGGCTTCGAGGTCCGTGACGTGCACCCCTCGCACTACGGCCGCATGTGTCCGATCGAGACCCCCGAAGGCCCGAACATCGGTCTGATCGGGTCGCTGGCCTCGTACGGCCGGGTCAACGCGTTCGGCTTCATCGAGACCCCGTACCGCAAGGTCATCGAGGGTGTCGTCACCGAGCAGGTCGACTACCTCACGGCCGACGAGGAGGACCGCTACGTCATCGCGCAGGCCAACGCCCCGCTGACGGCGGAGCTGACCTTCGCGGAGCCGCGTGTCCTGGTCCGCCGCCGTGGTGGCGAGATCGACTACATCCCGGGCACCGAGATCGACTACATGGACGTCTCGCCGCGCCAGATGGTGTCGGTCGCGACCGCCATGATCCCGTTCCTCGAGCACGACGACGCCAACCGCGCGCTCATGGGCTCGAACATGATGCGCCAGGCGGTGCCGCTGCTGAAGAGCGAGGCTCCGCTGGTCGGTACCGGCATGGAGTACCGCTGCGCCGTCGACGCCGCGGACGTCATCACCGCCGAGAAGGCCGGTGTCGTCCAGGAGGTCTCGGCCGACTACGTCACCGTGGCCAACGACGACGGCACGTACACCACGTACCGCGCTGCCAAGTTCACCCGCTCCAACCAGGGCACCGCCTTCAACCAGAAGGTGCTCGTGGACGAGGGCGCCCGGGTCGAGGCCGGCCAGGTGCTGGCCGACGGTCCTTGCACCGACGAGGGCGAGATGGCCCTCGGCAAGAACCTGCTCGTGGCGTTCATGTCGTGGGAGGGTCACAACTACGAGGACGCGATCATCCTGTCGCAGCGCCTCGTCCAGGACGACGTCCTCTCCTCGATCCACATCGAGGAGCACGAGGTCGACGCCCGTGACACCAAGCTCGGCCCCGAGGAGATCACCCGGGACATCCCGAACGTCTCCGAGGAGGTCCTCGCCGACCTCGACGAGCGCGGAATCATCCGCATCGGCGCCGACGTCGTCACCGGCGACATCCTGGTCGGCAAGGTCACGCCCAAGGGTGAGACCGAGCTGACCCCGGAGGAGCGCCTGCTCCGCGCGATCTTCGGCGAGAAGGCCCGTGAGGTCCGCGACACCTCGCTGAAGGTGCCGCACGGTGAGTCCGGCAAGGTCATCGGCGTCCGCGTCTTCGACCGTGAAGAGGGCGACGAGCTGCCCCCGGGCGTGAACCAGCTGGTCCGCGTCTACGTGGCCCAGAAGCGCAAGATCACCAACGGTGACAAGCTCGCCGGCCGCCACGGCAACAAGGGTGTCATCTCCAAGATCCTGCCGGTCGAGGACATGCCGTTCCTGGAGGACGGCACCCCGGTCGACATCATCCTCAACCCGCTGGGCGTCCCGTCCCGAATGAACCCCGGGCAGGTCCTGGAGATTCACCTCGGGTGGCTCGCCAAGCAGGGCTGGGACGTCTCCGGCCTCGCCGACGAGTGGGCCCAGCGCCTGCAGGCGATCGGCGCCGACACGGTCGAGGGCGGCACCAACCTCGCCACCCCGGTCTTCGACGGCGCCCGCGAGGACGAGATCACCGGTCTGCTGGACAACACCACCCTCACCCGTGACGGTGAGCGCCTGGTGAACTCCACCGGCAAGGCCCGCCTGTTCGACGGCCGCTCCGGCGAGCCGTTCCCGATGCCGGTCTCGGTCGGCTACATGTACATCCTCAAGCTGCACCACCTGGTCGACGACAAGCTGCACGCCCGTTCGACCGGCCCGTACTCGATGATCACCCAGCAGCCGCTCGGTGGTAAGGCGCAGTTCGGTGGTCAGCGCTTCGGTGAGATGGAGGTGTGGGCCCTTGAGGCGTACGGCGCGGCCTACGCGCTGCAGGAGCTGCTCACCATCAAGTCCGACGACGTTCTCGGCCGCGTGAAGGTCTACGAGGCCATCGTCAAGGGCGAGAACATCCCCGAGCCCGGCATTCCCGAGTCCTTCAAGGTGCTCATCAAGGAAATGCAGTCGCTCTGCCTCAACGTGGAGGTGCTGTCCTCGGACGGCCAGTCCATCGAGATGCGGGACTCCGACGAGGACGTGTTCCGCGCCGCCGAGGAGCTCGGCATCGACCTGTCCCGGCGCGAGCCGAGCAGCGTCGAAGAGGTCTGACGGAGGCTGGGCCGGCTCTTACCACTGAGAGCCGGCCCGCCCCCAGGCCCCCCTCAGACCACATGAACGACTCTCGACTTACGAAAGAGGGCTTGACGACCAGTGCTTGACGTCAACTTCTTCGACGAGCTCCGCATCGGCCTGGCCACCGCCGACGACATCCGCCAGTGGTCGCACGGCGAGGTCAAGAAGCCGGAGACCATCAACTACCGCACCCTGAAGCCCGAAAAGGACGGACTCTTCTGCGAGAAGATCTTCGGTCCGACCCGGGACTGGGAGTGCTACTGCGGCAAGTACAAGCGCGTCCGCTTCAAGGGCATCATCTGTGAGCGCTGCGGCGTCGAGGTGACCCGCGCCAAGGTGCGCCGTGAGCGGATGGGCCACATCGAGCTGGCCGCCCCGGTCACCCACATCTGGTACTTCAAGGGTGTCCCGTCCCGCCTGGGCTACCTGCTCGACCTGGCGCCGAAGGACCTCGAGAAGGTCATCTACTTCGCCGCCTACATGATCACCTGGGTCGACGACGAGCGCCGCCAGCGCGACCTGCCGTCCCTGGAGGCGCACGTCTCGGTCGAGCGCCAGCAGATCGAGAACCGCCGCGACTCCGACCTCGAGGCCCGTGCCAAGAAGGCCGAGACCGACCTGGCCGAGCTGGAGGCCGAGGGCGCCAAGGCCGACGTGCGCCGCAAGGTGCGCGAGGGTGCCGAGCGCGAGATGAAGCAGCTGCGCGACCGTGCGCAGCGCGAGCTCGACCGCCTCGACGAGGTGTGGGCCCGCTTCAAGAACCTCAAGGTCCAGGACCTCGAGGGCGACGAGCTGCTCTACCGCGAGCTGCGCGACCGCTTCGGCACCTACTTCTCCGGCTCGATGGGCGCGGCGGCCCTCAAGGACCGCCTCGAGACCTTCGACCTGGCGGAGGAGTCCGAGCGCCTGCGCGAGATCATCCGCACCGGCAAGGGCCAGAAGAAGACCCGTGCGCTGAAGCGCCTCAAGGTCGTCTCCGCGTTCCTGCAGACCACCAACAAGCCCAACGGCATGGTGCTGGACTGCGTCCCGGTCATCCCGCCGGACCTGCGTCCGATGGTGCAGCTGGACGGTGGCCGCTTCGCGACCTCCGACCTGAACGACCTGTACCGCCGCGTCATCAACCGCAACAACCGCCTGAAGCGGCTTCTCGACCTCGGTGCTCCCGAGATCATCGTGAACAACGAGAAGCGCATGCTGCAGGAGGCCGTCGACGCCCTGTTCGACAACGGCCGTCGTGGTCGCCCGGTCACGGGCCCCGGCAACCGTCCGCTGAAGTCCCTCAGCGACATGCTGAAGGGCAAGCAGGGTCGTTTCCGCCAGAACCTGCTCGGCAAGCGAGTCGACTACTCGGCCCGTTCGGTCATCGTCGTCGGCCCGCAGCTCAAGCTGCACCAGTGTGGTCTGCCCAAGGCCATGGCGCTGGAGCTCTTCAAGCCGTTCGTGATGAAGCGCCTGGTCGACCTGAACCACGCGCAGAACATCAAGTCGGCCAAGCGCATGGTCGAGCGCGCTCGCCCGGTCGTGTGGGACGTCCTCGAAGAGGTCATCGCCGAGCACCCGGTGCTGCTGAACCGTGCACCCACCCTGCACCGCCTCGGCATCCAGGCCTTCGAGCCTCAGCTGGTCGAGGGCAAGGCCATCCAGATCCACCCGCTCGTCTGCACCGCGTTCAACGCGGACTTCGACGGTGACCAGATGGCCGTCCACCTGCCGCTCTCCGCGGAGGCGCAGGCCGAGGCCCGCATCCTGATGCTGTCCTCGAACAACATCCTGAAGCCGGCCGACGGTCGCCCCGTCACCATGCCGACCCAGGACATGGTGCTCGGCCTGTTCTTCCTCACCTCGGACCGTGAGGAGGTGAAGGGCGGTGGCCGTTCCTTCTCCTCCACCGCCGAGGCCGTCATGGCGTTCGACGCCAAGGAGCTGGACGTCCAGGCCGTCATCGACGTCCGTCTGCCGATCGGCACCGTCCCGCCCCGTGGCTGGACCCCGCCGGTCGACGAGGACGGTCAGTCGAGCTGGTTCGAGGGCGAGTCCTTCCGCCTGAAGACCACCCTGGGCCGCGCGCTCTTCAACGAGCTGCTGCCCGAGGACTACCCGTTCGTCGACTACGAGGTGGGCAAGAAGCAGCTCTCCGCGATCGTCAACGACCTGGCGGAGCGCTACCCCAAGGTCGTCGTCGCGGCGACCCTGGACAACCTGAAGGCGGCCGGCTTCCACTGGGCCACCCGCTCGGGTGTCACCGTCTCGATCTCCGACGTCGTCGTCCCGCCGACCAAGCCCCAGATCCTCGAGGGCTACGAGGCGAAGGCGGAGAAGGTCCAGCGTCAGTACGAGCGCGGCCTGATCACCAACGACGAGCGCAAGCAGGAGCTCATCGGCATCTGGACCCAGGCGACCAACGAGGTCGCCGAGGCCATGAACGCGAACTTCCCGAAGACGAACCCCATCTTCATGATGGTCGACTCGGGTGCTCGTGGAAACATGATGCAGATGCGTCAGATCGCCGGTATGCGTGGTCTGGTGTCCAACGCCAAGAACGAGACGATTCCCCGTCCCATCAAGGCGTCGTTCCGTGAGGGCCTCACCGTTCTCGAGTACTTCATCTCGACCCACGGTGCCCGTAAGGGTCTGGCCGACACCGCCCTGCGTACCGCCGACTCGGGCTACCTCACCCGTCGTCTGGTCGACGTCTCGCAGGACGTCATCATCCGCGAGGAGGACTGCGGCACCGAGCGCGGCCTCAAGCTGGCGATCGGCACGGTCGAGAACGGCGTCCTGCGCAAGACGGACGACGTCGAGACCAGCGTCTACGCCCGCATGCTCGCCGAGGACATCACGGTGGACGGCAAGCTCCTTGCCACCGCCAACACCGACCTCGGTGACGTGCTGATCGACGAGCTGATCCGCCACGGCATCGGCGAGGTCAAGACCCGCTCGATCCTGACCTGTGAGTCGGCCGTCGGCACCTGCGCCATGTGCTACGGGCGCTCGCTGGCCACCGGCAAGCTGGTCGACATCGGTGAGGCGGTCGGCATCATCGCCGCCCAGTCCATCGGTGAGCCCGGTACCCAGCTGACCATGCGTACCTTCCACACCGGTGGTGTGGCCGGTGACGACATCACCCAGGGTCTGCCCCGTGTCGTCGAGCTCTTCGAGGCCCGTACCCCCAAGGGTGTGGCCCCGATCTCGGAGGCGCAGGGCCGGGTCCGCATCGAGGACACCGAGAAGACCCGCAAGCTGGTCGTCACGCCGGACGACGGCACCGACGAGATCGCCTACCCGGTCTCGAAGCGTGTGAAGCTGCTCGTCAGCGAGGGCGAGGCGGTCGAGGTCGGCCAGAAGCTGACCATGGGTGCCACCAACCCGCACGACGTGCTGCGGATCATGGGCCAGCGTGCCGTCCAGATCCACCTGGTCGCCGAGGTCCAGAAGGTCTACAACTCGCAGGGTGTGTCGATCCACGACAAGCACATCGAGATCATCATCCGGCAGATGCTCCGCCGCGTGACGATCATCGAGTCGGGCGACGCCGAGCTGCTCCCGGGCGAGCTCGTCGAGCGCGGGCGCTTCGAGACCGAGAACCGTCGCGTGGTCTCCGAGGGCGGTCACCCCGCCTCCGGCCGTCCGCAGCTGATGGGTATCACCAAGGCCTCGCTGGCCACCGAGTCCTGGCTGTCGGCCGCCTCCTTCCAGGAGACGACCCGGGTCCTCACCGACGCGGCGATCCACGCCAAGTCGGACCCGCTGCTGGGCCTCAAGGAGAACGTCATCCTCGGTAAGCTCATCCCGGCCGGTACGGGTCTGCCCCGCTACCGCAACATCCGGGTCGAGCCGACCGAGGAGGCCAAGGCCGCCATGTACTCGGCCGTCGGCTACGACGACTACGACCTGTCGCCCTTCGGCGCCGGCTCCGGCCAGGCGGTCCCGCTGGACGACTACGACTACGGCCCGTACACCGGCTGAGTCAGCTCCGGTGCTCGACGCCGGGCACCAACCGCTCGGGCGGTCACCCCTCACGGGGTGGCCGCCCGGCGGCGTTTCCGGGCCGGCGCCGCCGTGGATCCGGGGCGAAAGCGAAACCGATTAGGTTTCCCGGGCGAGGTCGCGTAGAGTCGTGTTTACCGACGCGGGGTGGAGCAGCTCGGTAGCTCGCTGGGCTCATAACCCAGAGGTCGCAGGTTCAAATCCTGTCCCCGCTACAAGTCGAAGGGCCCGAAGGCATCTAGCCTCCGGGCCCTTCGGCGTTTCCCGGGTCTTCGGGCTCCCCGGCTCCCCCGCACGGGGGAGCCGGGGAAACCGCCCGGGCGGGCGAGGTGGAGCCCGGGGGTGGCGGGGGAGGCTTCTCGGCGTCGGAGGAACCAGCGTTGGAGGGGAGCCGGAAATGAAGCGGGTACTGGGGGCGGCGGCAATCACCGGGGCGGTACTGCTCGGGATGTCGGGGTGCTGGGCCGGGGACGACGAGCAGCGGCGGGACGTCGCCTACGGGGTGTCCGGGCCGGTGCGGGAGCTGGTGATCGCCGGGCACACCGGCGGGGTCACGGTGCGCGGGGGCGGGGACGCGGTGAAGGTGTCCGAGCACCAGAGCTTCCACGGCGAGGCCCCGCGGAGCAGCCACGAGCTGAAGGACGGCACGCTGACGCTGACGTACGACTGCGAGGACTGCGGGATCGGGTACGAGGTGGACGTGCCGGCCGGGACCAAGGTGCGGGTGACCGCCGAGACCGGCGGGGTGAAGCTGGCCGGGCTGGCGGGCGAGGTGGAGGCGACGGTCTCCACCGGCGGGGTGGAGGCGAGCGGGCTGACCTCGCCGACGGCGCTGCTGCGGACGGGGACGGGCGGTATCGAGGCGTCGTTCGCCACCGCCCCGGGGAAGGTCGAGGCGCGGGCGCAGACCGGCGGGGTGCGGCTCAAGGTCCCCGCCGGGGACGCCTACGCGGTGGACGCGAGCGCGGGCACGGGTGGGGTCGACGTGACGGTGCCCCGGCAGCCGGGGGCGCAGCACAGCATCCTGGCGCGGACGGAGACCGGGGGCGTGACGGTCGCCCATGGCTGAGCGCCGCGCGCCGGTGGTCGTCCCGGTGGGGCATGATCTTCTCCGCGGGGACGGCCTCCCCGCACCCGGGGGAGGAGCGGTGATGGGGCTGGTGGCGCGCTGGCGGAGCCGGCTGGCCGGGGTGAACCCGTACGTGCTGGACGTGCCGCTGGCACTGTTCTCGGCCGCGGTGTCGTTCTGGTCGGTCTACAACGACGACACCGCCTGGCCGTGGTGGATCTACCTGATGACGCTCGGCACGGCCCTGCCGCTGCCGTGGCGCCGCCGGGCGCCGCTGCTGGTGGCCGCGCTCAGCGGGCTGGCGTCCGTCCCGGTGTCGGTGGTCGCCCACTCGGTGATGCCGCAGATCCCGGTGTACGCGGTGCTCACCATCTACACGGTGGCGGACCGGGCCCGGGACTGGCAGCGCGGGCTGCTGCTGCTGATCCTGCTGGTCTCCAACATCCTCGGCACCCACTCGGTGAACGGGGCGTTCTTCAGCCTGCTGCTGACCGTCGGCACCTTCGTCTTCGGCTCGCTGGTACGGGAGCTGCGCCGGCTCGCGCTGGTGGAGGCGGAGCGGGCGCGGGAGGCCGGGCAGCGGGCGGCCAGTGACGCGGCGCGGGCGGTGGCGGAGGAGCGGGCCCGGATCGCCCGGGAGATGCACGACATCCTGGCGCACGCCGTCTCGCTGATGGTGATCCAGGCGGAGGCGGGGCCGCTGGTGGTGCACAGCAGTCCGGAGCGGGCGATCAAGGCGTTCGACACCATCGCCGACTCGGGGCGCGACGCGATGGTGCAGCTGCGGCGGGTGCTCGGCGTGCTGAAGGAGGAGGGCGCGGCGCCGGAGCTGGCGCCGCAGCCGCGGCTGGCCGAGCTGGCGGCGCTGGCCGAGCGGGTGCGCGGGGCCGGCCTGCGGGTGGAGCTGGAACTGGGCGGGTCCGACGGGCCGCTGCCGGCCGACGTGGAGGCGGCCGCGTACCGGATCGTCCAGGAGGCGCTGACCAACACGGTGAAGCACTCCGGTGCCGCCGGGGCCTCGGTACGGGTGGTCCGGGCGGGGGGCGAGCTGGAGGTCGTGGTGTCCGACGACGGGCACGGGGTGCGGACGCGCGCCGACCGTACGGTGAGCGACTGGTCCGGTGGGCGGGGGCTGGTCGGGATCCGGGAGCGGGCGGCGGCCTGCGGCGGGCACGCCGAGGCCGGGCCCGGGCCGGAGGGCAGGGGTTTCCTGGTGAGTGCCCGGCTGCCGTTGGGCGCAGCGGGCCTGGCGGAGAGGGTGGGCGGATGACGCCGATACGGGTGGTCGTCGCGGACGACCAGGAGCTGGTGCGGGCCGGGTTCGGGATGATCCTGGACGCACAGCCGGACATCGAGGTGGTCGCGGAGGCCTGCGACGGCGTGGAGGCGATCGCGGCGGTGCGCGAGCACGGCCCGGACGTGCTGCTGCTGGACGTCCGGATGCCGGTGATGGACGGCCTGGAGGCGGCCCGCCGGGTCTGCGCGGAGTACCCGGCCACCAAGGTGATCATGCTGACCACCTTCGACATCGACGACTACGTCTTCGACGCGCTGTACGCGGGGGCCAGCGGATTCCTGCTGAAGGACGTCCGGCGGGACGACCTGGCCCACGGGGTGCGGATGGTGGCCTCCGGTGAGGCGCTGCTGGCGCCCTCGGTGACGAAGCGGCTGATCGGGGAGTTCGCCGCCCGCCGGCCGGGCGGGGCGGCGCAGTCCGCGCAGGGCGTGCGGGCGCCGTCCCGGCTGCTGGAGCAGCTGACCGCGCGTGAGCAGGAGACGCTGCGGCTGCTGGCGCGCGGGCTCTCCAACGCGGAGATCGCGGCCGAGCTGGTGGTGAGCGAGCACACGGTGAAGACGCACGTCAGCAATGTGCTGAGCAAGCTGGGGCTGCGGGACCGGGTGCATGCGGTGGTGTTCGCGTACGAGGCGGGGGCGGTCGTCGCGGGGGAGGGCTGACGCCCGCCCGCGGGGGCTCCTGAGGGGCTCGTCCGGGGTTCCTGAGGGGGACTCCCCCGCGTGGGGGAGGCGGCGGGTTCGCCGGTGCGGGCGATCCGCGACGAGGGGTCCGACGGACAGCATCTGGGGTGTCGGAAACGAACTCGCAGACCGGAGAGCACCCATGACCACCACCAGGCTCGACCGCCTCACCCCGTTCGCCGTCGTCGGCGGCCCCGCCCTGATGGCGCTCTACGGCGGCATCCGGCTGCTGGACGGCTCCCGGGACCCGGGCCCCGGCTGGTTGGTCGGCCACAGCCTGATGCTGGTGGGGCTGCTGCTGTTCGGCCCGGTGCTCGCCGCCCTGCGCGGGTTGCTCGCACCGCGCACCACGGCGGGCCGGCTCGCCGCCGGCGCAGCTGCGGGGGTGGCCTTCGCGGGGCTGGCGGCCTCGGTGGTGCAGATCGCCATCGACCTCTACGTCGGGGCGGTGGCCGTCGACAAGGCGGACCAGCACCGGCTGTTCGACAGCATCCAGAGCCGGCCCGGGGTGCTGCCGGCCTTCTACTCGGTGGGCCCGCTGCTGTTCTACGTCGGCCTGCTGGCGCTGTTGGTCGTCGCCTCGGTGGGCCGGGCGCGCACGCTGCGCTGGTGGAGCCCGGTGCTGATGCTGGTCGGTACCGCGATGACGGCGGCCGACCTGGCGATGATCCCGGTGGCCGCCGCGCTCTACCTGGCGGCGCTGGCCCCGCTGGCCGGCTTCGGCGGGGTGCGGCAGCCGGCTGTCGCCTGAACGGGCCGGGGCAGCCGCTCCCACGGGGGTGGGGCGGCCGCGCCGCGCCGCGTCGGTGCAGCCGGAAGGCCGGATGGACGGCAGCCGGTCCGACCAGCAGCCCCGGGATCCGGGCGGGCGGTACGCCGACCGCGCCCTGCCGGGGCTCCCTCGGTGTCCGGTCGCGGTGACCGGGCCGGTGCGTGCGTGACGGGAGTCGGCGCGGCGCACGCGGATTTTCGGTGGCGGGCCGACGGTCCAGGCCCGTACCGTCCGGGGCATGAACGCCAAGCGCCCGCTGATCGCCGTGCTGACCGGTGCCGGTATCTCCACCGACTCGGGTATCCCCGACTACCGCGGCCCGAACGGCCTCTGGCAGCGTGACCCGAAGGCCCAGGAGCTGGTCACCATCGGGCCGTACCTGGCCGATCCGCAGGTCCGCCGCCGGGCCTGGCTGATGCGCCGGGACGCGGGCGCGCTCGCCGCCGAGCCCAACGCCGGCCACCGGGCGCTGGTCGGGCTGGAGCGCAGCGGCCTCCCGGTGCGGGTGCTCACCCAGAACGTCGACGGCCTGCACCAGCGGGCCGGCCTGCCCGCCCGCAAGGTGCTCGAACTGCACGGCACCGCCCGGGAGGTGCAGTGCGTGGACTGCCGGGCGGCCGGCCCGATGGAGGAGGTGCTGGAGCGGGTGGCGGCCGGCGAGCCCGACCCGCCCTGCCGGGAGTGCGGCGGCGTGCTCAAGCCACGCACGGTGATGTTCGGCGAGAGCCTCGACCCGGTGGTGCTCCAGCAGGCCGACGCCATCGCCAAGGCCTGCGACCTCTTCGTCGCCGTCGGCACCAGCCTCCAGGTCTACCCGGTGGCGGCGCTCCCGCAGATCGCCCGGGAGTGCGGGGCCCGGCTGGTCGTCATGAACGGCGAGCCCACGCCGTTCGACGAGGTCGCCGACGAGGTGATCCGCGAGCCGATCTCCACCGCCCTCCCGGCGCTGGTGCAGAAGCTGGTGGCCGAACACTCCTAGGCCCTCAGGCCGCGTGCGTACGATGATCACCCCGGCTACCCCCCCTCACGGCCTGGAGTGATCGATCGATGACGACGACGGCGAAGTTCGACCCCTGGTCGGCGGCGTTCGTGGCTCACCCGTACGACGCGTACGCCGAGCTGCGCGAGCACGCGCCGGTGACGTACTACGAGCCGACCGGCCAGTGGCTGGTCTCGCGGTACGAGGACGTCAGCGCGTTGCTGCGGGATCGCCGGCTCGGGCGGACGTACACCCACCGGTTCACGCACGAGGAGTTCGGGCGGCCCGCGCCCGACCCGGCGCACGAGCCGTTCCACACGCTCAACGACAACGGGCTGCTCGACCTGGAGGCGCCGGACCACACGCGGATCCGGCGGTTGGTCTCCAAGGCGTTCACCCCGCGCATGGTCGAGGAGCTGCGGCCGACCGTGCAGCGGCTCGCCGGCGAGCTGGTCGACGGGCTGCTCGCGGCCGGCGGCGGCGACCTGATCGCCGCCGTCGCCGAACCGCTGCCGGTCGCGGTGATCGCCGAGATGCTCGGCGTCCCGGAGCCGGACCGGCACCTGCTGCGGCCGTGGTCCGCCGACATCACCGGCATGTTCGAGCTCAACCCGACCGAGGAGGCCGCCCGCCGGGCCGTCACCGCGAGCACCGAGTTCTCCGACTACCTGCGCGCCCTGATCCGCGAGCGCCGGGCCGCCCCGGGCAGCGACCTGATCAGCGCGCTGATCCAGGCCCAGGAGGGCTCGGACGCGCTCAGCGAGCAGGAGATGATCTCCACCTGCGTGCTGCTGCTCAACGCCGGCCACGAGGCGACCGTCAACACCACCGGCAACGGCTGGTGGGCGCTCTTCCGCAACCCGGACGAGCTGGCCCGGCTGCGCGGCTCGGTCGACGAACTGCTGCCCACCGCCGTCGAGGAACTGATGCGCTGGGACACCCCGCTGCAGATGTTCGAGCGCTGGGTGCTGGAGGACATCGAGGTGCGCGGCGTCACCATCCCGCGCGGCTCCGAGATCGCGCTGCTCTTCGGATCCGCCAACCGCGACCCGGCCCGCTTCGCCCACCCGGACCGGCTCGACCTCGGCCGCACCGACAACCCGCACATCACCTTCGGCGCCGGAATCCATTTCTGCCTCGGCGCCCCGCTCGCCAGACTGGAGCTCACCGAGTCGTACGGCGCGCTGCTGCGCCGGGCGCCGGGGCTGCGGCTCGTCCGTGAGCCCGAATGGCGCCCGGGCTACGTGATCCGGGGGCTGGAGGAGCTGCTGGTCGAGGTCTAGGAGGGGCCGTGGGAAAGGCGACAGGGGCACTGCTGGGCCTGGCGATCGGGGACGCGCTGGGGCACCGCACCGAGTTCGACGAGATCGAGCACATCGCCCAGTACTGCCCCGACTGGCGCCAACTGCCGCTGCCCGAAAAGGCGCTGGTGACCGACGACACACAGATGACGCTCGCGCTCGGCCGCGGCCTGCGCACCGCCCTGGAGCGCCGGCCGTTCGGCCCGCTGCGGCTGGAGCGGCCGGTGCGCGAGGAGTTCGTCGAGTGGTGGCGCTCGCCGGAGAACAACAGGGCCCCCGGAATGACCTGCATGCGCTCCTGCCAGCGGCTCTCCGACGGCCGCCGCTGGCAGCAGGCGAGCGACGTCGGCTCCAAGGGCTGCGGCGCCAACATGCGGGTCGCCCCGATCGGCCTGGTCACCGAGTTGACGACGCGCCAGCTCTCCGGCGCCGCCCAGCTGCAGTCCGCGCTGACCCACGGCCACCCGACCGCGCTGGCGGCGAGCGACCTCACCGCCTACGCCGTCCGCAAGCTCGCCGAAGGCCTGCCGCCGGCCGGGCTGACCGCCGTCCTGCGGGCGTACGCGCTGGCGAGCCGCACCCGGTACGACGAGTTCTGGCTCGGCGATCTCGCGGCGCAGGCCCACGACCACTCGCCGGAGCAGTTCATCGCCCGTGGTTGGGACGACTGCCTCGGAGTGCTCGACCGGCTGGACGCGGCGCTGGCCGATCCCGACGTCGAGGCGGACCCGTGCCTGGCCACCGGCGAGGGCTGGATCGCCGAGGAGGCGCTCGCCACCGGTCTGCTCTGCTTCCTGCTGCTGCCGGACGACCCGGTGGCCGCCGTCCGCCGGGCCGCCTATTCGTCCGGGGACTCCGACTCGATCGCCTGCCTGACCGGCGCCTTCGCCGGCGCCCACCACGGCGCGGCGGCCTGGCCGGCCGACTGGGTGAAGCGGATCGAGTACCGCGACGAGCTGCTGGAGCTGGGAGCGCTCTGGGACTGAGCCGGCCGGCCCGCCCGGGTGGAGGGAACCGCCCGGGCGGGTGCCGCGTCGAACCGCCATGACCAGTCGAACCAGCCGGACCAGTCCGACCAGCCGGACCGGCCGCCGCCCGGCGGTCCTGCTCCTCAGCGCGGCCGTCACCGCGGCCCTCGCCGCACCGTTGCTCACCGGCTGCGGCTCCACCGGCGCCGCCGCGCCCCTCGTCGTCCGCGCCTCCACGCCCGCTTCGGCGCCGCCCGCCGACCCGGCCCAGGTCGCCGCGACCGCGGCCGCCACCAACGCCTTCGGCCTGGACCTCCTGCACACCCTCACCGCCGCGCCCGACCAGGCCGGCCGCAATGTGGTGCTCTCGCCGTCCGGCCTGGCCACCGTGCTCGCCATGGTGCTGCCCGGCGCCCGCGGCGCCACCGCCGACGAGCTCGCCAAGGCCCTGCACACCGAGCTGACCCCGCAGCAGTACGCCCTCGCCACCGGCGCCCTCGCCCACCGCCTGCCGCCCACCGACGGGCTGACCCTGCGGCAGTCCGACGACCTCTGGGCCCAGCAGGGCTTCCCGCTGGACCAGGGCTACCTGGCCACCCTCGCCGCTGCCTTCGACACCGGCGTGCACACCGCCGACTTCAAGAAGGACCCGGAGGGCGCCCGCAAGAGCGTCAACGCGGCCGTGGAGAAGGCCACCGAAGGCCGGATCAAGAACCTCTTCGGCGAGAAGGCGATCAACCCGGGCACCCGGCTGGCGCTCACCGACGCGCTCTACCTCAAGGCGAAGTGGGCCACCCCGTTCAAGTCCGAGAACACCGCCGACAAGCCGTTCCACCGCCTGGACGGCTCGGCCCCCGCGGTCAGCACGATGGGCCGGACCGGCACCTTCCGCTACGCCGAGGGCTCCGGCGGGATCCTCGGCCAGCCCTGGCAGGCCGTCGAACTCCCGTACGCGGACGGCGGGCTGGCGATGGACCTGCTGGTGCCCGCGCAGGGCGGGTTCGCGGGCTTCACCAAGGGCCTGGACCAGGCCCAGCTGGACCGGATCCTGGGCGAACTCGCCGAGCAGTCGGTCGACCTGACGCTGCCGCGCTTCCACTTCGACACGGCCAACGAGCTGACCCCGACGCTGCGCGCGCTCGGCGTCAACGCCGCCTTCGACGCCGCCGATTTCGGCGGCATCCCCGGGTCGGGGGCGCAGGAGCCGCTGAAGATCGGCACGGTCGTCCAGAAGGCCACCATCGAGGTGGACGAGGCGGGCACGGTGGCCGCCGCCGGCAGTGGCGTCGGTCTGGAGGCGGCGGGCGCGGCGGCCCCGAAGCGGCCCGTCGAGCTGCACATCGACCGGCCGTTCCTGTTCCTGATCCGGGACACCGCCACCGGCCGGCCGCTCTTCCTCGGCCAGGTCACCGACCCGCAGGCGCGCTGAGCCCTACCCGGTCACCAGGCCGGGTAGCGGCCGCCGAGTGCCGGGTGGGCCGGCTCCCGGCTGCCGAACAGCACCAGCAGGTCGTCCGCCACCCGCAGCAGGGTCTCGTTGCCCTCCACCGCCTCGGTCCAGGCGGCCGGCAGGGCGGCGGTGCCGTAGGCCGCGCCGACCAGGTTGCCGCAGACCGCGCCGGTGGAGTCGCTGTCCCCGGAGTGGTTCACCGAGAGCAGCAGCGCCGTCCGGGCCGGGGCGGGCTCGGAGCCGGCGGCCAGCAGGCAGTACACCGCGATGGCCAGGCACTCCTCGGCGATCCAGCCGAGCCCGACCCGCTCCACCGCCTCCGCCGACGGCTCGGACTCCTCGGCCACCCGTACCGCCCGGGCCAGCGCCTGGACGGTCTCCTTGGAGGCCGGCCACTCCCGGGTCTGGTCGACGGTCTGCCCGACCGCCGCCCACGGCTCCACCCCGTCTACGAGCCGCTCCACCAGGGCCGCGAACGCACCCGCCGCCAGATAGCCGGTCGGGTGCCCGTGGGTGAGCTGCGCGCACTGCGCGGCCAGCCCGAAGGACTGCTCGGAGCCCAGCCGGGCCAGCCCGAACGGCGCCGAGCGCATCACCGTGCCGCACCCCTTGGAGTGCGCGTTGATCGGCCCCGGCTGCCCGAACGGCGCCGGCGCCTCGAACTCCGGGTGGTACGACATCCCGGACAGGCAGGCGTTGCCCGGGGCCCGCCGCGCGTACAGGAACGGCTGCCGCAGCAGCCAGCCGTCGTACGGGCGGGGGAGCGGCAGCTGGTCCGGCGCGCCCTGGCTCTGGGTGAGCAGCCAGCGCCGGTAGGCGCCGTGGACGGCCTCCGGCACCGAACCGCCGCCGCCCGACCAGCCCCGGACGAAGCCGCGGATCAGACCCTCGGCGGTGAACAGCGTCATCTGGGTGTCGTCGGTGACCTCCGCGATCCGGCCGCCGGACGGCAGCCCGGTCACGCCGGCCGGGCCGTACTGCTCGCGGATCTGGTACAGCTGCTGGAACTCCACCGGCCAGCCCAGGGCGTCCCCGACCGCCCCGCCGAGCAGCGCCCCGCGCACCCGGTCCGGGTACCCCGACTCCGTCACCGCCACCGTTCCCCCTCGCTTGTACCGGAGTCCGTTCTATCAGGCCCGGCCGCTCCCGCCCCGCCGCTCCCCGCCGGTGGCTCCACGCCCCGGGGCGCGTCCTGGGGCCCGTCTTCAAACTCCTGCCTGCTCCTGCCTGCCCGAGGACACGCTCTAGGACCGGATCTCGCCGGCCCGGCCGTGCAGGGCGGCCCGGTCGGCGGCGGCGCGGCCGGCTGCCCAGCCCTCGCCGTCGCTCACCCGGACCCGCTGCGAGACCAGCTTCGGGAACATCCGCCCCACCTCCTGGTCCACCGCCTCGGTCCGGGCCGCCAGCGCCGGCAGCAGCCGCTCGTCCGGCACCAGCTGCTCCGCGGTGCCGTCCTCGCGCAGGTGCCGGCCGGCCGCCGCGTCGCTGGTCGTCTGCTCGGTGGCGGCGACCAGTCGCTCGCGGATCCGGGCCGCGTACGCCACCAGGAAGGAGTGCCGGAACGCCTTGGTGCGCGAGGCGCCGTCCAGGTGCTGGCGCGAGCCGGCCTTGTTCATCGCGTGCGTCGCCTGCACCAGCAGCGAGGTGTAGAGCAGCTCGACGCCGTCCAGGTCCCCGTCGAAACCGATGATGGTGCAGAAGCCGAACTCCTTCGCCCAGACCACCCGGCACCGGTTGGCCGCCGCCACCGCGTCCAGCAGCATCGTCTTCGGGCCCTCGTACGGGTTGTCCACGCCGATCCGCAGCGACGCCGGGGCGTTGCGGTCCGCACCGGCGACGGCGAGCAGGGCCTCGTCGATGCTGTGCTGCGCCATCAACTGCTGGGCCTTGGCGGTCAGCGCCTCGGCCTCCTCCGGGTACTCGGTGGACTCGGCCTTCGCCAGCAGCGCCCGGATCCGGGAGAGCATCCGCGGCTCACCCGGCACCGCGCCGGACGACGGCCGGTTCGTCCGGGGCGCGTGCCCGGGCGCCGGGCCGACCGGTGCGATCGGGGGCAGCCGGCCCCAGGACCGCAGCAGCTCCAGCACCGCCGTGGCCAGCGCGAAGCGGTCCAGCCGGTGCCGGTGCGCGAAGGCGGCCAGGTACGCCTCGTCGCCCTGCCACCAGACCTCGGCCTCCAGCTCGCGCAGCTGCTCCTGCCAGCGCCGGTCCGGTGCGGCCGCGGAGTGGCGCCGACCCTCGGCGGCGATCAGGTCGACCGCGAGCGCCACGTGCACCGGCTTCAGCTCCCGCCGCACCACCCGGACCAGGTCGGCCGGGCGCCACCCCGCCGACCAGCACCGCCCGACCGCGGTGTCCGCGAACCCCAGCAGTGCCCGGCTCACCGCCGGCCACTGGCCCGGCGAGGCGGCCAGCAGCGAGGCCCCGGTGTCCAGCGCGAGGTCCAGCCGCTCGTCCGGCGCCGTCAGCACCGCGCCCACCGCCTGCGTCAGCAGCGGTCCGGCGCCCTCGTCCGCCCCGGCCTGTCCCTGCTGCCTGCGCTTGCCCACGGTGCCGCCCGCTCTCCTCGTACCCGCCCTGCGGTCAGGACAGCCTCCCGCCCATGATGCCGGAGCGCCCGGCCCGGCGGCGGGCCCTGGGCGCGCCGCGGCTGCCCGGGGCAGCCGTCAGCGTTCGACCGTCTTGGCGAGGATCTCCGGGATGCGCTCCAGCAGGCGGCCGGCGGCGAGGCGGACGCCGAGGAAGGCGACCAGCGCGCCGTACAGCGGGCCGAGCAGGAGGACCGGCCAGACCGGGCCGTCGGTGGCCAGGGCCCAGCCGAGGTAGCCGGTGACCGGGGCACTGACCAGCACGGCGCCGAACATCGAGCCGAAGCTGTTCAGCAGCACCAGGCCGCCCTGGCCGGGGGCGGCGGTACGCATCGGGTTGTTGTCGGCCGGCATGGTGTACGGCGCCAGCACGCTGAGCACCGCGCCGATCGCGATGCCGCTGCCGAGCAGACCGAAGGCCAGGCCGAGCGCCGCCGGCAGACCGGCCCAGTCGCCGGTGACGACGGCCAGCACCAGCCCCAGCACCAGGGTGACCGGCACCGCGTAGGAGAGCACCGCGAACGCCCGCCCGCGCAGCTCCTCCCGGGCGTCGGCGGGGGTGAGCAGGGTGGCGGCGACCATCCAGAACGCCGAGCCGTCCATGCCGAACAGGTTGAGCATCTGCAGGCCGAGGAACATCCCGGTGGCCGACACCAGGTAGACGCTCGCCCAGCCCTGGACCACCGACAGGACGCAGAGCACCAGGGTCATCCCGATGCTGGTGAAGACGGCGGCCTTGGCCCGCGGCTCCCGCCAGGCGTACCGGAGGTGGCGCTGCATCACCGCGCCGGTCCGGCCCCCGGGCAGGAAGCCCCAGCCGCGCGAGGGCTGCACACCGCGCGCCACCTCCAGGGTGGAGGCGTCCGCGGTGACCATCAGCTGCTGGAGGCTGGCCCGCCACCAGCGCAGCAGCAGCGCCAGCAGCGCGGCCGCCGCGGCCAGCTGGAGCAGCGCGAGGCCGTACCGGCCCTCGCCGGCGGTGCGGGAGGCGTCCAGCGCGCTGACCGGCGGCACCCAGCGCAGCACCGAGGCGATCGGCTTCAGCGGGCTGAGGTCGAGCTCGTCGCCGGGCCGGCCGAAGACGCTCTGCGAGCCGACGTTGGCCACCTGGCCCAGCAGCGCGAAGAGCAGACCACCGAAGATCGCGAAGTCCTTGCCGCGCCGGCTGGAGAGCAGCCGGGCGTTGCCGACCGCGACCGAGCGGGAGATCGTCACCAGGCTGAGCACGGTCAGCGGGACGCCGGCCACGGCGACCACGGCCGAGGCGGGCCCGTCGGCGCCGGCGATCGCCGCGCCGGTGAGCAGCACCAGCGCGATCAGCGGCCCGGGCCCGATCAGCGCGGCCAGCACCGAGCCGCGCAGCAGCGGCCCGGGGCGCAACGGCAGCATGGTGAGCCGGGTGGGGTCGGAGCTCTCGTCGCTGGCGAAGAGGAAGAGCGGCAGCGCGGCCCAGCCGATGGTGAGCACACCGGCCAGCATCACGGCCGCGTCACCGGCGCCGTCGAAGCGGCCCAGGAAGGCGAGGGCCACCGCCAGCCCGGTGGCGAAGAGCAGGCCGATCACCGTGCCGATGACGTAGAGGGCGGCGCGGCCGCGGCTGCGCCGAAGCCCGTTGCGCAGCAGCCGGAGCTTGAGCGCGACGAGCGCGCGGACGACCGTCCGCCCGTCGGGCACGGGGGTGCGGGCCGTGCGGGCGCCGGTGGCCTGGGAGCTCACTGCCCGCCCCCGAGCCAGCCGAGCGCCTGGCCGTCGTCCTCGCGGACGCCGATCAGCGCGAGGAACGCCTCGTGCAGGCTGTGCTCGCCGCGGACGGAGTCCAGCGGGCCCTGGGCGATCACCCGGCCGGCGTTGACCACGGCGACCCAGTCGCAGAGCTGCTCGACCAGCTCCATGACGTGGCTGGAGAAGATGACGGTGGAGCCGGCCGCGGCGTACCGCTTGAGCACCCCGCGGATGGTCTGGGCGGAGACCGGGTCGACGCCCTCGAAGGGCTCGTCGAGGAAGAGCACGTCCGGGTTGTGCAGCAGCGCGGCGGCCAGGCCGATCTTCTTGCGCATGCCGGTGGAGTAGTCGGCGACCAGCTTGTCGGCGTCGCCGGCCAGGTCGAGGACGGCCAGCAGTTCCTCGGCCCGGCGGTCCACCTCGGCGCCGGGCAGGCCGCGCAGCCGCCCGTTGTACTGCAGCAGCTCACGGCCGCTCAGCCGCTCGAACATCCGCAGGCCCTCGGGCAGGATGCCGATCCGGGCCTTGACCGCGACCGGGTCGCCCCAGACGTCGGCGCCGTGGATCAGCACGGTGCCCTGGTCGGGCCGGAGCAGCCCGGTGACCATCGACAGGGTGGTGGTCTTGCCGGCGCCGTTCGGGCCGACCAGCCCGATGAACGCGCCGGCCGGCAGCTCCAGGCTCAGCCCGGCGACCGCGGCCTGGTCGCCGAAGCGCTTCCACAGCCCTTGGATGCTCACCGCCACGGGGGCGGCGGACGCGGGTGCGGGGGACGGCGGCGGCGCTGACGCCTGCATGATGGCCTTCTCTGCGGTGGTAGGGGTGGTTCGGGCGACAGCCTGCCACTGCCCGGACGGGGCTGTCGCCCCGCAGGTGATCTTCGGCGCGTCTAGGCCGAACGGGTGAGTCCGCGGAGGTGGGCCCGAGCCCGTCGCGAGACACGGAGGCGGGCCGGAGCGGGTCGCGAAAATGGCGACGAAGAAACCGGCAACTACTCAGGGCCCTGGTTCGTCCTGCACTATGAGAGACAGTGAGCGCAGCGTGCGCCGGGTGTCGGAGGTGGCGGATGGCGGTTCAGCCGTGGGGCGAGAAGACCCCCGGGTATGGGGGCCCGCCGCCGCAGGCGCCGTCCGGCCCGTACGCCAGGTCGTGGCCGCCCGCGCCGGTGCAGCAGGCGCAGATGCACCAGTCGCAGATGCGCGCGGCGCACACGGACCGGGACCGCACGGTCGACGTGCTGAAGGCGGCGTACGCCGAGGGCCGCCTCACCGCCGACGAGTACGGCCAGCGCTTCGACGCGGCGAGCGCCGCGCAGACGTACGGCGAGCTCACCCGGCTGGTGGCCGACCTGCCGTCCGGCCCGATGGTGACGCCGATGCCGCTCGCCGGCCAGGTGCCGTCCACGTTCCTGCCGCCGCCCGTCCTGCCTCCGGCACGGCCCACCAACAGCATGGCCGTGACGTCCCTGGTGCTCGGCCTGCTCGGGATGGGGCTGCCCGCCGTGATCACCGGCCACATCGCCAAGAACCAGATCCGCGAGCGCAACGAGGACGGCGACGGGATGGCCACGGTCGGCCTGATCTTCGGCTATCTCGGATCGGCGGCCTGGACCCTGCTGATGCTGGTCCTGATCGCCGCCGGGTGACCGGGCCCCGGGTCACCCGGCCGGCGGCCCGGCCCGGGCCCTGAGTGCGTGATCCGGAGCACCGTCCGGCCGTGCGTCGCGCCGTCCGCCCACGTCGACGGCCGGTCACCTCCGCGGGGCCGCGGGAATGGCGGGCCGAACGGACGATCCATGAGTGAACTCCTGTACTGCCAGGCCTTACGATTCCCGGAGCAACTGCCCCGGAGTCCGCACCGGGACCTCGCCTTCCGTAGCCGGCCGCGAACCGGTGGTCCGGAAGGCCAGCCGGAGTATTCACCAGCCGAGGGACCAGTCCAGTGACAGTCAGTGCCGAGGACGCCAGCAGGCTCTCCTTGACCGGGGCGCGTGCCACGGCGGTGTCGATGGCGGACCGTTACATGCCGGCCGAGGAAGACTCGTACCGGATCCTGTCGTGGGTGTTGCACACCGTGCAGAAGCCGGACGGCAGCTGCCCGAGGTTCGCCCCCGGCGGCACGTGCTCGAAGGACGTCGACCAGACTTGGCGGACCATGATCCGGTGACAGCTGCCCCCGGCGACCGCGACCTGCCATGACCCGTGCGACTTCCGAGAAGGCCACCGACTGATGACGAATATCGTGAAACGGCTCGCCGACCTGTTGGCAAAGACGCCACGGCGTCTGTGGGCGGTCTCGTTCCTGCTCTTCTTCGCGCTGGGGGCGTCCTGGTCGATCTCCACCCCGATGGGCGGTTCCCCGGACGAGCACGCACACATCGTCCGGGCGGCCGCCGTCGCACGCGGTCAGATCAACGGCCCCGAGGTGATGGTCGAGCACAGCGTGGCCGGCATCGCGGGCCATTTCGCCGAGACCGGCGTGACGCTCCCGCAGTGGTACAAGGACGTCAAGACCGTTCACGAGTGCTACGCCTTCGACTACTCCCAGCCGGCCCGTTGTGCGCCGCCGATAGGTCACTCGGAGGCCCCTGCCCAGGTCACCACCGCGGCGGGCCGTTACAACCCCGTCTACTACATCGCCGTCGGGTGGCCCAGCCTGCTGGTCGACGGAGTGCCCGGGCTCTACCTGATGCGGCTGGCGTCGGCCGCGATCTGTGCCCTGCTGCTGGCGAGCGCCGTGGTCTCGGCGGCGGAGTGGCGGCGACGGTCGATCGCGATGCTCGGTTTGATCGCCGCGGCGACGCCGATGTCGCTGTTCATGTTCGGCATGGTCAACCCGAGCGGACCGGAGATCGCGGCCGGCATCCTGGTCTGGAGCGCGATGCTGCCGATCCTGATGGCGCCGGAGCCGGGGCTGCTCAACCGCCGGCTCGCCCGACTGGGCGTCAGCGCCATCGTTCTGATCAGCATCCGGCCGCTCGGCGGCATATGGTTCGCCGGGGCGCTCGTCGGCGGCCTGCTGCTCCAGGAACGCTCGGCGCTGCGCCTGGCCCTGCGCCGCCGCGCCACGCTGGCCTGGGGCGCGGTGGTTGCGACCGTGGCCGGCGCTGCGCTCGCCTGGACGGCGGCCCATCCCGACCACTCGGACATCAAGGTGCCCGCAGACCTCACCATGGCCGTCGCCGCGCGGAAGACCTTCGACGAAACGTTCGAGTACATCAAGCAGATGGTCGGCTACTTCGGCTGGCTGGATGTGCCGCCACCGGCCTGGACGCTGTTCATCTGGACGTCCGTCGTGGTGATGCTCGCGCTGCTCGCCCTCTGCTTCGCCCGGATCCGCGAGAGCGTCGCCGTGCTCGGCATGGTGGTCGGCATCATCCTCCTGCCGGTGGTCGCCCAGGCGGTTCAGGTGCGGCAGCTCGGCCTGGTCTGGCAGGGTCGCTACCTGCTGCCGTTGGCGGTCGGGCTGCCCATCATGGCCGCCGCGATCTGTGTGAAGCGTTCGTCCGTGACCGGGATGCCCTGGCGGCGCCTGGTGGCGATGCCGGCGGTGGCCCTGGCCGCGGCGAACGTGGTGGGCTTCTACTGGGCCCTGCGCCGCAACGGCGTCGGCATCCCCGGGCCACTGGTGCTGAGCCACTCGAAGTGGGCGCCGCCGCTCGGCTGGGAGATCTGGCTGGTGGTCTACGTCCTGGGCGCGGTCGGCCTCACCGTCCTCGCGATGGTCGGCGATCGCCGCCTGCCGGCTCCGGCCGAGGAGGGGGAAATAGTCGCCCCGCTCCGCCGTCCGGTCGCGATCCACTGACGACCGGCGGAACCCCGCTCCACGGGGCGCCGGGTAGCGGGATTCCCGATCGCGTGATATTGGCCGGTCCGCTGCCCGTAGCCCCTCCGGCGCCCGGCGCGGCCGCCGGCCGACCCCCCCTGGCCTGCGGCGCTGCATTTGTTTTGACCGCGCCCGATGCGCTAGGTACGCTCTGACCTGTGCCTGGGGTGTCCCCGGGTCCTTGTGCGTGCATGTACACCGGCCGCCGCGCCAAGCCGAAGCGCTTTCCAGCGCCTCGCGCGCGTGAGCACCGCAGCTGCACATCTGCTCATGGGATTCCGTACTGGAATAAACCCAACACACCCGACCGCGTGGGTCGACCACGGGGCCGTGTGCGACGGGAACACCGCAGGTTAGTTCCACCAAGCCTTGGCACACAGAAAACGGAGAAACGGTGCCTACGATCCAGCAGCTGGTCCGAAAGGGCCGGCAGGACAAGGTCGAGAAGAACAAGACTCCCGCGCTGAAGGGTTCGCCCCAGCGTCGCGGCGTCTGCACGCGTGTGTACACGACCACCCCGAAGAAGCCGAACTCGGCGCTTCGCAAGGTCGCCCGTGTGCGCCTCACCAGCGGGATCGAGGTCACCGCTTACATTCCGGGCGAGGGCCACAACCTGCAGGAGCACTCCATCGTGCTGGTGCGCGGTGGTCGTGTGAAGGACCTTCCTGGTGTCCGCTACAAGATCATCCGCGGTTCGCTTGACACCCAGGGTGTCAAGAACCGCAAGCAGGCTCGCAGCCGCTACGGCGCCAAGAAGGAGAAGTAAGAATGCCTCGTAAGGGCCCCGCCCCGAAGCGCCCGGTCATCATCGACCCGGTTTACGGCTCCCCGGTCGTCACCCAGCTGGTCAACAAGATCCTGCTGCACGGCAAGCGTTCCACCGCCGAGCGGATCGTCTACGGCGCCCTCGAGGGCGTCCGTGAGAAGACCGGCTCGGACCCGGTCGTGGCGCTGAAGCGCGCGCTGGAGAACGTCAAGCCGGCCCTCGAGGTCAAGTCCCGCCGTGTCGGTGGCGCGACCTACCAGGTTCCGGTCGAGGTCCGTCCGGGCCGCGCCAGCACCCTGGCGCTGCGCTGGATGGTCGGTTACTCCCGCGCCCGTCGCGAGAAGACCATGACCGAGCGCCTGATGAACGAGATCCTCGACGCCAGCAACGGCCTGGGCGCTTCCGTGAAGCGTCGCGAGGACACCCACAAGATGGCCGAGTCCAACAAGGCCTTCGCGCACTACCGCTGGTAGTCCCAACCCCGTCACTAGACAGAGAGAGAACGAGCCACCATGGCTGCAACCTCCCTTGACCTCGCCAGGGTCCGCAACATCGGGATCATGGCGCACATCGACGCGGGCAAGACCACCACCACCGAGCGGATCCTGTTCTACACCGGTGTCTCGTACAAGATCGGTGAGGTCCACGATGGCGCTGCCACCATGGACTGGATGGAGCAGGAGCAGGAGCGCGGCATCACGATCACGTCGGCCGCGACGACCTGTCACTGGACGCTCGACGGCGTTGACAACACGATCAACATCATCGACACCCCGGGTCACGTCGACTTCACCGTCGAGGTGGAGCGTTCGCTGCGCGTCCTCGACGGTGCCGTCACGGTGTTCGACGGTGTCGCCGGTGTCGAGCCCCAGTCCGAGACCGTGTGGCGGCAGGCTGACCGCTACGGCGTCCCGCGCATCTGCTTCATCAACAAGCTGGACCGCACGGGCGCGAACTTCTTCTTCTGCGTCGACACCATCGTGGAGCGCCTCGGCGCGACCCCGCTGGTGATGCAGCTCCCGATCGGTGCCGAGTCGGACTTCCAGGGCGTTGTCGACCTGGTCCGCATGAAGGCGCTGGTCTGGACGGCCGAGGCCGCCAAGGGCGAGATGTACGACATCGTCGACATCCCGGCCGAGCTGGCCGACCAGGCCGCGGAGTACCGCGAGAAGCTGCTGGACACCGTGTCGAACGTCAGCGACGAGGTGATGGAGCTCGCCATGGAGGGCGAGGACGTCCCCCAGGAGCTGCTGATCGCCGCGATCCGCAAGGGCACGCTGAACTCGGACTTCACGCCGATCTTCTGCGGCACCGCCTTCAAGAACAAGGGCGTTCAGCCCCTGCTCGACGCGGTCGTCAACTACCTCCCGTCGCCGCTGGACATCGAGTCCATCGAGGGCACCAAGCCCGGCGACGACACGGTCAAGATCTCCCGCAAGGCGTCGGACGACGAGCCGCTCGCGGCTCTGGCGTTCAAGATCATGTCCGACCCGCACCTCGGCAAGCTCACCTTCGTCCGGATCTACTCCGGGCGCCTTGAGGCCGGCACCGCCGTCCTCAACGCGGTGAAGGGCCGCAAGGAGCGCATCGGCAAGATCTACCGCATGCACGCGAACAAGCGTGAGGAGATCGAGTCGGTGGGCGCCGGCGACATCGTCGCCGTCATGGGTCTCAAGCAGACCACCACCGGCGAGACCCTGAGCGACGAGAAGCACCCGGTCATCCTGGAGTCCATGGACTTCCCGGCCCCGGTCATCCGCGTCGCGATCGAGCCGAAGTCGAAGGGTGACCAGGAGCGTCTGGGCACCGCGATTCAGCGGCTGGCCGAGGAGGACCCGTCCTTCCAGGTCAACACCGACGAAGAGACCGGCCAGACCATCATCGCTGGTATGGGCGAGCTGCACCTCGAGGTGCTGGTCGACCGTATGAAGCGTGAGTTCAAGGTCGAGGCCAACGTCGGCAAGCCGCAGGTCGCGTACCGCGAGACGATCCGCAAGGCCGTCGAGCGTATCGACTTCACGCACAAGAAGCAGACCGGTGGCTCCGGCCAGTTCGCGAAGATCCAGATCGCGATCGAGCCGATCGAGTCCGGTGAGGGCTACGAGTTCGTGAACAAGGTCACCGGTGGCCGCGTTCCGAAGGAGTACATCCCCTCGGTCGACGCCGGCTGCCAGGAGGCCATGGAGTTCGGTGTCCTCGCCGGCTACCCGCTCCAGGGTGTCCGCGTGACGCTGCTCGACGGTGCCTCGCACGACGTCGACTCCTCCGAGCTCGCGTTCAAGATCGCCGGTTCGATGGCCTTCAAGGAGGGCGCTCGCAAGGCGTCCCCGGCTCTGCTGGAGCCGATGATGGCCGTCGAGGTCACCACGCCCGAGGACTACATGGGCGATGTGATCGGCGACATCAACTCTCGCCGTGGCCAGATCCGGTCCATGGACGAGCGTTACGGTGCCCGCGTCGTTTCGGCGCTGGTGCCGCTCTCCGAGATGTTCGGCTACGTCGGTGACCTGCGCAGCAAGACCTCCGGTCGCGCGAGCTACTCGATGCAGTTCGACTCGTACGCCGAGGTTCCGCGGAACGTGGCGGACGACATCATCGCCAAGGCCAAGGGCGAGTAAGGACCGGCGCGAGCCGAGTCCCTACCCGAGGCCGCAGGACATCCCGACATTCGGGACGATTGCGAACCCTTAGGCTATTAGGAGGCGACCCGGGAGAATCCGACCGGATTCTCCCGGGGCCTCCGCCCCACCCGCGGGACGGCATGGGGCGCTCCCGGGCGCCCCGTACCCAACCCGATCAAAGACCAACTGACGTCAGCACGGCGTACAGAACTGTCCTCAGGAGGACTGCAGTGGCGAAGGCGAAGTTCGAGCGGACGAAGCCCCACGTCAACATCGGCACCATCGGTCACATTGACCACGGTAAGACGACCCTTACCGCGGCCATCACCAAGGTGCTGCACGACGCGTACCCGGAGATCAACCCCTTCACGCCGTTCGACCAGATCGACAAGGCGCCGGAGGAGCGGCAGCGCGGTATCACCATCTCGATCGCGCACGTCGAGTACCAGACCGAGGCGCGTCACTACGCCCACGTCGACTGCCCGGGTCACGCGGACTACATCAAGAACATGATCACCGGTGCGGCCCAGATGGACGGTGCGATCCTCGTCGTCGCCGCCACCGACGGCCCGATGCCGCAGACCAAGGAGCACGTCCTCCTGGCCCGCCAGGTCGGCGTCCCCTACATCGTCGTCGCCCTGAACAAGGCCGACATGGTGGACGACGAGGAGATCCTGGAGCTCGTCGAGCTCGAGGTCCGTGAGCTCCTCTCCGAGTACGAGTTCCCGGGCGACGACCTGCCGGTCGTCCGCGTCTCCGCGCTGAAGGCGCTGGAGGGCGACAAGGAGTGGGGCGAGAAGCTCCTCGGCCTGATGCACGCGGTCGACGAGAGCATCCCGACCCCGGCTCGCGCCGTGGACCAGCCGTTCCTGATGCCGATCGAGGACGTCTTCACGATCACCGGTCGTGGCACCGTCGTCACCGGTCGTATCGAGCGTGGCATCCTCAAGGTCAACGAGACTGTCGACATCATCGGCATCAAGGAGACCAAGACCACCACCACGGTCACCGGCATCGAGATGTTCCGCAAGCTGCTCGACGAGGGCCAGGCCGGTGAGAACGTCGGTCTGCTCCTCCGTGGCATCAAGCGCGAGGATGTCGAGCGCGGCCAGGTCATCATCAAGCCCGGTTCGGTCACCCCGCACACCGAGTTCGAGGCCCAGTCGTACATCCTGTCGAAGGACGAGGGTGGCCGCCACACCCCGTTCTTCAACAACTACCGCCCGCAGTTCTACTTCCGTACCACGGACGTGACCGGCGTCGTGACCCTCCCCGAGGGCACCGAGATGGTCATGCCGGGCGACAACACCGCCATGACGGTCGTGCTGATCCAGCCGATCGCCATGGAGGAGGGCCTCAAGTTCGCCATCCGTGAGGGTGGCCGCACCGTCGGCGCCGGCCAGGTCACCAAGATCCTCAAGTAATTGATGATCTGACACTTGGCGCTAGGTCAAGGAGGGCTTGGTGGAGATCGCATGATCTCCGCCAAGCCCTCTGGCGTTGTATAAGAATTCTTTCTCGATGATCGCCAGACATTGGCGGCGTACGGGCGGGGTGCCCGCGCGCCCGAAGAGGGATGGGAACCCAGGGTCCCGATGGAAAGACTTCGCACCACGGCGGCCACGCTCCCCTCTGTCAAGGGGGCGGAATCGGAGAGTGTGCCCGCGCCTGTGGACCCCCCGGCCGGCGGGCCGGGCCGTGGTGTCCCGTTACTCCTCGGCGTTCTGCTGGCCTCCTGGCTCCTCCCTGCGGGGCTGATCGCGACCGGCCTGGGTGTTCTGGTGCTGCCGCTGCTCGTTCTGGCGGTCGGCTGCCTGATCCGGGTGGGGGGTGTGCTGCTCGACCGGCTGGTGGCGGCGGCCTTGATCGTCGCCGGCGGGGTGCTGGTCCTCGGCCTGCTGTTCTCGCTCTGGCCGTGGGGGCTCTCCCCGATCCCCACCTCCGGTGTTCTCTTCACCGTCGTGACGCTGACCGGCTGGCTGAGCCGCCGGGCGCCGCGGCTGCCGCTCCGGGCGCGGCCCTCCGACCTCCTGGTGCTCGGCACCGCCTACGGGCTCTGGCACTACCTGCACCGCCCGCTGGCCGGCAAGGGGCCGGGTTGGCGCCTGGAATTCCTGACCACGGCCGAGGACCGGCTGAACCACTTCTCCTACTTCGTCGGGATCGAGCACGTCGGCGGTTACAACTTCCTGCACCAGGAGGCCGCCAAGGCGTACATGATGTCGCCGGCCGAGGCGGTGTACCCGCAGGGTTCGCACTTCCTGCTGGCCTGGGTCGACGCACTGGTCCGGTCGTCCACGGACCTGGGGTCGACGCTCGACACCATGAACCGCTACCTGCTCTACATCCTTGCCGCCTACGCCCTGCTGGGCGCGGCCCTGGTGTGGGCGGCCCGCTGGATCGGCGGACCGCGACTGCGCGGCTGGCGCGCCGCGGCGGTGTGCGGGTCGGTCGCGGCGCTGATGTTCTCCAGCAACTACACCGACCTCGTCACGCACGGCTTCGACTCGACGATCATCGGCCTGCTCATGGTGGCCGTGACGGTCGCCTTCCTGGTGCGGCCCGCCATGCCGACGCCCGAGTTCGTGCTGATCGCCGCGCTCGGCCTGATCACCGTCACCTACGTCTACAACCTCTTCGGAGCCGTCGCGGGCATCGCCGTCGTGGTGACCCTCGTCGCCCATCGCAGGAGGTTCCGCCGCAAGGCCTGGCTGCTCTACGGCCTGGCCGGCGTCGTCACGCTGGGCCTGGCCGGCCTGCCCAGCGTGGTCTCCGTGTTCTCCGAGCTCGACGTGGCCAGTACCTCCAACCTGGGCGGCCCGAGCGTCGGGGCGGACCGGACGATCCTGGTCGGAGGCCTCCTGCTGGCCCTGCTCGCCGCAGCCGCACCGACCAGCCGCCGGACCGGGACGGGCCAGGCGCACCTGGCGCTGGTGCTCGGCTCCGGCCTGGTCATCGGCGGCTTCGCCTGGTGGCAGATGCACACGATCGGCCATGTGTCGTACTACTTCGAGAAGCTCGCGGGCACCGGTGTGGTGATCGCCCTGGTCTCGCTCGGCGCGGTCGGCCCGCTGCTGCGGACCACGTCGCCGGCCCGGGTGAGCGCGACGAAGCGCAGGGCGGGCGACGCCGCCCTCTCGGTGCTCTCGGTGGCGACTGCGCTCAGCCTCTTCGCCGGGGTCCAGTGGGGTATGCCATCCTTCAAAGGCGCGCCCACGGCCTGGCACGACAACTCGCTGACGGCCTGGAGTCGGGGAGAGACGTGGAGCGACATCGGCCCCCGGCACGGCGCCACCGTCATGGAGGACCTCGACGGCATTTCCGAGCCGGTGATAGTCCTGTACTCCAACGACGACTACAAGAACCTCAAGTCCACCTGGATCGCCGCGCTGCTGCGGGAACGCGGGGGCGACATGCTGCCGCTGTACGAGACCCACTGGGTCAACATCGGCGCCGCCGAGCGTCCGGAGCAGGAGTATCAGGCGGCCCTGGCCCATGTGAGGAAAGCCGCCGAGAAGCTGGGTGAGCCGATGACCGTCGTGGTCGCCGACCCGGCCACCGGCGACCGGACGCGCAAGGACCTCGCCGGTGCGGCGCCGCGGATCACCGTGGTGGCCAAGCCCGGCAGCAACTGGATCCACCCGTGGAACCGCAGCTTCCCCGGGGACTGACAGCGCGGAGCGACGTCCGGCCCGCGAACACCGGGCCGATGACAGCGAGCGCGGGGGGGGGGGGGGGGGGGGGGGGGGGGGGGGTGGGAGTGTGGGGTGGGGTGTGGCGGGGCGAAGCCGAAGGGACGGGATGGGAGGGTGCCCCCTCCTCTCCTCCT
>NZ_JBVJCO010000025.1:105930-114670 GCF_055588525.1 Kitasatospora sp. NPDC041988
AGCAAAGCCAAGAAACACCACCCCACCAAAACCCAAAAAAACCCACCCCCCCCCCCCCCCCCCCCCCCCCCCCCCCCCCCCCCCCCCCGCTGCCGTCGCGGCCGGTGCCGACGGGCCCCCGCCGAGGGGTCCGCGCGGTGCTAATCCCCTGCTCATCGATCTCATAGGGGGCTCACGGCCAACTGCTATTGTCGGCCGTAATCCAGCCCCACCAGCCGAAAGCGGGACCAACTCATGTCGAGGGCGCCGCAGTTGTCGGTCGTCATGCCGATCTACAACGAGCAGGAGGCGCTTCCGCTGACTGTCGCGCGCCTGCGTCCCATCCTGGACGGGCTCGGGGTCGACTACGAGGTCGTCGGTGTCGACGACGGCAGCACCGACGCCACCCCGGTGCTGATGCAGAAGATCCGGCAGGACTGGCCCGAGTTCCGGATCATCCGGTTCTCCCGCAATTCCGGGCACCAGGCCGCGCTCAAGGCCGGCCTCCACCGGGCGTTCGGCGACTACGTCGTGAGCATCGACGCGGACCTGCAGGACCCGCCGGAGAAGATCCCGGAGATGCTCACGCTCGCCCGCGAGGAGAACCTCGACATCGTCTACGGGGTGCGCGGGGACCGCGGGACGGACAGCTTCTTCAAGCGGCGTACGGCCGGCGCCTACTACTGGCTGATGCGCAAGCTCGTCGGCAAGCGGATGCCCAGCCAGGCCGGCGACTACCGGCTGCTCAGCCGGGCTGCGGTGGACGCGCTCAAGGCGCTGCCCGAGCACCAGCCGGTCTACCGGCTGCTGGTGCCGTGGCTGGGCTTCCCCAGCGGCGAGGTGGTCTACGTCCGCGAGGAGCGGGTCGCCGGCGCCACCCACTACCCGCTGACCAAGATGGTGCGGCTCGCCCTCGACAGCATCACCAACTTCTCGGCCGCCCCGCTGCGGCTGGCCACCTGGCTCGGGCTGCTGAGCTTCCTGGTCTGCATCTGCCTGGCGATCTACACCACCGTCGCGTGGGCGGTCGGGTCCACGGTGCCCGGCTGGTCCTCGCTGTTCATCGGGATGCTCTTCATCGGCGCCGTGCAGCTCAGCTGCGTCGGCATGCTCGGCGAGTACGTCGGGCGGATCTACTCGGCCGTCCAGGCCCGCCCGGCGTACTTCGTCGGCTACGACTCGGCCGACGAAGAACGGGAGGGAAACTCCTGATGACCTTCACCGGCGAACCGGTCCGGCCGCCGGAGGCGGGCCGGACCACCCGGCGTCAGCTGCCGTCCTTCCTGGTCATCGGCGTTCTGAGCACCGTCTTCTACCTGCTGCTCTTCGTGGCCGCGCGCTGGTTCACCGGCGCGCAGGCCGCCAACCTGATCGCGCTCGCGGTGAGCGCGGTCGCCAACACCGCCGCCAACCGCCGCTTCACCTTCGGGATCACCGGCAACGAGGGCGCCCTGCGCCACCAGCTCCAGGGCGCGGTGGCCTTCCTGATCGGGCTCGGGCTCAGCAGCGGCGCGCTCGCCCTGCTGGACGCGCTGGCACCGGACGCCTCCCGGCCGGTCGAGGTGGCCGGTCTTGTGGCGGCCAACGGGCTCGCCACCGTCGCCAGGTTCCTCCTGCTGAAGGTCTGGGTCTTCCGCGGCCGCTGAGCCCGCCCGGGCGCCGGCTCGACGCCCAAAGGCCAAGGGCCCGGCCGCAGTTGATGCGGCCGGGCCCTTGTGTACGGGAGCTCCGGGTCAGGCCTGGTAGGCCTTGCTCAGGCCCGCGGTGAACTCCTTGACGGCCTTGTAGTCCGGCAGCAGGCCGCTCGCCAGGGCCTCGGCCAGCGAAGGCGCCTGGGCATCCTTGGCGGAGAGCTGCGGGGCCTCGGCCGGCCACTCGATGGCGAGGTCGGGGTCGAGCGGGTGCACCCCGTGCTCACCGGTCGGGTTGAACGTCTCCGAGCACAGGTAGCTGAGCGTCGCGTCGTCGCTGAGGGCGCAGAAGCCGTGGCCCAGGCCCTCGGAGATGTAGACGGCCTTGCGCTCGTCCTCGTCGAGCCGCACGCCCTCCCAGCGGCCGAAGGTCGGCGAGCCGACCCGCAGGTCCACGATGATGTCCAGCACCGCGCCGCGCACGCAGGTCACGTACTTGGCCTGACCGGGCGGGACGTCGGCGAAGTGGATTCCGCGCACGACACCGCGGCTGGAGACCGAGAGGTTGGCCTGGGCCAGCCGCAGCGGGTGGCCGACCACCTCGGCCAGCTTGTCGAAGCGGAACCACTCGGTGAACAGACCACGAGGATCGCCGTGCAGCTGGGGGGTGATCTCCCAAGCGCCCTCGATGGACAGCTCGTTGAACTTCACCGGGCGCTCTCCTCGTCCAGCAGCGCCACCAGGTACTGGCCGTAGCCGCTCTTGAGCAGCGGTTCGGCGAGCTCGCGCAGCTGCACGTCGTCGATCAGGCCGGCCCGCCAGACCGCCTCCTCGATGCAGCCGATCTTGAAGCCCTGGCGCTCCTCGATGACCCGGACGAACTCCGAGGCCTGCACCATCGAGACGAACGTGCCGGTGTCCAGCCAGGCGGTGCCCCGGTCGAGGATCGTCACGTGGAGGTCGCCGGCCTGCAGGTAGGCCTCGTTGACGGCGGTGATCTCCAGCTCGCCGCGGGCGCTGGGCTTCAGGCCGCGGGCGATCTCGACCACGCGGTTGTCGTAGAAGTACAGGCCGGGAACGGCGTAACGGGACTTGGGCTCGGTCGGCTTCTCCTCGATGGAGATGACCTGGCCGTCCTCGTCGAACTCCACCACGCCGTACGCGGTCGGGTCGGCCACCGGGTAGGCGAAGACCCGGCCGCCCTTGGCGTCGGTGTGCTCGGCGAGCCGGGTGCCGAGGCCGCTGCCATGGAAGATGTTGTCGCCGAGGATCAGCGCGACGGGCTCGTCGCCGATGAAGTCCGCGCCCAGCACGAAGGCCTGGGCGATGCCCTCGGGGCGTTCCTGGACGGCGTACTCCAGGCGGAGACCGAACTGGGAGCCGTCGCCCAGCAGGCGCTCGAACTGCTCCCTGTCGTTCGGGGTGGTGATGATCAGGATCTCGCTGATCCCCGCCATCACAAGGGTCGAGAGGGGGTAGTAGATCATCGGCTTGTCGAAGACCGGGAGGAGCTGCTTCGACACCGCCCGGGTCAGCGGCCAGAGCCGCGAGCCGGTGCCGCCGGCCAGAAGGATTCCACGCATGCGTGCACCTTATTCGAGTCCGGAGCAGCAGGTGAGGCCCGGGTCGGTAGGGGCACCGGCGCGACGGTAGACTACGCCGCACTATGCGCATCCTCGTGACCGGCGGTGCCGGCTTCATCGGTTCTGAATTCGTCCGCCAGCTTCTGGGCGCCGACACCACTGACCAGATCACGGTCTTCGACAAGCTCACGTACTCGGGCGTCGAGGCCAACCTGGCGCCCGTGGCGGGCCACAGCGGCTACTCCTTCGTCCGCGGTGACATCTGCGACGCCGACGCCGTCGATCAGGTCATGCCCGGCCACGACGTCGTGGTCCACTTCGCGGCCGAGTCCCACGTGGACCGCTCGATCGCGGGTGCCGGCCCCTTCGTGCTGACCAACGTGGTCGGCACCCAGGTCCTGCTGGACGCCGCCCGCAAGCACGGCGTCGGCCGCTTCGTGCACATCTCCACCGACGAGGTGTACGGCTCGATCAACGAGGGCTCCTGGACGGAGGAGTGGCCGCTGGTGCCGAACTCCCCGTACTCGGCCTCCAAGGCCTCCTCGGACCTGCTGGCGCTGGCCTACCACCGCACGCACGGCATGGACGTCGTGGTGACCCGCTGCTCCAACAACTACGGGCACTACCAGTTCCCGGAGAAGGTCATCCCGCTGTTCACCACCAACCTGATCGACGGCAAGAAGGTGCCGCTGTACGGCGACGGCGGCAACGTCCGCGACTGGCTGCACGTCTCGGACCACTGCCGGGGCATCGAGCTGGTCATGCGCGGCGGCCGCGCCGGTGAGGTCTACAACATCGGCGGCGGCACCGAGGCCACCAACAAGGAGCTCACCGGGCTGCTGCTCGAGGCCGCCGGCGCCGGCTGGGACATGGTCGAGCACGTCGCCGACCGCAAGGGCCACGACCTGCGCTACTCGATCGACATCAGCAAGATCCGCGAGGAGCTCGGCTACGAGCCGCAGGTCCGCTTCGAGGACGGCCTCGCCGCCACCATCGCCTGGTACCGCGAGAACCGCGCCTGGTGGGAGCCGCTGAAGACGAAGGCGGCTCTGGAGAAGTGACCTCCAACGCCTCCGGTCAGGTCCGCTGGCTCGTCACCGGCGCGGCCGGGATGCTCGGCCGGGACCTGCTCGCGGTCCTGGCCGCGGACGGGACCGCCGAGGTCACCGCCCTCGGCCGGGCCGACCTCGACATCACCGACGCGGCGGCCGTGCTGGCCGCCGTCGAGGGCCACGACGTCGTCGTCAACTGCGCGGCCTGGACCAACGTCGACGGCGCCGAGAGCGCCGAGGAGGCCGCCACCGCCGTCAACGGAACCGGCGTGCGCCACCTGGCCGCCGCCTGTGCCAAGACCGGTGCCCGGCTGCTGCACGTCTCCACGGACTACGTGCTGCCCGGCGACGCCACCGAGCCGTACGCCGAGACCGCGCCGACCGGCCCGGTCAACGCCTACGGCCGCAGCAAGCTGGTGGGGGAGCAGGCCGTGGCCGAGCTCCTCCCGGAGCACGGCTACGTCGTGCGCACCGCCTGGCTGTACGGCGAGCACGGCAAGAACTTCGTCGCCACCATGCTCAGGCTCGCCACCCAGCGCGACACCCTCGACGTGGTGGAGGACCAGCAGGGCCAGCCGACCTGGTCGCTCGCCCTCGCCCGCCAGCTCGTCGCGCTCGGCCTGGCCGCGCTCGCCGGACAGGCCCCGGCCGGGGTCTACCACGGCACCGGCAGCGGCCGGACCACCTGGTTCGGGCTGGCCCGCGAGACGTACCGGCTGAGCGGGCTGGACCCGGAGCGGATCCGCCCGACCACCTCCGCGGCCTTCGTCACCCCGGCCGTCCGGCCCGCGTTCAGCGTGCTGGGCCACGAGCGCTGGGCGGCCGCCGGCCTGAGCCCGCTGCCCGACTGGCGTGACCAGCTCGCCGAGGCGCTCGGCACGCCCGTCTTCACCGAACTGGCCACAGCGGCCCGGACGACCGAGAGCGACAGATCTCAGTGAAGAATCCGCTGACGAAGGTGGCCGCCGCGCTACCGCCGGGAACCCTGGCGGTGGCCGGCGGCACCGTCGTGCTCGGCGCCGCCTCGTACATCCACCTCGGTGTGGCGGGCCACAGCCTGTCGGTCGACGACATGGCGAACGTCTCACTGCTCTGGACGATCGTGATGTCCGTCGGCATCGGCGTGTTCTTCCCGATCGAGCAGGAGCTCACCCGGATCGTCGCCGCCCGGGCCGCGCTCGGCCACGGCGCCGCGCCGGTCCTGCGCCGGGCCACCCTGCTGACGGGGGCGATCCTCGGCACCGTCCTGCTGGCGCTCGGCGCCGGCTCGGGGAAGATCGCCGACGTGATGTTCCACGGCGACCGCTCGCTGGTGCTCGCGCTGGGCGGCGCGTTCGCCGGCATGGCGGTCTGCTACCTCACCCGCGGGGTGCTGGCCGGCCTCGGCCGGTTCGGTGCCTACGGCACCCAGCTCGGCATCGACGGCGGTCTGCGGATCGGGCTCGCCTTCGCCTGCGGCGTGGCCGGCGTCCACTCCGCGCTCGCGTTCAGCCTGATCCTCGCTGTCGCGCCGATCGCCGCCACCGTGGTGACGCTGCCCGCGCTGCTGCGGGTGGTCAAGACCGGGCCGCGGATCCCCTGGTCCGAGCTCTGTTCCGGGCTCGGCCTGCTGATCTGCTCGACCCTGCTCTCCCAGGTCGTCGTGAACGCCGCGGTGGTGAGCACCAAGCTGCTCGCCCCGTCGGACTCGGCCCTGATCGCGGCGCTGCTCAACGCGCTGGTGCTGGCCCGGGTCCCGCTCTTCGTGTTCGGCTCGCTCCAGGCCTCGCTGCTCAACGGGCTGTCCGCGGCGATCGCGGTCGGCGACCGCGCGGCCTTCAGCGGCATGCTCCGCCGGATCGGCGCCGTGGTCGGCCTGCTCGGCGTGCTCGGCGGGATCCCGGCGGTGGCCCTCGGCCCCTGGCTGATCCAGGTGCTGTTCGGCGCCAAGCCGGTGCTCGGGTGCCTCGACTTCTTCTGGATGTCCGCCGGCACCGTGGCGTACATGTTCGCGATGGTGCTCGGCCAGGCGCTGATGGTATTCAAGCGGCACAACCTCCAGCTGCTCTGCTGGGCGGTCGGCACCGTGGTCCTCGCCGGGGTCACCTTCCTGCCGGGCGAGGTGTCCACCCGCGTGATCCTGGCCTACGCGGCCGGATCGGTGGCCACCGTGCTCGGTATGCTGGCGGCGCTCAGGCGCAGCTTCCCCGGTTCGACGGCGAACCAGGCCGGTCCCGCGCAGAGCACGTCGGAGCAGGCTGTGCCTACCCTGAGTACCGGAGTGGTCGCCGAATGACCGCATCGGCCCCCGATATACAGATTGCCGCGCACGAGCGCGGGCGACACCCCGAACATGGAGCCCCCGTGTCCCAGTACGACGATGTCTGGCTGGTGATCCCGGCCTACAACGAAGGCCAGGTGATCGCTGACGTTGTGGAGGGAGCGCGCAAGACGTTCCCCAACATCGTTGTGGTCGATGACGGCAGTGCGGACGACTCCGCCAAGCACATCATGACCACCGGTGCGCACCTGGTGCGGCACCCGGTCAACCTCGGCCAGGGCGCGGCGCTGCAGACCGGCCTCGCCTACGCGCTCGCCCAGCCCGACGCCAAGTACTTCGCCACCTTCGACGCGGACGGCCAGCACCAGACCGCCGACGTCGAGAAGATGGTCGCGGTGCTCCGTGCGGGCGAGGCCGACGTGGTTCTCGGCTCGCGCTTCATCGAGCAGAACGGCCAGGTGCCGTGGATCAAGCGGGTCGTCCTGCGGACGGCCGCGACGGTCAGCCCCACCGCGCGCAAGCTCAAGCTCACCGACTCGCACAACGGCCTGCGGGTCCTCAACCGTGAGGCGGCCAGCCGGCTGCGGATCACCATGAACGGCATGGCCCACGCCTCGGAGATCGTCAGCTTCCTCGCCGGAGCCGATCTCCGGGTGGCGGAGCTCCCGGTCGACATCCTCTACACCGACTACTCACGCGCCAAGGGTCAGTCCCTGATCAACGGCGTCAACATCATCTTCGACATTTCGCTTCGGGAGCGTGGCCGCCGATGAACTACTTCTGGATCCAGCTGGTTCTGATCTTGGGCGCGGTCTCCCTTGCGTTCATGTTCATCCGGCGCTGGGACGCAGCGAACACCCGGGCCTGGAAGCGCATCGCCTTCTCCGTCTTCGTGATCGCGAACATCTACGCGATCCTGCGTCCCAGTGACGTGACCTGGGTCGCCCACAAGATGGGCGTCGGCCGCGGCACCGACCTGGTGCTGTACGTGATGGTCCTGGCCATGGGCTTCCTGACGCTGAACACCTTCCTGCGTTTCCGCTCGCTGGAGAAGAAGCTCACCGACCTCGCCCGGACCGTGGCGATCAACGAGGGCGCCCGGCTGAACGAGGAGCGGTTCGACCTGGACCTCCCGGTCTCGGCCCCGGCCGACCGCAGCGGAGTCTGACCGTCATGGCCACCTTCGAGTTCATGCTGCCGTACTACGGCGATGTGGCCCTGATGCAGGCCGCGGTACGCAGCATCCTGGGCCAGAGCGACCCGGACCTCCGGCTCACCGTCGTCGACGACGGCAAGGAGCCGGACGTCCCGGGCTGGTTCGCCGAGCTCGGTGACGACCGGGTGCGCTACCTGCGCAACGAGCAGAACCTCGGGATCACCAAGAACTTCCAGAAGTGCGTGGAGCTCTCCACGGCCGACCACGTGGTCATCATGGGCTGCGACGACCTGCTGCACCCTCACTACCTGGAGACCGTCCGGGCGATCCTCAAGGACAACCCGGACCTGGGCATGGTGCAGCCGGGCGTCGAGGTGATCGACGGCGACGGTGTGGTCACCTACGGCCTGGCCGACAACGTGAAGGGCAAGCTGTACGCCCCGAACGTCAAGGGCCGGCGGCTGATGGGCGGCGAGGAGCTGGCGGCCAGCGTGCTGCGCGGCAACTGGCTGTACTTCCCGTCGATCTGCTGGCGGGGCGAGGCCCTGCGCGCGGTCAACTTCCGCGACGAGTACTCGGTGATCCAGGACCTGGCGCTGGTGGTCGACCTGCTGGAGCGCGGCGAGACGATGATGGTGGACAACACCACCACCGTCTTCCAGTACCGCCGGCACGCGGTCAGCGAGTCCTCGGTGCAGGCCTTCTCCGGTACCCGCTTCACCGAGGCGGAGCGCTACTTCAACGCGGTGGCCGAGCGGATGGACGCCCGCGGCTGGCCCAAGGCGGCGCGTGCGGCCCGGGTGCGCAGTGCCTCGCGCTTCCACGCCATCACGATGCTCCCGGGTGCCCTGCGCCGGGGCCAGAGCGCCGGCGTCAAGGTGCTGGCCAAGCACGCGTTCACCTCTGGGCAGCGCCACTAGGGCCTGGCCGGATTTCCGGACACGGAACGAGCCCGGTCCCACCGCCTGCGCGGTGGGACCGGGCTCGTTCCAGGTTCGGGGTCACAGAACGGGTTCGGTCCGGCGTGGGAGAACCGGGAGGGGCCCTCAGTCGTGGCGTTCCGGACGCCGCGGTCAAGC
>NZ_JBVJCO010000025.1:114680-144273 GCF_055588525.1 Kitasatospora sp. NPDC041988
CGCTCTTCCTCTATGGAGAGCGTTACGGCGGCGGGGTGGTTTTTCAGGCCAGGGCAGGCATTCGCCCCCCTCGTTGAAGGGGGGGGCCCGGGCTCGTTCCGTGTCCGGGTCAGCGGACCGGCTTCGGCCGGCCGTCGGAGACCGGGGAGGGACCGTCGGTCATGCAGTCCAGGATGCCGCGGTCAGGCACCGGCCTGATCAGCGGGGACACGTCGACCGGCGGCCGGCACTGCCCGTTCGGTGCGTACCTGGAGCAGTTTCCGTCGGGGCCGGCGGTGATCTGGGCCCGCCAGGCGAGGTCACCGGTGCTGGTGCCGCCGCGGTTGTTCGGCATGTACCGGTCGGCGGTGGCCGAGCCGGCCATCCCGAAGAGCAGGCCGAGGGAGCAGAGCACGCCCAGCGCGACCGCCCGCGGGGCGAGCCCCGGGAACGGCGGAACGGAAGCTGCGGCTCCGGCCGCCGCTCGGCGGGCCGACCGGCGGCCGACGGCCAGCCAGCCGGCGAGGCCGGTGAGCACGAGCAGGCAGTAGAGCAGCTGGATGCTGGTCCGCGGGTAGAGCATGACCGCCTGGTCCCGCTCCATGTGGGAGGCGTACCAGTAGCGCATCAGCAGGGCGCTGCCGGCGCAGGCGGCAGTGACGAGGACCGCGGCCCGGTCGACGCCGAGCACCAGCGCGAAGCCGAGGCCGACGAGCAGCAGGAGGGAGAAGACCCCGACCCCGCCGAGCTCGCCCGGGATCGGCCAGGTGCTCAGTTGGTCCGAGCCCGGCAGGTCGTCGCGCCACATCGCGAAGTAGGTCGGCTCGACGTAGGTGTCGAAGTAGCAGTACCGGTCGACGGTCGATCCGGCCGAGGAGAGCAGGCGCACCAGATAGGTGCCCGCGACCGCGAGGAAGACCGCGGAGGTGGCGAGGATGGTGGTGCCCGCGGTCACCAGGGCCTGGGTCCCGGCGTCCCGCCGGACCCGGAGCACGACCGCGACCGCCAGCACGATGACGCCGAGCGCGGACCAGACGAACCAGCCCGAGTAGAGGATGAACAGCAGGCCGATCGCCAGGCCCAGCGCGGCGCCCTCGAACGCGGCGCGCCTGCGCGGGAGTTCGGCGGAGCGCTGGAGTAGCTGGATCAGCTTGCCGAGCAGCGGTACCAGGGCGACCAGGACGAGGTTGGCGTACGGCTTGTAGGGCTGCATCATCGGCAGCGACGCGGTGACGCCGATGCCCAGCGCCCACAGCGGCGGGAGCAGCAGCCGCCAGGACAGGTAGGCGACCGGGCCGAGCAGGGCCGTGAAGAGGAGGGAGACCAGCTTCATGGAGTGGCCGGTGTCGCCGCCGGTGAGGTACTCGGCCGTCCAGGCCACCAGGTGCGGGAACATCGGGGGGTAGGCGCCGTCGAGCGGCTTGCCGTCCATCAGGGCGCCGGCCCACGCCTGGAGCGCGCCCGCGTCGCCGCGCTGGCCGTTGAGCGGCCAGGTGGTGTCGCGCAGCGCGAGCGAGATGCCGGCCGCGGTGACGCCGGAGGCGAGCCCGGCGACGCCCGCCGCCGCGAACCGCAGCGGCGCTTCGGGCCACCGGCGCATGGCCGGGATGCAGACCAGCAGGATGACGCCGAGCAGCAGCAGCAGTTGGAGCTGCAGTGCGGCGAGGCCGCTGACCTGCCCGATCCGGGACATCGGGTCCAGCGCGATGAACCGGGCGAGGCAGGTGATCAGCAGCGAAGCCGCGACGGCGACCAGGGCCTCGGCTACCAGGAGACGGACGCCGGCGCGCTCGTTGCGCGTCCCGCCCCTCTGCGGCAGCGGGCTCCGCTGGTGATCGGCCGCGACGGACGCGGTCTGGAGGCTCGTCACTACTGGGTCCTTAGTGGCCGGGGCGGTCGATTGGGGACGAACTGACAGGATCATCTCGGGCCGGTTGCTCACTTGCTCGATTGATTCTGCCAGGGGACGATCACGCCACCTCCCGCCGGTTGGCTGCTGGGCGAGCGGTCCGGGGCCGGTGAATGGCAAAGTGCGCGCAAACTGGCGAAAAGCCGTCAGGGTCCCCTCCCGGGCGGGCGTTCCCCGTGTGAATCACGGCCTGACGCCCCCTTGATCGCGCTGGCCCGGGTCAGGGGTGCATGGCACACTTCGGTGGCGATCCGGAGGGATGGTGGTGACATGTCCACAATCCATACCGACCTCCCCCGCGGGTCGAACCGGGCGTCCTAGCAGCCCGGGCCCGTGTTGCGGCCCGGCCGCGGCTCAATATGACGGTGAACTGCATATGCCTTTCGCCGGTGGGTGGGGTATATCTATGCGGTATGCGTCGGCAGCCCGGCTTCGGGGTGTCCCGCCCCGCCGGCCGAAGCACCCACGGCGCCGGTTCCGGCAGTGGTGTCCCGGCACGCTTTCACCGGGCGGTACTGTCCACAGAGCCGAACCTGCCCGGCACCGCTCAGCAGACCTCCGCAGCCCTATGGAAGTGAAGCGACATGACCGATCTGGCAACCGACCGGCCCAGCGGATCGGAGCTTTCCCCCGACGGGAGCGGCACGACCCGCTCCGACGGCGCGGCGGCCGGCTCGCCCGGCGCCCGGTGGATCGATCGCCGCTGGGTGCTGGTGGCCGGTGAGGTCCTGGTCAGCGTGGTGGCGGCCCTGGGCTTCACCCTGCTCTGCCGGCACATCAGCGTGAACCCGCTGAACCGGATCGGACAGGTCAGCGGCCTGGCCAAGATCCAGCAGTACGCGGCGATGATCGGCCTGCCGATTCTGGCGGTGCTGGTCTACACCGCCTACCGGGGCGGACTGCGCCGGCACGGGCTGGTCCAGCGGCTGGTCTGCGCGGCGCTGGCCGGCCTGGCGACGGGCGTCGTCGCCGGCGGTGTGGTCGTCGCCCTGCGCGGCACCCCCTGGCCGCTCGGCGGGCAGGAGGGCGACCCGAGTGTGCTGGTCGACATGGCCACGTCGATGATGCACGACAAGGGGATCTCCGGCGTCTACCCGCCGCTCTTCCCGGCGGCCGTGGCGCTCTGGTCGGAGATCCGCTACGGCGGGGTCGGCGGCGCCGGCTTCGCCCTGCACGACCTGCAGATCGTCTGCAGCGCCCTGGTCGGACCGATGAGCTACCTGGCCTGGCGGCTCATGCTGCGGCCGTTCTGGGCGCTGGCCATCGCCGTCCCGTCCGCGCTGGTGTTCCTGGACCCGATCCGCCCGTACAGCCACGTGACGATGATCGTCCTGCTGCCGCTGCTGGCGGCTTGCCTGCGCGAGCTGCGCCGGGCGGGGGAGCTGTCGACCCGGTCGCTGCTGCTGCGCGGCGCGGGCTTCGGCATCGTCTTCGGCGTGCTGTTCCTCTGGTACTCGGGCTGGTACCTGTGGTCGGCGCCGGGCGTGTTCCTGCTGACCCTCTTCGTCTTCCCGTGGCGGCGCGGCCGGCAGACCGTCCGCCGGGGCCTGCTGTTCCTGGCCACGACCGTGGTGACCGCCGGGGCCATCGGCTCCCCGCTGCTCTACCAGATCGTGAAGCTCGGCGCCGACACCCCGGACCGGTACGCCTACATCGTGAACTACGTCGACCCGGCGTACGTGCTCGGCTGGATGTCGGACCGCAACGGCCAGCTGACCTACCACAACTGGCCGCAGTCGGGCGAGCTGGCCGGCCAGACCGGCTTCGCGATCATGCTGATCGCGGCGGTCGGCATCGGAGTGGGCCTGGGCCTGCGCAACATGGTGGTCCGGGTGGCGGCGGCGGTGCTGGCCGGAGCCTGGCTGCTGCGGTTCTGGTTCGCCTCGCACATGGCGCACTCCCAGATGATCCAGCTGTACCCGCGGACCACCTGGATCATCATGTACTGCCTGCTGATCCTCGCCGTGGTGGGGCTGATGGCCGGCCTGGAGCGCGGCGCCGGCTGGCTGGAACGGACTCTGCGCTCCAGCGGTCGCACGGCCGACGGGCCGGCCATCCCGCGCCGGGTCACCCGGCAGCTGGCCGCCGGCCTGATCTGCGCGATGGCCCTGTTCGCGACGATGGGTGCCTCCTGGTCGGTGGACCGCTACATGCCGCAGGCGGAGTCCACCAACAGCATGGGCCTGGACGCCTGGCGGGCTCACACGATCAAGAAGAAGGACGGCACCTGCCCGAAGTTCTCCCCGGTGGCGAAGTGCGCGGACATCATCACGAAGGACTGGAAGCCGGAGACGGACAAGGGCTTCATCTGGTGCGCCAACGTGAGCACCGAGGACTGGCCGGCGGTCTGCGGCCGGCAGGCCCCCTGGTTGAAGGAACAGAACAAGTAGTCCGCACGGGCGGGACCGGGGCCGGTGAGGGAGACCTCACCGGCCCCGATTGGCTTTGTTGCTGCTCCATGTGGCAGTATGTCCAAGTTGCTCGGTTGAGTGCCGATGCTGCGCGCCTCCCGCCGGGAGGACTGGAAGCGAGTCCCAAGTACTCGTCGTTCCCGTGATGGCCGTTCATGTGTTCACGTGAAGTATGTGAATGCAGTGGTGTGAAATCGACACCGCGGCAGCTGCGGGGCGGACGTACGGGAATCTTCCGGGAAGCGTGGGCGGGGCCTCGATCCGGCGCCTGGTGGGTGCAAGACCTCACCGATCCCGTGGGAAATCCGCAGAGGGAAACCTCGTGTCGGATTTTTTGCAAGCGACAGGGCGACACGCCCGAGCGCGGGGGTCGGAGGTAACCACCCAGGGGCACCACCGGACACAGTCCACCTGGATGAATCCGGCCGTAGAAGCAGCAGACGACACAAAGGACTACTGAGTAGCCATGGCGGGACAGAAGATCCGCATCCGGCTCAAGGCCTACGACCACGAGGTGATTGACTCCTCGGCGAAGAAGATCGTCGAGACCGTCATTCGCACTGGTGCGCAGGTCGCGGGCCCGGTGCCGCTGCCCACTGAGAAGAACGTGTACTGCGTCATCCGCTCGCCGCACAAGTACAAGGACTCGCGCGAGCACTTCGAGATGCGCACTCACAAGCGTCTGATCGACATCCTCGACCCCACGCCGAAGACGGTTGACTCGCTGATGCGTCTCGACCTGCCGGCTGGTGTCGACATCGAGATCAAGCTCTGAGAGGCACACCGAAGATGGCTAAGCAGATTAAGGGCATCCTGGGCGAGAAGCTCGGCATGACCCAGGTCTGGGACGAGAACAACCGGATCGTTCCGGTGACCGTCGTCAAGGCTGGGCCCAATGTCGTGACCCAGGTCCACACCGCCGACAGCCCGGCCGGCTACGACGCCGTCCAGATCGGCTTCGGCGAGATCGACCCCCGCAAGGTGAACAAGCCCCTCGCGGGTCACTTCGCCAAGGCCGGTGTCACCCCGCGTCGCCACCTGGTCGAGCTCCGTACCTCGGACGCGTCCGAGTACACCCTGGGCCAGGAGATCACCGCGGAGCTGTTCGAGGCGGGTGTCAAGGTCGACGTGACCGGCACCTCCAAGGGCAAGGGCTTCGCCGGTGTCATGAAGCGCCACAACTTCCGGGGCCTCGGCGCCGGTCACGGTGTGCAGCGCAAGCACCGCTCGCCCGGCTCGATCGGTGGCTGCGCCACCCCGGGTCGTGTGTTCAAGGGCGTACGGATGGCCGGCCGGATGGGCCACGAGCGTGTGACCACCCAGAACCTGACCATCCATGCCGTTGACGCGGAGAAGGGGCTGCTCCTGATCAAGGGCGCAATCCCGGGCCCGAACGGCGGCCTCGTCCTCGTCCGCACCGCGGCGAAGGGGCTGTGAGGATATGAGCACCATTGACATCCTGTCGCCCTCGGGCGACAAGACCGGCAGCCTTGAGCTGCCGGCCGAGATCTTCGACGCGAAGGTCAGCGTTCCGCTGATGCACCAGGTCGTCGTGGCGCAGCTCGCTGCGGCCCGTCAGGGCACCCACAAGACCAAGACTCGTGGCGAGGTCCGCGGCGGCGGCAAGAAGCCGTACCGCCAGAAGGGCACCGGCCGCGCCCGTCAGGGCTCGACCCGTGCGCCGCAGTTCGCCGGCGGTGGCGTTGTGCACGGTCCCGTGCCGCGCGACTACTCGCAGCGGACCCCGAAGAAGATGATCGCCGCCGCCCTGCGCGGTGCGCTCACCGACCGGGCCCGCCACAACCGCATCCACGTCATCACCGACGTGACCGCGACCGAGGCGCCGTCGACCAAGGCCGCCAAGAGCCTGTTCGGCAAGATCACCGAGCGCAAGAACGTCCTCCTGGTCGTCGAGCGCGCGGACGAGCTGGGCCTCAAGTCCGCTCGCAACCTGCCGAACGTGCACATCCTGGACGCCGGTCAGCTGAACACCTACGACGTGCTCGTCTCCGACGATGTGGTCTTCACCCAGGCCGCCTTCGAGCGTTTCGTGGCCGGTCCGGCCGCGTCCGCCAAGGCCGTTGCCGCTGAGGGCGAGCTCGAAGGGAGCGCCGCCTGATGAGCGACGTTACGAGCAAGACGTTCACGGACCCCCGTGACGTCCTGGTGAAGCCGGTCATCTCCGAGAAGAGCTACAGCCTTCTCGACGAGAACAAGTACACGTTCATCGTGTCGCCGGGCGCCAACAAGACCCAGATCAAGCAGGCCGTCGAGGCGGTCTTCTCGGTCAAGGTCGAGGCTGTCAACACGATCAACCGTCAGGGCAAGCGCAAGCGCTCCAAGACGGGCTTTGGCAAGCGCAAGGACACCAAGCGCGCCATCGTGACGCTGGCCGAGGGCAACCGCATCGACATCTTCGGTGGTCCGGTCTCCTAACGGAGATCGTGATCGTCGATAAGGACGAGGACGAGAGAGCCAAATGGGCATCCGCAAGTACAAGCCGACTACGCCGGGCCGTCGTGGCTCCAGCGTGGCCGACTTCGTAGAGATCACGCGGTCCACGCCGGAGAAGTCGCTGGTTCGCCCCCTGCACAGCAAGGGCGGCCGTAACAACGCCGGTCGGATCACCGTTCGTCACCAGGGTGGCGGACACAAGCGCGCCTACCGCGTGATCGACTTCCGTCGTCACGACAAGGACGGCGTGCCGGCCAAGGTCGCGCACATCGAGTACGACCCGAACCGCACCGCGCGCATCGCGCTCCTGCACTACGCGGACGGCGAGAAGCGCTACATCATCGCGCCGCGCGGCATCGCGCAGGGTGACCGGATCGAGAACGGCGCTGGCGCCGACATCAAGCCCGGTAACAACCTGCCGCTTCGCAACATCCCGGTCGGTACGACCATCCACGCGGTGGAGCTGCGTCCCGGTGGCGGTGCCAAGATGGCCCGCTCCGCCGGTGCCGGCATTCAGCTGCTGGCGCGTGAGGGCAAGATGGCGCACCTGCGCATGCCCTCCGGTGAGATCCGCCTGGTCGACGCGCGCTGCCGCGCGACCGTCGGCGAGGTCGGCAACGCCGAGCAGTCGAACATCAACTGGGGCAAGGCCGGCCGTATGCGCTGGAAGGGCGTTCGCCCGACCGTGCGTGGTGTGGCCATGAACCCGATCGACCACCCGCACGGTGGTGGTGAGGGTAAGACCTCCGGTGGTCGCCACCCGGTCTCGCCGTGGGGCCAGAAGGAGGGTCGCACTCGTAGCCCGAAGAAGGCTTCGAACGCCCTCATCGTGCGCCGCCGCAAGACCAACAAGAAGCGCTAGGAGCAGGTCAGATGCCGCGCAGTCTCAAGAAGGGCCCCTTCATTGACGGCCACCTTCTCAAGAAGGTGGACGCGCAGAACGAGGCGGGTACCCAGAACGTCATCAAGACCTGGTCCCGTCGCTCCGTGATCTTCCCGGCCATGCTCGGCCACACGATCGCGGTGCACGATGGCCGTAAGCACGTCCCGGTGTTCGTCACCGAGTCGATGGTCGGCCACAAGCTCGGCGAGTTCGCGCCGACGCGTACCTTCCGCGGTCACGTCAAGGACGACCGCAAGTCGAAGCGTCGCTAGTCGCCGGCGAGATTACCGACTCAATGACTGACACCAGCAAGGGGACAACCATGGAAGCCAGGGCCCAGGCGCGGTACATCCGCGTCACGCCCATGAAGGCCCGCCGCGTGGTGGACCTCATCCGTGGCCTGAACGCCACGGAGGCCCAGGCGGTCCTGCGTTTCGCTCCGCAGGCCGCGACCGTGCCGGTCGGCAAGGTGCTCGACAGCGCCATTGCCAACGCCGCGCACAACTACAACCACTCCAACGTGGACGACCTCGTCATCAGCGAGGCGTACGTTGACGAGGGCCCGACCCTGAAGCGGTTCCGTCCGCGCGCCCAGGGCCGTGCCTACCGGATCCGCAAGCGGACCAGCCACATCACCGTGGTCGTCAGCAGCAAGGAAGGGACCCGGTAATGGGCCAGAAGGTTAACCCGCACGGGTTCCGCCTCGGCATCAGCACGGACTTCAAGTCCCGCTGGTACGCCGACAAGCTGTACAAGGACTACGTCAAGGAAGACGTCGCCATTCGTCGCATGATGACGAAGGGCATGGAGCGCGCCGGCATCTCCAAGGTCGAGATCGAGCGCACCCGCGACCGCGTCCGCGTTGACATCCACACCGCCCGCCCCGGCATCGTCATCGGCCGCCGTGGCACCGAGGCCGACCGCATCCGCGGCGACCTCGAGAAGCTGACCGGCAAGCAGGTCCAGCTGAACATCCTCGAGGTCAAGAACCCCGAGCTGGACGCCCAGCTCGTGGCTCAGGGCGTCGCGGAGCAGCTGTCCTCCCGCGTCTCCTTCCGCCGTGCCATGCGCAAGTCGATGCAGGGCACCATGAAGTCCGGCGCCAAGGGCATCAAGGTCCAGTGCTCCGGTCGTCTCGGCGGCGCCGAGATGAGCCGTTCGGAGTTCTACCGCGAGGGCCGTGTGCCGCTGCACACCCTGCGCGCGAACGTCGACTACGGCTTCTTCGAGGCCAAGACGACCTTCGGCCGTATCGGTGTGAAGGTCTGGATCTACAAGGGTGATGTCAAGAACATCGCCGAGGTCCGCGCTGAGAACGCCGCTGCCCGCTCGGGCAACCGTCCGGCCCGTCCCGAGGGTGGTCGTCCCGCCCGCGGTGGCGAGCGCCGTGGCGGCGAGCGTGGTGGCCGTGGCCGTCGTCCCGCCGCCGAGGCCCCCGCGGCCCCGGTGACCGAGGCTCCGGCTGCCGAGAACACCGGAACGGAGGCCTGACCCAATGCTGATCCCCCGTCGGGTCAAGCACCGCAAGCAGCACCACCCCAAGCGCCGTGGCGCCTCCAAGGGTGGCACCGAGCTCGCCTTCGGCGAGTACGGCATCCAGGCCGTCACCCCGGCCTACGTGACGAACCGGCAGATCGAGTCCGCTCGTATCGCCGTCACCCGTCACATCAAGCGTGGCGGCAAGGTCTGGATCAACATCTACCCGGACCGTCCGCTCACCAAGAAGCCGGCCGAGACCCGCATGGGTTCCGGTAAGGGTTCGCCCGAGTGGTGGATCGCGAACGTGCACCCGGGTCGGGTCATGTTCGAGCTGTCGTACCCCAACGAGAAGGTGGCTCGTGAGGCGCTGACCCGCGCAGCTCACAAGCTCCCGATGAAGTGCCGGATCATCCGGCGCGAGGCAGGTGAGAGCTGATGTCGGCCGGCACCAAGGCTGCTGACCTCCGCGAGCTGGACAACGAGGGTCTCGTTGCCAAGCTCCGTGAGGCCAAGGAGGAGCTGTTCAACCTCCGCTTCCAGGCGGCGACCGGGCAGCTCGACAACCACGGACGGCTCAAGCTCGTCCGTAAGGACATCGCGCGGATCTACACCCTGATGCGCGAGCGCGAGCTGGGCATCGAGACGGTGGAGAACGCCTGATGACTGAGAACACCAACGAGACGCGCGGTTTCCGCAAGACCCGTGAGGGCCTCGTCGTCAGCGACAAGATGGACAAGACCGTCGTCGTCGCCGTCGAGGACCGCGTCAAGCACGCGCTGTACGGCAAGGTCATCCGCCGTACGAACAAGCTGAAGGCGCACGACGAGGCGAACGCCTGCGGCATCGGCGACCGGGTCCTCCTCGCGGAGACCCGCCCGCTGTCCGCGACGAAGCGCTGGCGCGTCGTCGAGATCCTCGAGAAGGCCAAGTAACGAAGTTGATGCGGTACGGCCGTATGTGCACCAGGCCCCTTGCGGGCGCTGGTGTGAGCAGCGGCCGGCCCGTCAGCTCTCGTTGACGATCAGGAGAAAGCTGTGATCCAGCAGGAGTCGCGACTGCGTGTCGCCGACAACACGGGCGCGAAGGAAATCCTTTGCATCCGCGTTCTCGGTGGCTCCGGTCGCCGCTACGCCGGTATCGGGGACGTCATCGTCGCCACCGTCAAGGACGCGATCCCCGGCGGTTCGGTGAAGAAGGGTGACGTCGTCAAGTGCGTCGTCGTCCGTACCGTGAAGTCGCGCCGTCGTCCCGACGGTTCGTACATCCGGTTCGACGAGAACGCCGCTGTCGTTCTCAAGAACACCGACGGTGACCCCCGCGGTACCCGCATCTTCGGCCCGGTGGGCCGCGAGCTGCGCGACAAGAAGTTCATGAAGATCATCTCGCTTGCGCCGGAGGTGCTCTAACCCATGGCGAACAGCATGAAGATCAAGAAGGGTGACCTGGTCCAGGTCATCACCGGCAAGGACCGCGGCAAGCAGGGCAAGGTCATCCAGGCCATGCCCGCCGAGAACAAGGTCCTGGTCGAGGGTGTGAACCGGGTCAAGAAGCACACCAAGCCGGGTCCGGGCACTCAGGGTGGCATTGTCACCGTCGAGGCCCCGGTGCACGTCTCCAACGTCCAGCTGGTCGTGGAGAAGGACGGCAAGAAGGTCGTCACCCGCGTGGGCTACCGCTTCGATGACGAGGGCAACAAGATCCGCGTTGCCAAGCGAACCGGTGAGGACATCTGATGTCTGAGACGTCTGTTGAGAAGGTGACCCCCCGTCTCAAGGAGCGTTACAACTCCGAGATCAAGGGTCAGCTGCAGGAGCAGTTCTCGTACGAGAACGTCATGCTGACGCCCGGCCTGGTCAAGGTCGTCGTCAACATGGGTGTCGGCGAGGCCGCCCGTGACAGCAAGCTGATCGAGGGCGCGATCCGCGACCTGACCGCGATCACCGGTCAGAAGCCGGCCGTGACCAAGGCTCGCAAGTCCATCGCGCAGTTCAAGCTGCGCGAGGGCCAGCCGATCGGCACCCACGTCACCCTCCGTGGTGACCGCATGTGGGAGTTCCTGGACCGTCTGGTGTCGCTGGCCCTGCCGCGTATCCGTGACTTCCGTGGTCTCTCCCCCAAGCAGTTCGACGGCCGTGGCAACTACACCTTCGGTCTGACCGAGCAGGTTATGTTCCACGAGATCGACCAGGACAAGGTCGACCGTCAGCGCGGTATGGACATCACCGTCGTGACCACCGCTCAGACCGACGACGAGGGCCGGGCGCTCCTGCGTGCTCTGGGCTTCCCGTTCAAGGAGGCGTGAGCCAATGGCGAAGAAGTCCCTCATCGCGAAGGCCGAGCGGAAGCCGAAGTTCGGCGTCCGGGCCTACACCCGGTGCCAGCGCTGCGGTCGTCCGCACTCGGTGTACCGCAAGTTCGGCCTCTGCCGTGTGTGCCTCCGTGAGATGGCCCACCGCGGCGAGCTGCCGGGCGTGACCAAGAGCTCCTGGTAGTCAGGACCTCGCGGTAACGCCATAGCGAAGCAGGTGTGCCCGATCCCACAGCGCCCCTTTTTGGGGCTACGTACGGAATCCCGTAAGGTAGTGAGGTCGGGCCCCCTGTCGCGGGAGCTCCATAGCTGCCGTCGACCCTCTTCGGAGGGCTCGCACCCAGTCTTACGACGCCGCAGGTCCCCTGCGTCTGTGCCCCTGCCGCACTCCTCGGAGTGCGGCAGGGGGACCTGGCGCGGAGAAACCACGGCGAGAGAGGCCTGAGGCCATCATGACCATGACCGACCCCATCGCAGACATGCTCACGCGTCTGCGTAACGCGAACTCGGCGTACCACGACACCGTGGCGATGCCGGCCAGCAAGATCAAGGCGCACGTCGCCCAGATCCTGCAGCAGGAGGGGTACATCTCCTCCTACAAGGTTGAGGAGCCCGTCGAGGGCGAGGTCGGCAAGAAGCTGACCATCGAGCTCAAGTTCGGCCCCAACCGTGAGCGCTCGATCGCTGGCATCAAGCGGATCAGCAAGCCGGGCCTGCGGGTCTACGCAAAGTCCACCAATCTGCCGAAGGTTCTCGGCGGCCTGGGCGTGGCGATCATCTCCACGTCTTCCGGTCTCCTCACCGACAAGCAGGCTGCCAAGAAGGGCGTAGGCGGAGAAGTTCTCGCCTACGTCTGGTAATTCGGGAAACGGAGGTACAGCAATGTCGCGCATTGGACGGCTGCCCATCCCGGTTCCCGCCGGCGTGGACGTCACCATCGATGGCCAGGCGGTCTCGGTGAAGGGCCCGAAGGGCTCCCTCACCCACCTCGTCGCCGCGCCGATCGAGATCGGCAAGGGCGAGGACGGCACGCTGCTCGTCACCCGCCCCAACGACGAGCGTCTGTCGAAGGCCCTCCACGGCCTTTCCCGCACGCTGGTGGCGAACATGATCACCGGCGTGACCGCGGGCTACCGCAAGTCGCTGGAGATCAGCGGCGTCGGCTACCGAGTTCTGGCGAAGGGCTCCGACATGGAGTTCCAGCTGGGCTACAGCCACCCGATCCTGGTCGAGGCCCCTGAGGGCATCACCTTCGTCGTCGAGTCGGCCACCAAGTTCCACGTGGACGGTATCGACAAGCAGAAGGTCGGCGAGGTCGCCGCCAAGATCCGCAAGCTGCGCAAGCCCGACCCGTACAAGGCCAAGGGCGTCAAGTACGCGGGCGAGGTCATCCGCCGCAAGGTCGGAAAGAGTGGTAAGTAAGCGATGAGCGTCTCTGTCAAGATCGGCAAGGGCAACGCCTACAAGAGCGCCGCTCGCAAGCGCCGCGCGATCCGCGTTCGCAAGCGCGTCGTCGGCACCGAGGTGCGTCCGCGCCTCGTCGTGACGCGCTCGAACCGTCACATGGTCGCCCAGGTCATCGACGACGCCAAGGGTCACACCCTGGCGTCGGCGTCCACTCTCGACGTGTCCATCAAGGGCGTCGAGGGCGACAAGACCGAGCTGGCCAAGAAGGTCGGGAGCCTGGTCGCCGAGCGCGCCAAGGCCGCCGGCATCGAGTCGGTCGTCTTCGACCGCGCGGGCAACCGGTACGCAGGCCGCATCGCCGCTCTGGCCGATGCTGCCCGTGAGGCCGGGCTCGACTTCTAAGCCGCTCGTCGGCTCAGTCGACGGACGTAATCGAGAGAGGTAATTCCAATGGCTGGACCCCAGCGCCGCGGTAGCGGCGCCGGCGGCGGCACCGGCGGTGGCGAGCGGCGCGACCGTAAGCGTGACGACCGGGGTAACGCCCCCGCCGTCGAGAAGACCGCTTACGTCGAGCGTGTCGTTGCGATCAACCGTGTCGCCAAGGTTGTCAAGGGTGGTCGTCGTTTCAGCTTCACCGCGCTGGTCGTGGTGGGCGACGGTGACGGCACCGTGGGTGTCGGTTACGGGAAGGCGAAGGAGGTTCCGGCCGCCATCGCCAAGGGTGTTGAGGAGGCCAAGAAGAACTTCTTCAAGGTCCCCCGTATCCAGGGCACCATCCCGCACCCGATCCAGGGCGAGAAGGCTGCCGGCGTCGTGCTCCTGAAGCCGGCTGCCCCCGGTACCGGTGTTATCGCCGGTGGCCCGGTGCGTGCCGTGCTGGAGTGCGCCGGTATCCACGACATCCTGTCGAAGTCGCTCGGCTCCGACAACGCGATCAACATCGTGCACGCCACCGTGGCCGCTCTGAAGGGCCTCGTGCGCCCCGAGGAGATCGCCGCGCGTCGTGGCCTGCCGCTGGAGGACGTGGCTCCCGCCGCTCTGCTGCGGGCTCGTGCTGCAGGGGTGAGCGCCTGATGGCTCGCCTGAAGATCACGCAGACCAAGTCCTACATCGGCAGCAAGCAGAACCACCGCGAGACGCTGCGCTCGCTGGGTCTGAAGCGCATGCACGATGTGGTCGTCAAGGAGGACCGTCCCGAGATCCGCGGGATGGCCCAGACCGTGCGTCACCTCGTCACGGTCGAGGAGGTGGACTGAGATGGCTGACTCGCCGATCAAGGTGCACAACCTGCGTCCCGCCCCGGGTGCCAAGACCGCCAAGACCCGTGTCGGTCGTGGTGAAGGCTCCAAGGGTAAGACCGCCGGTCGTGGTACCAAGGGCACCAAGGCCCGTTACCAGGTTCCGCAGCGCTTCGAGGGTGGCCAGATGCCGCTCCACATGCGCCTGCCGAAGCTGAAGGGCTTCAAGAACCCGTTCAAGATCACGTTCCAGGTTGTCAACCTCGACAAGCTGGCCGAGCTCTACCCGCAGGGTGGCGAGGTCACTGTCGAGGGCCTGGTCGCCAAGGGCGCGGTTCGCAAGAACTCCCTCGTCAAGGTGCTCGGCACCGGCGAGATCTCGGTGGCCCTGCAGGTGACGGTTGACGCCGTCTCCGGCGCCGCCGCCGAGAAGATCACCGCCGCCGGCGGTACCGTCACCGAGCTCGTCTGAGCCCGCTGACTTCCCACGAGCCCCGCACCTCCTCCGGGAGGTGCGGGGCTCGTGCTTTTCCCGCCGCCATTCCGGCCCGCTCCCCGGTAGGTGCGGGCCTCGTTCTTTTGTGTGGCAAACCCGGGCATCCCGTACCCCGTGAGTGGGGGAGGGGCCGTACGCGCTTCTTTCGAGTGGCTGCGCACTGTTAGAGTCCGTGGAGTTCCCTTGTAGGCTGCGCGTAGGCTCGCCTGTGCCGTCTGTACGGGGGCCCGAACCGAAAACTCCCCATTCAGGACCGACCCTCCCGCCGACGACGCGCGGGAGGCGCAGGAGGCACCGTGCTCAGTGCGTTCGCGCGGGCGTTCCAGACGCCCGACCTGCGCAAGAAGCTGCTGTTCACGCTGGGCATCATGGTGCTGTTCCGGCTGGGTTCGCACATCCCGGTACCCGGGGTGGACTTCCAGGCCGTCAACGCCTGTGTGAAGGCGTCCAAGAACAGCGGTCTGTTCGGGCTCGTCAACCTGTTCAGCGGTGGCGCGCTCCTCCAGCTGACGATCTTCGCGCTCGGCATCATGCCGTACATCACCGCCAGCATCATCCTCCAGCTCCTCACCGTCGTGATCCCGCGACTCGAGGCGCTGAAGAAGGAGGGGCAGGCCGGCACCGCGAAGATCACCCAGTACACCCGGTACCTGACCATCGCGCTCGCCGTGCTCCAGGGCACCGGCATCGTGGCGACGGCCTCCAGCGGCGCGCTCTTCTCGAACTGCCCGGTGGGCAACCAGGTCGTGCCGGACACCAGCGTGTTCCGGATCACCGTCATGGTGCTCACCATGACCGCCGGCACCACGTTCATCATGTGGCTCGGCGAGCTGATCACGGACCGCGGCATCGGCAACGGCATGTCGCTGCTGATCTTCACCTCGATCGCGGCGCAGTTCCCGTCCTCGATGTGGGGGATCAAGACCTCCGGCACCATCGGCGGCGGCTGGGTCGAGTTCCTCTCCGTGGTCGCGGTCGGCGTGATCGTTGTGATGCTGGTCATCTTCGTGGAGCAGGCCCAGCGCCGGATCCCCGTCCAGTACGCGAAGCGGATGATCGGCCGCCGGGCCTTCGGCGGCACCTCGACCTACATCCCGCTCAAGGTGAACCAGGCCGGTGTCATCCCGGTCATCTTCGCCTCGTCCCTGCTGTACATCCCCGCCCTGGTGGTCCAGCTGACCAACAGCCAGGCGGGCTGGGCGACCTGGATCAGGACGAACTTCGTCAAGGGTGACCACCCGGTCTACATGGCCACCTACTTCCTGCTGATCGTCTTCTTCGCCTTCTTCTACGTCGCCATCTCCTTCAACCCCGAAGAAGTTGCCGACAATATGAAGAAGTATGGTGGGTTCATCCCGGGCATCCGGGCCGGCCGACCGACGGCCGAGTACCTGAACTACGTGCTCACCCGCATCACGTGGCCGGGTTCGCTCTACCTGGGCCTGATCGCGTTGATCCCGATGATCGCCCTGGTCGCCTTCGGACAGCAGACCAACTTCCCGTTCGGCGGCACCAGTGTTCTCATCGTCGTCGGCGTCGGACTCGAAACTGTGAAGCAGATCGAGAGCCAGCTCCAGCAGCGCAATTACGAAGGGTTCCTCCGCTGATGCGTATCGTCCTCGTCGGGCCTCCCGGGGCCGGGAAGGGTACTCAGGCGCACCTGCTCGCCAAGACCCTGTCCATCCCCCACATCTCCACCGGTGACCTGTTCCGCGCCAACATCGGTCAGGGCACCCCGCTGGGGCTCGAGGCCAAGAGCTACATGGACGCGGGTCACCTGGTGCCGGATGAGGTCACCATCGGGATGGCCAAGGACCGCATGCTCCAGCCCGACGCCGCCAAGGGCTTCCTGCTCGACGGCTTCCCCCGCAACCTCGGCCAGGCCAAGGCGCTGGACGAGTTCCTCGCGGAGCAGGGCATCAAGCTGGACGGCGTGCTGGACCTGGAGGTCCCCGAGGACGAGGTCGTCCGGCGCATCGCCGGCCGGCGGCTCTGCCGCAACGACGGCGGCCACGTGTTCCACGTGGACTACAACCCGTCGAAGACCGAGGGCGTCTGCGACGAGTGCGGCGGCGAGCTGTACCAGCGCTCGGACGACACCGAGGAGAAGGTGCGCACGCGCCTGGAGGTCTACCACACGGAGACCGAGCCGATCATCGACTACTACGCCCAGCAGGGCTTGGTGGCGACGATCCCGGCCCTCGGCAAGGTGGACGAGGTCACCCAGCGCGCGATCGAGGCGCTGAAGCAGGACAGCTGAGTTTTCGGACACGTACGTACGGCCGCGCTCCCCTTCCCCGGGGCAGCGCGGCCGTACGGCGTCGTACGGTGGAACGAGTGCACGGCCGCCCGGCAAGGACCGGGCGGGAACCCAAGGAAGGCGTGACCAGATGGTGGAGATCAAGACCCCCGAGCAGATCGCGAAGATGCGAGCGGCCGGGCTGGTCGTCGCCGAGGCGCTGAAGGCCTGCCGCGAGGCGGTCGCTCCGGGGGTGACCACCCAGGAGCTCAACGACGTCGCCGACAAGGTCATCACCGACCACGGCGCCACCTCGAACTTCCGCGCCCACCACGGCGGGCTCTGGTTCCCCGGGGTGATCTGCGCCTCGGTGAACAACGAGGTCGTCCACGGCATCCCCGGCGACCGGGTGCTGCAGGAGGGCGACATCATCTCGATCGACTGCGGCGCCATCCTGGAGGGCTGGCACGGCGACGCGGCGATCACCGTGGCGGTCGGCGAGGTCCGGCCCGAGGTGGAGATGCTGAGCAGGGTCACCGAGGGCTCGATGTGGGCCGGCATCGCCCAGATGAAGAAGGGCAACCGCCTGGTCGACGTCTCCAAGGCGATCGAGGGCTTCATCCGCCGCCAGCCGCTGCCGCCCAAGGGCAAGTGGGGGATCACCGAGGGTTACGGCGGCCACGGCATCGGCACCGCGATGCACATGGAGCCGCACGTGCTGAACTACGTCGAGCGCGGCCGCGGCAAGGGCCCCAAGCTGATCCCCGGCACCGTGCTGGCGATCGAGCCCATGGTCTCGCTCGGCACCCCGCACACCACCGTGCTGGAGGACGAGTGGACCGTCGTGACCAACGACGGCACCTGGGCCTCGCACTGGGAGCACTCGGTGGCCGTGACCGAGCAGGGCCCGCTGGTGCTGACCGCCTTCGACGGCGGCAAGGCCGAGCTGGCGAAGCTGGGCATCACCGCGGCTCCGGACCCGTTGGCCTAGGAACGCAGCCGTCGGCGTGGTGGTCGAGGCGGTCGACTGCCGCGTCTGACAAGGGATCAGAGCCCTGGAGGTTTGGACCTCCAGGGCTTTTGTCCTATTTTTATCGGCTGGCAGTGGCTTCAGCGGCTTCGAACGGCAGGAGAGTGCAGTGCTCAAGGGATTCCGCGACTTCATGATGCGCGGCAACGTGGTCGACATGGCGGTCGGTGTGGTCATCGGTGCCGCCTTCACCGGGGTGGTGACCGGCTTCGTGTCGGCCTTCCTCACCCCGCTGGTGGGCGTGGTGGTCGGCGCGGCCGGCGACTTCAGCTCGTACAAGGCCAACCTGGGCGGGGTCACGTTCCCGTACGGGCAGTTCCTCAACGTGCTGATCGCGTTCTTCATGACCGCCGCGGTGCTGTACTTCTGCGTCGTGCTGCCTGTCACCAAGGCCACCGCCCGGTACATGCCGAAGAAGCCGAAGACCCCGAAGCGCCCCTGCCCCGAGTGCCTGACCGAGATCCCCGAGGCCGCCCGCCGCTGCTCGGCCTGCACCGCGCACGTCGAGCCGCTGGTCGTCGTCGCCCAGCGCTGACGCCGCGTGCCGACGCCCCGGCCCCGGTTTTGGCGCATCCCACGGGCTGGCGTAGGATGGACCGTCGGCTCACTCGTAGCGTGCTTCAGCACGCCCTCTTCCCTCGCGGGTCGGGGTGAACCCAGGTTCGCACGAGCGTGCCGCATACGGTAGCCGGTCCCGGAAGGTGGATCTCGCAGTTCATGGCTAAGAAGCAAGGCGCCATTGAGATCGAGGGCACCGTGATCGAGTCTCTTCCGAACGCGATGTTCAAGGTCGAGCTGCAGAACGGTCACAAGGTCCTCGCGCACATCAGCGGCAAGATGCGCATGCACTACATCCGCATCCTGCCGGACGACAGGGTCGTCGTGGAGCTCAGCCCCTACGACCTCACGCGCGGCCGGATCGTCTACCGCTACAAGTAACAACGTCAGATCTAGACCCGGAGAACCTGAGACATGAAGGTCAAGCCGAGCGTCAAGAAGATCTGCGACAAGTGCAAGGTGATCCGCCGTCACGGCCGGGTCATGGTGATCTGCGACAACCTGCGCCACAAGCAGCGCCAGGGCTGATTGCTCTCCCCCAGCATTTCTCGTAGTACTTCGCGCGACGCGAAAACGTCATAAGCGGGCTACCCGATCCGTCCTTCGCAGGACGGACTGCCGCCCCCGGTCAGAGGCCGGGGCTCCCTCACCGTGAGGTGTCGGAGTAGGTAGCACGCAAGACCTCTGAAGAACCACAGGAGCCTTGAATGGCACGCCTCGCCGGCGTTGATCTCCCCCGTGAGAAGCGGATCGAGATCGCCCTTACGTACGTGTACGGCATCGGCCGTACCCGCGCCCAGCAGACCCTGGCCGAGACCGGTGTCAGCCCGGATGTCCGCGTTCGCGACATCTCCGAGGACGACCTCGTCAAGCTGAGCCAGTACATCGACGCCAACTACACGGTCGAGGGTGACCTTCGCCGTGAGGTGGCCGCCGACATCCGCCGCAAGGTCGAGATCGGCTGCTACGAGGGTCTGCGTCACCGCCGTGGCCTCCCGGTCCGCGGTCAGCGCACCCACACCAACGCGCGTACCCGCAAGGGCCCGCGTCGCGCGATTGCCGGCAAGAAGAAGCCGGGCAAGAAGTAGTCCGTCCCGTAACCGGACATCCCTCCGGCCCGCGGGTCAGCGGACCGACCACCTCAGTAGGAGAACAGACTTATGCCCCCCAAGGGTCGTCAGGCTGCCGGCGCGAAGAAGATCCGCCGCAAGGAAAAGAAGAACGTCGCTCACGGCCACGCGCACATCAAGAGCACGTTCAACAACACCATCGTTTCGATCACCGACCCCGCGGGCAACGTGATCTCCTGGGCCTCTGCCGGCCACGTCGGCTTCAAGGGCTCGCGCAAGTCCACCCCGTTCGCCGCGCAGATGGCCGCCGAGGCCGCTGCCCGTCGCGCGCAGGAGCACGGCATGCGCAAGGTCGACGTTTTCGTGAAGGGTCCGGGCTCCGGCCGCGAGACCGCGATCCGTTCGCTCCAGGCCACCGGCCTGGAGGTCGGCTCGATCCAGGACGTCACCCCCACCCCGCACAACGGCTGCCGTCCGCCGAAGCGCCGCCGCGTCTGACGCAGCGCCTTCGGGCATCGGTGTTGCTTTAAACCGCGTACGGGGTCCTGCGCAGTGAATGGTCACTGTTTTCGGGACCCCGTACGCTGGTTCTGTTCGGCATCAAATAGTGGGTGCCGAAGACAACTGGAGGATCTGAAAACATGCTGATCGCTCAGCGTCCCTCGCTGACCGAAGAGGTCGTCGACGAGTTCCGCTCGCGGTTCGTGATCGAGCCGCTCGAGCCGGGCTTCGGCTACACCCTCGGCAACTCCCTGCGCCGCACCCTCCTGTCGTCGATCCCGGGTGCCGCTGTCACCAGCATCCGCATCGACGGTGTCCTGCACGAGTTCACCACCGTGCCGGGCGTCAAGGAGGACGTCACCGACCTCATCCTCAACATCAAGCAGCTGGTCGTCTCCTCGGAGCACGACGAGCCGGTCGTGATGTACCTGCGCAAGCAGGGCCCGGGTGTGGTCACCGCCGCCGACATCGCCCCGCCGGCCGGTGTCGAGGTGCACAACCCCGAGCTGGTCCTCGCCACGCTGAACGGCAAGGGCAAGCTGGAGATGGAGCTGACCGTCGAGCGCGGTCGCGGCTACGTCTCCGCCGTCCAGAACAAGGCCTCCGGCCAGGAGATCGGCCGCATCCCGGTCGACTCGATCTACAGCCCCGTGCTGAAGGTCACCTACAAGGTCGAGGCCACCCGTGTCGAGCAGCGGACCGACTTCGACAAGCTGATCGTCGACGTCGAGACCAAGCCCGCCATGCGCCCGCGTGACGCCATGGCCTCGGCCGGCAAGACCCTGGTGGAGCTGTTCGGTCTCGCTCGCGAGCTGAACATCGACGCCGAGGGCATCGACATGGGCCCGTCCCCGACGGACGCCGCCCTGGCCGCCGACCTGGCGCTGCCGATCGAGGAGCTGGAGCTCACCGTTCGGTCGTACAACTGCCTCAAGCGCGAGGGCATCCACACCGTGGGTGAGCTCGTCGCCCGCTCCGAGGCCGACCTGCTCGACATCCGCAACTTCGGTGCGAAGTCGATCGACGAGGTCAAGGCGAAGCTGGCCGGCATGGGCCTGGCGCTCAAGGACAGCCCGCCCGGGTTCGACCCGACCGCCGCCGCCGACGCCTTCGGCGCCGACGACCTGGACGACGCGGGTTACGCGGAGACCGAGCAGTACTAAGAGTTTGGGGTCGGGGCGGTTCCTCCGGAGCCGCCCCGCCACCAGGAAAGTCGTGCGGGCACAGTGCTCGTACGCCCGCTGCGGTACCTGATACGGCCGTAGTCGGAGATTCAAGGAGTAATCCATGCCGCGTCCCACCAAGGGTGCCCGCCTCGGCGGCGGCCCGCACCACGAGCCGCTGCTGCTCGCCGGTCTGTGCCGGGAGCTCTTCCAGTACGGCCGCATCACCACGACCGAGGCCAAGGCCCGTCGGATGCGCCCGCTGGCGGAGAAGCTGATCACCAAGGCGAAGAAGGGCGACATCCACAACCGTCGCCTGGTGCGCAAGACCATCACCGACATCTCGGTGCTGCACACCCTCTTCACCGAGATCGCGCCGCGCTACGAGAACCGCCCGGGTGGCTACACCCGTATCACCAAGATCGGTCCCCGTCGTGGCGACAACGCCCCGATGGCCGTGATCGAGCTGGTCGAGGCGCTGACCGTCGCGCAGACCGCCGTCGGCGAGGCCGAGGGCGCCACCAAGCGCGCCGTCAAGGAGGCCGAGGCGGCCAAGGTCGAGGAGACCAAGGCCGACGAGGTCGTCGAGGCCGAGCAGGCCTGACACCTTTAGGTGTTGCGGGCCCGTTCTCCCATTCGTGGGGGAGCGGGCCCGTTCCTTATCCCCTGGGAGTAGTAGCAGTGGCCAACGATTGCGTGGAGCAGCCCCCCGTGAAGGACGGCCCGGCCGACGGGCACGTCCGGATCCGGCTCGACCTCGCCTACCACGGCGCCGAGTTCTCCGGCTGGGCCCGCCAGCGCGGTGGCCGCCGGACCGTGCAGGAGGAGATCGAGAGCGCGCTGCAGATCGTCACCCGCAGCCCCGGGTCGTACCCGCTGACGGTCGCAGGGCGCACCGACGCCGGGGTGCACGCGCGCGGTCAGGTCGCCCACGTCGACCTCCCGGAGGAGCTCTGGGCCGAGCACGGCGGGAAGCTGCTGCGCAGGCTGGCCGGGCGGCTGCCCGGTGACATCCGGATCTACCGGGTGGGGGAGGCGCCGACCGGCTTCGACGCCCGGTTCTCGGCGGTCTGGCGCCGGTACGCCTACCGGGTCGCGGACCACCCCGGCGGGGTCGACCCGCTGCTGCGCGGGCACGTGCTCTGGCACGACCGGCCGCTGGACGTCGACCGGATGAACGAGGCCGCCAAGCTGCTGCTCGGCGAACACGACTTCGCGGCGTACTGCAAGAAGCGCGAGGGCGCGACCACCATCCGCACCCTGCTGGAGCTGCACTGGGACCGCGTCCCGGTGGACGGCTACGCGGCGCAGGAGGGCTCGCTCGCGGTCGCCACCGTCCGGGCCGACGCCTTCTGCCACAACATGGTCCGGGCCCTGGTCGGCGCGATGCTGCTGGTCGGGGACGGGCACCGGCCGGTGGACTTCCCCGGGGAGGTGCTGGCCGGGGGGGTGCGCAACTCCGCGGTCAACGTGATCCGGCCGTACGGGCTGACGCTGGAGGAGGTCGGCTACCCGCCGGACGACCAGCTCGCCGAGCGCAACCGGGCCGCCCGGCGGATGCGCACGCTGCCCGGTGCCGACCGGGCGACGGTCTGATCGGACGGCGGGGCAGCCCGGGCTGTTCGAGTCGGACGGCTGCCTAGGTCTGCAACGAAGGGGTCCGCCCGGTCTGGTCGACCGGGCGGACCCCTTCAGCCGTTCCGGGGGGGGGGGGGGGGGGGGGGGGGGGGGGGGGGGGGGGGGGGGGGGGGGGGCCCCCCCCCCCCCCCCCCCCCCCCCCCCCCCCCCCCCCCCCCCCCCCCCCGCACCCCCCCCCCCCCCCCCCCCCCCCCCCCCCCCCCCGGTGTCGGGTCAGCCGAGGGTCTCCGCGCCGTCCGACCCCGACCGCTCCGCCATGGCGTTCCAGGCCTCCCGCAGCCGGTCGGGCTCGACCAGCTCCGCGTGGGTGCAGGCGATCGGGTGCTCCCGGACCCCGCCGGAGGCGTAGGGCTCCCAGATCCCGGCCGGGCGGGCGCTCGCCGGCTTGTCACCGGTGGCGACGACGAGCAGCAGCTCCCCGTCGAAGGTGCGCGGCGTGTGCTCCCGCATCAGCCTGGCGTTGTTCCGGATCACCCGGGCGGCCGTCTCGACCTCCTCGTCCGTGAGCTCGATGACCGAGTCGCCGCCCCGGATGATGTCCGCGAGGTCGGCCATCTCGGCGGCCTCGGCGGCCTGGGCGTTGTCGGTCGTCCCGGCGCCCGGTGCCTGATCGGCCGCGTCGCCGGAGCCGCTCGGCGGGACGGTCACCATGGTCTCCAGCAGGTTCAACGGGTAGGAGTCCAGCAGGGTCAGCCCCGCCACCTGCTCGCCGGCGGCCCTGAGCTGTACCGCCATCTCGTGCGCGACCACGCCGCCGAAGGACCAGCCCATGAGGTGGTACGGGCCGGACGCCTGGACGGTGCGGATCCGCTCGACGTACTCCGCTGCCATCTCCTCGATGGAGACCGGCAGTTCGGGCGAACCGTCGAGCCCCCGGGCCTGCAGCCCGTAGAGCGGGTGCTCCGTCGGCACGATGCGGGCCAGCGGCGAGTAGCACCAGCTCAGCCCGCCGCCGGGGTGGATGGAGAACAGGGGTGCGCGCTCCCCGTGCGGCCGGATCGGCAGCAGCATGCCGAGGGCGTCCTGCGAGGTGCCGAGGCCCAGCCGCGCGCCGAGGCCGGCGATGGTGGGCGTCTCGAACAGCGCCCGGATGCCGACCTCGATGCCCAGCACGGCACGGATCCGGCTGACCAGTGTGGTCGCCAGGAGGGAGTGGCCGCCGAGCTCGAAGAAGTTGTCGTCGATGCCGACGCCTGGCAGGCCGAGGACCTCGGCGAAGACCGTGCAGAGGACCTCTTCCTGGGCGGTGCGGGGCGCCCGCCCGGAGGCGCCGACCGCGTAGTCCGGTGCGGGCAGCGCCCGGTGGTCGAGCTTGCCGTTGGCGGTCAGGGGCAGGGACTCCAGCTGCACGATGGCGCTGGGGACCATGTAGTCGGGGAGCTCCGAGGCGATGTGCTTGCGCAGCAGCACGGTGTCCACCGCCTCCGGCACGGCGGCGACGACGTAGGCGACGAGGCGCTTGTCCCCGGGGTTGTCCTCGCGGGCGACGGCGGTGGCCTGGGCGACGGAGGGGTGTGCGGCCAGGACCGACTCGACCTCGCCGAGCTCGATCCGGAAGCCGCGGATCTTCACCTGGTCGTCGGCGCGGCTCACGTACTCCAGGTTGCCGTCGGCGCGGCGGCGCACCAGGTCGCCGGTGCGGTACATCCGCTCGCCGGGCTCGCCGAACGGGTTGGCGGTGAAGCGCTCGGCGGACAGGCCCGGGCGGCCCAGGTAGCCGCGGGCCAGCTGGGCGCCGGCGACGTAGAGCTCGCCGACGGTGCCGGGCGGGACGGGCTGGAGGTGGGAGTCCAGGACGTAGAGGCGGGTGTTCCAGATCGGGTGCCCGATGGGGACGGCCCGGTCCGGTACCGCGTCCGAGGGAAGGACCCGGTACTCCATGCACCCGACCGTCGCCTCGGTCGGACCGTACTCGTTCACCACGGTGGCCCCCGGGCGGACCTTCCGCCAGGCGTCGAGGACCTCGCCGAGCAGCTGCTCGCCGCCGACGACCAGCTCGCCGCTCGGTGAGAAGCCCTCCGGAAGCACCGAGAGCAGGGGGATGTGACTGGGCGTCCCCTTGAGGAACGTCAGCCGGTCGCCGCCCTGGACGCGTGCGCCGTCCTCCAGGGGTGCGATCTCGATGCGGCCGCCGCTGATCAGCGGCGCGTACAGCGTCGTCACGGCGAGGTCGAAGGCGACCGAGGAGTGCAGCAAGGTCCCGCCCCGGACGGAGGGGTAGGCCTCGACGCTCCACCGCAGGTAGTGGGCCAGGGCGCTGTGCTCGATCACGACGCCCTTGGGGCGGCCGGTGGAGCCTGAGGTGTAGATGACGTAGACGGGGTGGCTGGGCAGGAGGGCGCTGACGGGGTTGGTGGTGCCGAGCCCGGCGAGGCGGGTGAGGGTGTCCGGGTCGTCGAGGACGATCCGTGCGACGGCCTCGGCCTCGGGGAGGGTCCGCCGGGTGTGCTCGCTGGTGATGACCAGGGCCGGCCGGGCGTCGCCGAGCATGTAGGTGATGCGCTCGGCGGGGTAGTCGGGGTCGATCGGCAGGTAGGCGCCGCCGGCCTTGAGGACCGCGAGGAGGGCGGTGATGAGGTCGGTGGAGCGTTCCAGGTGGATGCCGACCAGGGTCTCCGGGCCGACGCCGTGTTCGACCAGCAGGTGGGCGAGGCGGTTGGCGCGCTCGTTCAGCTCGGCGTAGGTCGACTCCGCGCCCTGGTGGACGAGGGCGGTGGCGTCGGGCGTCCGGGCTGCCTGGGCCTCGAACAGCTCGGGCAGGGTGGTGGCGGGCAGCTCCCGGGCGGTGTCGTTCCAGCCGGTGAGGATCAGGGCGCGCTCGTCGGCGTCGAGGATCTCGATCCGGCTGACGGGCTGCTCGGGGTCGGCGACGGCGGCCGCCAGGACCCGGGTGAAGCGCTGGGCCATGGTGGCGACGGTCGCGTGGTCGAACAGGTCGACGGCGAAGGTGACGGCTCCCTGGAGGCCGGCGGGCCGGCCCTGTCCGTCGAAGAGCTCGCCGAACTGGAAGTCCAGGTCGAACTTCGCGGGGAGCTCGCCGCTGGGCAGGGCGGTGGCGGTGAGGCCGGGGAGGTGGAGCCGGGTGCTGCTGTTGTTCTGGAGGGTGAGCATGACCTGGAAGAGCGGGTGCCGGGCCATCGAGCGGGTGGGGGCGAGCTCCTCGACTAGGCGCTCGAAGGGGATGTCCTGGTTCGAGAAGGCGCCGAGGCCGGCGTCCTGGACGCGGCCGAGGAGAGCGGCGAACGTCGGGTCGCCGTCCAGGTCGGTGCGCATGACCAGGGTGTTGATGAAGAAGCCGACCAGGTCGTCGAGGGCTTCGTCGGTGCGTCCGGCGATGGGGGTGCCGACGGGGATGTCGGTGCCCGCGCCGAGGCGGGAGAGCAGGGTGGAGAGGGCTGCCTGGAGGACCATGAAGAGGGTGACACCACGGGAGCGGGCCAGGTCGGTGAGCTGCTGGTGCAGTTCGGCGGGGACCTGGAGGGGCAGGGTGGCGCCGTGGTGGGTGGCGACGGGCGGGCGGGGGCGGTCGGTGGGCAGCTGGAGCTCCTCCGGCAGGTCGGTCAGGGCCTTGCGCCAGTGGGTGAGCTGCTGGGACAGCACGCTCGCAGGGTCGGTGTCCTCGCCGAGGAGCTGCTGCTGCCACAGGGTGTAGTCGGCGTACTGCACCGGCAGCGGCTCCCACGTGGGGGCGCTTCCTTCGAGTCGCGCCGCGTACGCGGTGGAGATGTCGCGGGCGAGCGGGCCCATGGACCAGCCGTCGCCCGCGATGTGGTGGACGAGCAGCAGCAGGACCTGCTCCTGCGGCCCGGTGGTGAACAGCTCCGCACGCAGCGGTACTTCGGTGGACAGGTCGAAGACGTACCCGGCCGCGTCGGCGAGGGCCTGCTCCAGGCCGGCCTCGGTGACCTCGGTGACGGGCAGGCCGAAGGCGACCGCCGCCGGGTCGAGGACGTGCTGGTGGGGCTGGCCGTCGGTGCTGCGGAAGACGGTGCGCAGGACTTCGTGGCGCTTGACGACGTCGTGCAGCGCGTCTCGGAGGGCCTCGCGGTCGAGCGCGCCGCTGAGCCGCAGTGCGGTGGGGATGTTGTAGGTGGCGCTGGGGCCTTCGAGCTCGCCGAGGAACCAGAGGCGGCGCTGGGCGGCGGACAGCGGTACCGCGTCCGGGCGCTCGCCGGCGGTGAGGGCGAGCCGGGTCGTACCGGCTGCGCCGAGGCGCTCGGCCAGGCCGGCGACGGTCGGGGCCTCGAAGAGGGTGCGGATGCCGACCTCGACGCCCAGTGCGGTGCGGATCCGGCTGACCAGGCGGGTGGCGAGCAGGGAGTGGCCGCCGAGCTCGAAGAAGCTGTCGTCGATGGTCACCGAGGTGACGCCGAGGACCTCGGCGAAGACGGTGCAGAGGGCCTCCTCCTGCTCGGTCCGCGGTGCCCGGCCGGAGCCGGCCGCCGTGAACTCCGGGGCGGGCAGGGCCTTGCGGTCGAGCTTGCCGTTGGCCGTCAGCGGCAAGGTCTCCAGCAGCACGATCGCGCTGGGGACCATGTAGTCGGGGAGCTCCGAGGCGAGGTGCCTGCGCAGCGCCTCGGTGTCCACGGCCTGCGGTGAGACCGGGACGACGTAGCCGATCAGGCGCTTGTCCCCGGGGTTGTCCTCGCGGACGATCACGGTGGCCTGGGCGACCGAGGGGTGTGCGGCCAGTGCGGCCTCGACCTCGCCGAGCTCGATGCGGAAGCCGCGGATCTTCACCTGATCGTCGGCCCGGCCGGCGAACTCCAGGGTGCCGTCCGCACGCCAGCGCACCAGGTCACCGGTGCGGTACATCCGGGCGCCGGCCGCGCCGAACGGGTCGGCGACGAAGCGCTCGGCCGACAGACCCGGGCGGTTCAGGTAGCCGCGGGCCAGCCCCGCACCCGCCACGTACAGCTCACCCACGGCGCCGGCCGGGACCAGCTGCAGCCCGCCGTCCAGGACGTAGACGGCGGTGTTGTCCAGCGGACGGCCGATCGGCAGGGTGCTCCCGACGTTCGCGGCGGCGTCCACGGAGTGCTGGGTGGCGCAGAGCGTCACCTCGGTCGGCCCGTACAGGTGCCGTACGACGATCCCGGCATTCGCGTCCAGCACGCGCCGGACCGCTCCGGAGGGCACGACATCCCCTCCGGTGAGGACCTCGCGCACGCCGGCGAAGGATCCGGGGTCCTCCTCGGCCATGACCCGGAACAGGCCGGCCGTGACGTGGATGTGGGTGATCCCGTGCCGCACGATCAGCGAGCGCACGGCGGCGGCGTCCAAGTCCCCGGTCGGGGCGACCACGACCTCGCCGCCCGCGAGCAGCGGGACCCAGAGCTCGTAGGTCGAGGCGTCGAAGGCGTGCGGGGCGTGCAGGAGGACCCGGTCCGTGTGGCCCAGGTGCCAGCAGCCGTCCGAGGCCAGCTCCACGACGTCACGGTGCGTGGTCGCGATGCCCTTCGGCGTCCCGGTGGAGCCGGAGGTGTACATCACGTACGCGAGGTGCTCCGGCCGGGTGGCGGGGGCCAGGTCGGTGGCGTCCGCGATGCTGCTCCCGGTCTCCGGCCCGACGGTCAGGACGGTCACGCCCTGCTCGGCCGCCGTCGCCGCGAACCCGTGGCCGCTCATGGCCGAGTCGACCAGCAGGATCCGCGCGGCGGTGTCCTGGAGGATCAGGTTCATCCGGTCGGCGGGCGCCCGGGTGTCGATGGGGAGGTAGGCGCCTCCGGCCTTGAGGATCGCCAGCAGTGAGACGACCAGCTCGGTGGAGCGCTCCATGAGCACGCCGACGAGGCTGTCGGGGCCGACGCCGTGCTCGGCCAGCAGCCGGGCGAGGCGGTTGGCCCGGGCGTTCAGCTCCGCGTAGGTGAGCCGGTCGTCCCGGTGGCTGAGCGCGACGGCGTCGGGGGTGCGGTCCACCTGGGCTTCGAACAGCTGGTGCAGCGTCCCGGCGGGGGTGTGCGCCGCGGTGTCGTTCCACTCGGCGAGCAGCCGGTGGCGCTCGGTGTCGTCGAGGACGCCGATGCTGTGCAGCGGGGTGTGCGGTGCCGTCGCGAGCGCCGCGGTCAGGTTGTCGGTCGCGGTGTGCAGCAGCGTGGCGACGAGGGCCGGGTCGATGGGCGCGGCGGCCTGGACGGTGAGGAGGAAGCCGGTGCCGGTGTCGTCGACGGAGACCGCGAGCGGGTAGGTGGCGCCCTCCTGACTGTGGAGGAGCTCGACGCCTTCGAGTGCGGACGCCGGTCCGTGCTCGGCGCCGCCGCTGTGGCGGTAGTTGAGGAAGGAGGTGAACAGCGGGGTCTGCGCCGGGAGGTCGCTGGCCTGCTGGGCGAGGACGAGGGGGGCGTGCTCGTGGACGAGGAGGTCCGCGAGCTGCGTCTGCGTGGCGCGCAGGGCCTCGATGGCGGTCGTGTCGCCGGTGCGGACGCGGACGGGGAGGGTGTTGATGAACAGTCCGGGGACGCGGTCGGCGCCCGAGCCGGCCTGCATGCGGCCGAACAGGACGGTGCCGAACACGACGTCGTCACGGGTGGAGGTGGCCGCGACCACCCGTGCCCATGCGAGGTGCAGGACGGTGGCCGGGCTGACGCCGAGCCGGCGGGCCTGGTCCCTCAGCCGCTGGGCGAGCGCGGCGTCCATCGGCACGGTGGCCTCGGCGTCGGGCTCGTCCGCCCTGGTGGTCAACTGGCCGAAGGGTGCGGTGGGTTCGGTGATGTCGCCGAGGAGGTTGGTGAAGAGCTTCTGGTGTTCTTCGCGGGGGATGCGGAGGCGGGCTTGGGCGACGAAGTCGCGGAAGGGGAGGGGGGTGGGGAGTTGGTCCTGGTGTCCGTTGA
>NZ_JBVJCO010000026.1:0-51031 GCF_055588525.1 Kitasatospora sp. NPDC041988
GCGGTGGATGAGGGCGGTGCGGTCGGGGTGGTGGCGCACGCTCCACGCGAACAGTCCGTGGATGGTGTCGGCGCGCTGGTACGGCTCGAACACGACTGGGTCTCCTTGGGCGGGTGAGGTCGGTGGACGGTCAGATCCGGGCGCGCGCACGCTGGTGGGCGAGGCCGAGCAGGACCGCGCCGAGCACCAGATAGCCGGAGAGGACGGCGAGTTGGGTGGTGCCGGGGGCGTCGCCGACCTGGGCCTGGTGGGCGATCCGGGCGAGGTGGTAGGTCGGCGTCAGCCGGGCCGGGAACTGGAGCCAGCCCGGGAAGGTGTCGACCGGCCAGAGCAGTCCGCCGAGGATGTCGAGGCCCCAGATCCCGAGGAAGACCGGCAGCACGACCGTCTTCTCGTCCAGGACCAGCCCGCACGCCGAGCCGAGCAGACAGTAGGCGGTCGAGCCCAGCCAGAGCGCCACGATCGTGCCGGCCAGGTGCGGCCCGCTGATGGTGATGCCGTCCAGCCGGCTGCCGATCAGCAGGACCCCGGTCGCCGAACCGAGGCAGAGCAGCGTGGCGGTGAGCAGCCGCATCGTGAGGTAGCCGGCCCCCCGGGAGGGTCCGGCCGCGAGCTGGCGGAACCAGCCGTTGGTGCGGTCCTTGGCGATGACCTGGGCGGTGCTGGAGAGGCCCGCGTAGATCGCGCCCATGGCGGCCATCGAGACCAGGACGTAGGTCTTGGAGGTCAGACCGCCCGGCGGATGCGGGACGAGCTCGTTCGCGACCAGGACGCAGGTGATCACCGGCGAGAACAGGATGGAGATCAGCATGGTGGGGTCGCGGAGCAGCCGCAGGAGTTCGAGGCGGAACAGCAGTGTCATCGGGAGGTCTCCTCGGAGTCGGCGGGCAGCAGCGGGGCCAGGGCCTCGGCCAGGCCCGGTTCGGCGATCTTCAGCCGGGTCGGCTTGAGGCCGGCCGTGTGCACGGCGGCCACGGTGGCGTCGGAGTCCTCGCTGAGGAGCCGGAAGCCGCCGGCCGCGGTGCCGGTGGCCGCGAGGACACCCGGAAGCTCCCGGAGCCGCGGCAGTTCGGCGTCCGGGGCCTCGAAGGCGATGAGCCGGCCGGAGACCTCGCGGGCGAGAGCGGCGGGGGTGTCGTCGACCAGCACGCCGTCCGGGCCGAGCAGCAGGACGCGGTTGGCGGTCCGCTCGGCCTCGGCCGGGTCGTCGGTGGCGAGCAGCACCGTGCGTTCCCCGCTCCGGTAGGCGCGGACGATGTCCCAGAACGCGTCCGCGCCGGACGGGTCGAGGCCGTCGGCAGGGTGGTCGAGCAGCAGCAGGCGGGGCGTGTGGGCCAGGGCGACGGCGAGCCGGACGCGGGCCCGGCCGGCGGCCGACAGCCCTTCGGTGCGCAGGCCCGACAGCTCGCCGAGGCCGCAGAGTTCGGTCAGTTCGGCCTCGTCGAGCGGGTGGGGGGCGAGCCGGCGCGCCACCGCGGTCACGCGGGCGACGGTCAGGCCGGCGGGCAGGCCGCCTCCGGCCGGCAGCCCGCCGACCGCTCCCGTGCGGACGGCCTCGGCGACGGGCCGGCCGAACGTGCGGACCGTGCCGCCGGCCGGGGGGCGGAGTCCGAGCAGCACGTCGAAGAGGGCCGAGACGTCGGAGCGGGCGCCGAAGACCGCCACCGTCTCGCCCGGTTCGACGGTGACCGCCCAGGGCGGGCCGGAGAGCCGCACCGCGGCGGACGCGTCCGGTGTGCCCTCCTCGGACGCGGCGGTCCGCCGGCGGGCGGACGACTGTGACAACGGCATGGTGCTCTCCCAGGGGTCGGGCGGGTCCGGTCCCGTCCGAGCTGGCGTGCACCGGCAGTCCGGGCCGGGCCGGACCCTGGGTTCAGGAAGTGATCTGGCGATTCGTCAACATGTCGGCGAGTTCGGCTAGTTCGGTGGAGTCGAGGGCCAGCCCGGGCGCCGAGGCGTTCTGCCGGAGGTGGGCGTGGCTGCGGCTGCCGGGGATCGGGACGAGGTGCGGCTCCTGGGCGAGCAGCCAGGCCAGGGCGAGGGTGGCGACGGGGACGCCGAGGCGGTCCGCCGTGCGGCGTGCGGGGGCGAGCCGGCCGTGGTCGCGGGCGAGGTTGTCGGTCGAGAAGCGGTCCTGGCGGCGCCGGTAGTCCGCCGGGCCGAGCTGGTCGGGGGAGGAGAGCCCGCCGGCCAGGAAGCCGCGGCCGAGCGGGCTGTGCGCGACGACGCCGATGCCCAGCTCGCGGGCGGTCGGCAGCACGTCGTCCTCGATCCCGCGTTGCCAGAGCGAGTACTCGCTCTCCAGGGCGGTGATCGGGTGGACGGACTGGGCGCGCCGCAGGAGGGCGGAGGGCACCTCGGAGAGGCCGATGTGCCGTACCTTGCCGGATTCGACCAGGGCGGCCAGGGCGCCGACGCTCTCCTCGATCGGTACCCGCGGATCGGGCCGGGCGAGGTAGTAGAGGTCGATGTGGTCGACGCCGAGCCGGCCGAGTGAGGCGTCGCAGGCCTGCCGGAGGAAGTCGGGGCTGCCGTCGAAGGCGGTCGGCCGGGAGCCGTCGGTGAAGACCGCGCCGCCGCGGGTGGCGATCACCGCCTCGTCCCGCCGGCCGGTCACCGCGCGGCCGACCAGGCGCTCGACCTCGCCGCCGCCGTAGAAGTCCGCGGTGTCCAGCAGGGTGATGCCCAGGTCGAGCGCGGCCCGGACGGTGTCGACCGCCTCCTGCGCCGACACCGGCCCGTAGCCGCCGGTCAGGCCGAGTGTGCCGAGCCCGATCGCACCGGTGGCGAGGGGCTGTCGGGTGCCCAAGGTCCGCTTCCGCAACGTCGTCCCCCTCTGTCCGTACAGTCGGCCGAGACGCTAGGAGGGCCGCCTAGAGAGTGGGTTGATCCCGGCAGGAACGCGGCTGGGGCCGCTGGTGACGGCGTGTTCGACCGCGATTCCAGTGTCTGTGTAGATCCGGTGACCAGAGTCGGTCGGGAAGACGGGACGGGGCCGGTCGGCCCGACCGGAAGCCGTGAACCACGCCGGAGACGAGACGGAGGGTCCTCGTGACCGAGAAGAGCGAGCCCCAGGTGGCCGAGTACAGCATTGTGGTGGACGCGCCGGCCCAGCGGGCCTTCGCGCTCATCGAGGACGCGGTCCGCTGGCCGCAGTACTTCACCCCCGTCGTGCACACCGAGCGGGTGGTGGAGAGCGAGGACCGTGACGAGGTGCGGATCTGGGGGCTGCGGGGCGAGAACGCCGTCCGCTCCTGGACGTCCCGCCGGGTCTTCGACCGGGCCGGTCTGAGCATCTCGTTCAGCAACGAGCCGGCGGTCGCCCCGCTGGCCTCCGGCGGCGGCGTGTGGTCGTTCACCGACCTGCCGGACGGGAAGAGCCGGGTCACCATCCGCCACGAGTTCACCCTGCTGCCGGACGCCGAGGTGCCGGCCGAGCGCGTGGCCGAGGAGTTCGGCAAGCACTCGGAGAAGCAGCTGGAGGAGCTTCGGCACTGCGCCGAGCTGGGTGACGAACTCGACCGTCTGGTCGTCGACTTCGAGGACCCGCTGTTCATCGGCGGCGCGGTGGAGGACTCCTGGGAGATCCTCTACGCGGCGGACAAGTGGCCCGAGCGGCTCGCGCACGTGCACAAGCTGGTGCTGACGGAGGACGTCCCGAACATCCAGTTCTTCGACATGGACACCACGACGCCGGACGGGCGGACCCACTTCACCCGCTCGGTCCGGGTCTGCCTGCCGCACGGGCTGATCGTCTACAAGCAGATCACCCCGCCGCCGCTGCTGACCGCGCACACCGGTCACTGGGCCTGGCGGGAGACGCCCGAGGGTCACCTGCTCAGCTCGCGGCACACGGTGACCATCAACCCGGCCCGGCTGGAGCTGCTGGGCGAGGGCACCACGGTCGAGGACACGCGCAAGTACCTGCGCCGGGTGCTCAGCACCAACAGCATGACCAACCTGCGGCTCGCCAAGGCCCACGCCGAGGAGCAGGCCGGTGTCTGAGTCCGCCACCGGCGGACGGACCGTCGGGCGGGCGTTCGGCGTCCGCCCCGAGCCGGTCGTCCTGGACCGGCTCGTCCGGCGGGCCGCGGCCTCCTGGCCGGACCGGACCGCCCTGGTCTGCGGTGAGCGGAGTCTGACGTTCCGTCAGCTCGACGCGGAGGTGGACGCGGCCGCCAGGGCCATCGCCGCGGCGCTGCCCGGGACCGGGGCGGTGGTCGGCGCGACCACCGTGCTGAGCCCGGAGTTCGCCGCGCTGTACTACGGCATCGCCCGCGCCGGCCAGGTGATCGTCAGCGTCAACCCCTACCTGCCGGCGGCCGGCCTGCGGCACGTACTGGCGACCTCCCGCACCCGGCTGCTGTTCGCCCCGTCCGCCCTGGCCGCGCGGCTGGCCGAGGTCCGGGACCAACTGCCGGATCTGGAGCGGGTGGTGCTGCTCGACGGGCCCGGCGGGGCGGCCGGTACGGAGTCGCTGGCGGAGTTCCTGGCCTCGGGCGAGGGCGCGGCCGATCCGGCGCCGCAGACCGGGGTGGAGGACCCCGCCGGTCTGCACTTCACCAGCGGCACCACCGGCGCACCCAAGGCGGTGGTGCTCTCGCACCGCAACCTCACGGTGAACGCCGCCCAGATCGCCCACGCCCACCGGATCGACCACACCTCGGTGGTGGCCAACCACCTGCCGCTGTACCACCTGATGCACCTCAACTCGGCGGTGTACGCGGGCGCCACCCAGGTGCTCTGCCCGGACGAGGACCCGGCCGAGGCGATCGCCGCCGCCAACCGGCACGGCGCCGTCCGGCTGTTCAGCCTCCCGGTGCGGCTGGCACGGCTGGCGGCCGACCCGCGGTTGCCGCAGCTGAGGCTGGACACCGTGGCGGCGATCATGTCCGGTGGCACCGCGCTGCCGGAAGCCGCCGCCGAGGTGCTCGGCGAGCACTTCGGCATCCCGGTGCTGCAGGGCTACGGCCTGGCCGAGACCTCGCCGGTGACCCACACCGGGTCGATCGCCGATCCGCGGCCCGGCTCGGTCGGGCCGGCGGTGGCCGACACCGAGTGCCGGATCGTGGAGGTGGAGAGCCGGACCGTGCTCGGGCCCCGCGAACGCGGCGAGGTGCAGGTCCGCGGCCCGCAGGTGATGTCGGGCTACCTGGACCCGGAGCTGCCGACCGGCATCGACGCCGACGGCTGGTTCTCCACCGGCGACATCGGCTGGCTCGACGAGGACGGCCGGCTGTACCTGGTGGACCGGCTCAAGGACGTCTTCAAGCACGACAACTGGCTGGTCTCGCCGGCCCAGATCGAGCAGGTGCTCGCCCGCCACCCGTCGGTCGCGGACTGCGCGGTGGCCGATCGGCCGGATGCGCTCGGCAACGGCGAGGCGCACGCGTTCGTGGTGCTGCGGCCGGGCGGCGCCCCCGAAGTCCTGGACGAGATCACCGCGTTCGTGAACGACCGGGTCGCGTACTACGAGCGGATCCGGCACATCACCGCGGTCGAATCCGTGCCGCGCTCGCCCAACGGCAAGATCCTGCGCGCCGCGCTGCGCGAGCGCGCGGCCGCCGCGACCGACTGACCCCAGCAGACACCGAGAAGAGGGTTTCATCATGATCACGCTGATCAACCAGCTCACCGTCACCGGCAGCGAGGACGAGTTCCGGGGCATCTCCGCCGAGCTGAACGCCTTCATGTCGCAGCAGCCCGGCTACCGCAGCCACACCCTGCTGCGCTCGGTGCGCGAGACCGGGGCGTACGCGGAGATCGCGCAGTGGGACGACGCCGCGTCGCACCAGGCGGCCGTGCGAACCGAGGAGTTCCAGCAGCTGATCAAGCGGCTGGCCCAGGTCATCGCCAAGCCCGCGCCGGGTCTGTACGAGACCGTCACCGCGCACCACGCCTGAGCGCGGCGGCCCCACGACAGGAGAATCGATGTTGAATCCGACGCAGGTGCTCGTCGTCGGGGCCGGACCGGTCGGCCTGACGGCCGCACATGAACTCGCCCGCCGCGGGCTCGCCGTCCGGCTGGTGGACGCGGCGGCCGGGCCGGCGGACACCAGCCGGGCGATCGCCACCCATCCCCGGACGCTGGAGACCTACCGGCAGATGGGCGTGGTCGAGGAGATGCTCGCCCTCGGCCGGCGGATCGAGGGCTTCACCATGTTCCAGGGCGGGCGGCGACTGGTGCGGCTCGACGCCGACTACAGCCGCAACCCGACCGCCTACCCGTTCACCCTGAGCATCGATCAGGTCCGCACCGAGAAGGTGCTGCGGGCGGCCGTCGAGCGGCTCGGCGTCCGCATCGAGTGGGGCGTCAAGCTGGCGGAGCTGCGCCGGGGCGACGACGGCGTCGAGGCCGTCCTGGCCCGTGCGGACGGCGGGTCGGAGACCGTCGCGGTGCCGTGGCTGGTGGGCTGCGACGGCGGGCACAGCACCGTCCGCAAGTCGCTCGGCCTGAAGCTGGTCGGCGACTCCAACGACACCTGGCTGCTCGCCGACGCGAAGGTGACGGTGGACCTGCCGGCGGACAGCATCTACTGGATGCACGCCGGGGTCGGCACCCTGATGCTCGTCCCGCTGCCGGGTGACCGGTGGCGGATGCTCGACACCGCCGAGACCGCCTACGACGGCGACGGCGGCGAGATCGCGGCCCGGTTCTCCCGCAAGCTGTCGGCCGCGCTGGGCCGGCCGGTCCGGGTGGCGGAGCCGGAGTGGGTCTCGGTCTTCACCGCGCAGCAGCGGATGGTCGAGCGCATGCGGGTGGGCCGGGTGCTGCTCGCCGGCGACGCGGCGCACGTGCACAGCCCGGCCTCCGGTCAGGGCATGAACACCGGCATCCAGGAGGCGTACAACCTGGCCTGGAAGCTGGCGATGGTGGTCCAGGGTCACAGCGAGGAGAGCCTGCTCGACAGCTACGACACCGAGCGGCTGCCGATCGGGGCCGAGCTGTTGAAGTCGACCCGCAACGCCACCCGGCTGGTGGCGCTGCGGGCCGCGATGGCCGGTGTCTTCCTGCCGGTCTTCTTCTCGGTGGTCCGTACCGTCACGCCGCTGCGGAAGAAGATCCAGCACTCGGTGCTCGGCGCGATGTCGGGCCTCGCCCTGGGCTACCCCGACTCGCCGCTGACCACCGCGGCGCCCGAGGGCGCCGGCCCCCGGCCCGGCTTCCGGATCACCTCGGTGCTGGCGGCGCCGGAGGAGGGCGAGGTCTGGGCGGCCGCGGCCGAGGAGCTGCGCGACGTCCGCTGGACCCTGCTGGTCTTCCCGGACGGCCAGGACGGCCAGGACGGCAGGGCAGGGCAGGGCGGGGACGGCGCGGCGGCCGGCCGGGACGCCGACGAGCGGTACGGCCGGTGGCTCTCGGTCCGGACCGTCGGCGGGGCGAAGGGCAGCACGGCCCCGTTGCCGGACCCGGCCGGCCGGCTGCGGCGGGCACTGGCGGCCCGGCCCGGATCCTGGCTGCTGGTCAGGCCGGACGGATATCTGGCGGCCCGGGGCGAGCACTTCGGGCCGGCGGCACTGGACCGGGCGCTCGACGGCGCGCGCCTGGCCGGCCGCGGACGACCAATGGCGCGGCACGGCACGGCCGGCGTCGGGGAGGCAGGGGCATGAGCAGGCAGGTAGTCGTCACCGGCATCGGTGTGGTGGCGCCCGGCGGGACCGGGACCAAGGCGTTCTGGGAGATGATCACGGCGGGCCGAACCGCGACCCGGGCGATCTCGCTCTTCGACGCGGCCCCGTTCCGCTCCCGGATCGCCGCCGAGTGCGACTTCGACCCGGCCGCCTCCGGCCTCGGGCCGCAGGAGATCCGCAGGCTCGACCGCGCGGCCCAGTTCGCCCTGGTGGCGGGCGCCGAGGCGGTGGCCGACAGCGGGCTGGACTTCGAGGGGACGGACCCGAGCCGGGTCGGCGTCCTGCTGGGCAGCGCCGTGGGCTGCAGCACCAGCCTGGAGCGCGAGTACGTGGTGACCAGCAACTCCGGGCAGAACTGGCTGGTGGACCACCGGTACACCGTGCCGCACCTGTACGAGCAGTTCATCCCCAGCTCGATGGCGGCTGAACTGGCCTGGTCGGTCGGCGCGGAGGGGCCGGTGAGCATGGTCTCCACCGGCTGCACCTCGGGCATCGACGCGATCGGACACGCCGCGGAGCTCATCCAGGACGGCGTGGCGGACGTGGTGGTGGCGGGCGCGACCGACGCGCCGATCACCCCGATCACGGTCGCCTGCTTCGACTCGATCCGGGCCACCTCGCCGCGCAACGACGACCCCGCGCACGCCTCCCGGCCGTTCGACAACACCCGCAACGGATTCGTCCTCGGCGAGGGCAGCGCCGTACTGGTGCTGGAGAGCGCGGAGCACGCCCGCCGGCGGGGCGCCCGCCCGTACGCCGAGATCGCCGGCTTCGCCACCCGCAGCAACGCCTACCACATGACCGGACTGCAGCCCGAGGGGCGGGAGATGGCGGCGGCCATCGACGACTCACTGACCCAGGCCAGGCTGGACCCCACCGCGATCGACTACGTCAACGCGCACGGGTCCGGCACCCGGCAGAACGACCGGCACGAGACGGCCGCGTTCAAGCGCAGCCTCGGTGACCACGCCTACCGGACCCCGGTGAGCTCGATCAAGTCGATGGTCGGGCACTCCCTGGGGGCGATCGGCTCGATCGAGATCGCGGCCTGCGCGCTGGCCATCGCGCACGGGGTGGTGCCGCCGACGGCCAACCTGCACGAGCCCGACCCGGAGTGCGACCTGGACTACGTGCCGCTGCACGCCCGGGACCGGCGGCTGGACGCCGTGCTGAGCGTGGGCAGTGGATTCGGCGGCTTCCAGAGCGCCATGGTGCTGCGCCGTCCGAAGGCGGTGGCGGCATGAGCGTGCGTACCGTGGTCACCGGCCTGGGCGTGCTGGCGCCGAACGGTGTCGGCCTGGCGGACTACTGGGCGGCGACCCTGCGCGGCCGCAGCGGCCTGGCCCGGCTGGAGCGCTTCGACCCCGCCGGGTATCCGGCTCAACTGGCCGGAGAGGTCAAGGGGTTCGAGGCCGCGGAGCAGCTGCCGGCCAAGCTGCTGCCGCAGACCGACCGGGTCACCCAGCTGTCGCTGGCCGCCGCCGAGTGGGCGCTCGCCGACTCCGGGGTGGACCTCGACCTCGTCCCCGAGTTCCGGGCCGGAGTGGTGACGGCCAGCAGCTCCGGCGGATTCGAGTTCGGCCAGAAGGAGTTGGCCGCGCTGTGGGCGAAGGGGCCCAAGCACGTCAGCGCCTACCAGTCGTTCGCGTGGTTCTACGCGGTCAACACCGGCCAGATCTCCATCCGGCACGGTCTGCGCGGCCCGAGCGGGGCGGTGGTCTCCGATCAGGCCGGCGGCCTGGACGCGGTGGCCGGGGCCCGCCGGGCGGTGCGCGAGGGCGCCGACCTCATGGTCACCGGGGCCGTGGACAGTTCGCTCTGCCCGTGGAGCTGGATCGCCCATCTGTCCGGCGGCGGGCTCAGCACCCGCCGGGAGCCGGAGCGGGCCTACCTGCCGTTCGACCGGGAGGCCGCCGGCTACGTCCCGGGCGAGGGCGGCGCGATCCTCGTGGTCGAGAACGCCGAGCGGGCCCGGGCCCGTGGTGCGGCCCGGGTCTACGGGGAGGTCGCGGGCTACGCCGCGGGCTTCGACCCCAGGCCGGGCTCGGACCGGCCCCCCGTGCTGCGCCGGGTGATCGAGGACGCGCTGGCCGACGCCGGCCGCTCGGCCCGGGACGTCGACGTGGTCTTCGCGGACGCGGCCGGGATTCCGGAGGCGGACCGGGCGGAGGCGGAGGCGATCACCGAGGTGTTCGGAGCGCACGCCGTCGCGGTGACCGCGCCGAAGACGATGACCGGGCGGCTGTACGCGGGCGGCGGCCCCCTCGACCTGGCGGCGGCCCTGCTGTCGATCCGGGACGGGGTCATCCCGCCCACCGTCCACGTCGAGCGTCCGGTCGAGGAGTACGGGCTCGACCTCGTCCTGGCCGGTCCCCGGCCGGCCGAGGTCCGCACCGCCCTGGTGCTCTCCCGGGGCCGGGGCGGCCACACCTCGGCGATCTGCCTCACCGCGGCGGCCTGACGCCGTGCCCTTCCCCCCAAAAACCCGCCGACTGAGCAGGAAGCAAGGATCATCATGAGCCAATTCACCGTCGACGACCTGCGCCGGATCATGCGCGAGGGTGTCGGGGAGCGCGAGGAGCTCCTCGCCGACGACATCCTGGACCTCGGCTTCGCCGAGCTGGACATCGACTCGCTGGGCGTCCTGGAGACCGCGACCCGGATCGAGCGCGAGTTCGATGTCAGCCTGCCGGACGGCGTGGCCGTCGAGGCCGGGACGATCCGGGCGCTGATCGACATGGTCAACCGGGCGCTGGCCGCCCGAGTCGGCTGACCGGTCGCAGGCCACGCATTTTCGAGCCGCTCTCAAGGCCGCACTGACAGCCTCCTGCCAGGCCGGGAACCCACCCGTCCGGGCAGTGACAGGAGAGGCGCACAGTGCAGAGCGAACAGGGCGCGGGCAGGCTCGACGGCCGGGTGGCGCTGGTGACCGGTGCCACCCGGGGCCTCGGCCTCGCCATCGCGCGCAGACTGGCGGAGGCCGGGGCCACCGTCCACCTCAACTACGCGCACAGCGACGAGGACGCCGGCAAGGCCGCGGCCGAGCTGGCCGGACTGCCCGGTGCCGTCCGCCCGGCGAAGGCGGACGTCACGGACCCGGCCGGCCTGGCCGGGCTGCTGGACCGGATCGGCGAGGAGCACGGCAGGCTGGACATCCTCGTCCACAACGTCTCCTCGCTGCACCCGATGGACCCGCGGTCGCCCGACCCGGCGGGGGTGCACGCGGACCTCGCGACCACGCTGGACCCGCTGCTCCACTCGGCCGGCCGGCTGGAAGGGCTGATGCCGCCCGGGACGGGGCGGATCATCGCGGTCTCCAGCATCGGGGCCCGCGCGGTCGTCCCGCGCTACCTCGGCCTCGGCGTCGCCAAGGCGGCGCTGGAGAGCCTGGTGCGGTACCTGGCGGCCGGGTTCGCCGCCCGGGACGTCGCGGTCAACGCGGTGTCCACCGCCAAAATCGCCAAGGGTGGCGAACCCACCCCGCAGGAACAGCAGTTGGCGCTCCGCTCGCCGTCCGGCCGGCTCACCTCGCCGGACGACGTGGCCGGCGTCGTGGCGCTGCTGTGCACCCCGGAGGCCGGCTGGATCCGGGGCCAGACGATCACCGTGGACGGCGGGCTCGGTCTGCTCGCGCCATGACCGCCGCGGTGACCAGGACCAGTGACGAAGGGGAGTGACCCGTGAACGAGATCGGGACGGACGTCTGCGTGGTGGGCGGGGGGCCGGCCGGCCTTGCCCTGGCGCTGCTCCTGCTGCGCTCGGGCGCACAGGTGGCCCTCGTGGAGCGCAGCAACTCCCTGGAGCGCGAGTACCGCGGTGAGATCCTCCAGCCCGGCGGGCTGGCGGTGCTGGCCGGACTGGGCGTGCTGGACGGTGTCCGGCAGCGCGGCGGCCAGGACCTCACCGGGTTCCAACTGTGCGATGGCAACAGGGTGTTGATGAACATCGACTACACCCGGCTGCCCGCCCCGCACAACCGGCTGCTCAGCCTGCCGCAACACCATCTGCTGGCCGAGCTGCTCGCCGCCTGCGAGGGCTTCCCCGGCTTCCGTCACCTGGCCGGCCACCCGGTGCGCGAACTGGTGAGGGACCGCGCCGGGGCGGTGACGGGCGTCGTGGCCGCCGGGGAGGACGAACCGCTGCGGGTGGCCGCGAAGGTGGTGGTCGCGGCCGACGGGCGCTACTCGAAGGTGCGCCGGCTGGCCGGGATCGACGCGGGCCGGCTGGACGTCTTCGACCAGGACGTGCTCTGGTTCAAGCTGGACGCCCCGGGCCGGATGACGGAGAAGGTGCGGATCTTCCGGACCGGCGGCAGCGCGGTCATCATCCACGACTCGTACCCCGACCGGCTGCAGATCGGCTGGAGCCTTCCGCACCGCTCCTACGGCGAACTGGCCCAGGAGGGGCTGGAGTCGGTGAAGGCGCGGCTCTGCGCGGCGCTGCCCGGCCAGGCCGATCTGATCACCGATCAGATCACTTCGGTCAGGCAGCTGGCCCTGCTGGACGTCTTCGCCGGCTCGGCCGAACGCTGGGCCGCCGACGGGCTGTTGCTCATCGGCGACGCGGCCCACACCCTGGGGCCGCTCGGCGCCCAGGGCATCAACCTGGCCCTGCAGGATGCCGTCCTCGCGCACCCGGTGCTGCTGCGCGCCCTGGAGACCGGCGACGCCGGCGCCGAGGCGCTCTCCGCCTTCGAACACACCCGGCGGCCGGACATCGACCGGGTGCTGAAGATGCAGCGCATGCAGGCCAAGGGCATGTTCGAACGAAATCCGGTCGCCGACCTGATCCGTCCGGCGGTGGCCGGGCTGATCGGGCGCACACCGATCGGCCCGAAGATCACCCGACGGATCGCCTTCGGAAATCCGGCCATCAGGGTCCGCCGTGACCTTTTCACGGCGGCATGACCTGCCCGCCGGCCCATCCAACCCGCTCAGGAGAGACCAGTATGAAGCTCATTGACATCTCGGTGGCCGTGGACGCGAAGGCGTGGGAGCCGGACCCGGTCGTGCACGAGATCATGACCCCGGCCCAGGGCGCCCAGCACATGTCGGATGAGATGAAGGAGTTCGGCCTGGAGATCTCGCCGTCCGACCTGCCCGGCGGCGAACTGCTGTCGATCGACACGCTCACCATGACCTCGCACACCGGTACCCACGTGGACGCCCCCTCGCACTACGGCTCCACCGTGGCGTACGGGGACGGCGTCCCGCGCACCATCGACCAGCTCCCGCTGGACTGGTTCCACCGCCCGGCCTTCGTGCTGGACCTCACCCGGGTCGAGGAGCAGGTCGCCGACGCGGACTACGTGAAGGCCGAACTGGACCGGATCGGCTACACCCCGCAGCCGATGGACATCGCCCTGCTGCGCACCCGCGCCTCGGACTGGGTCGGCACCCCGATGTACTTCTCCGAGTTCGTCGGCCTGGACCGCTCGGCCACCGAGCTACTGCTCGACTACGGCGTCAAGGTCATCGGCACGGACGCGTTCAGCGTGGACGCCCCGTTCGGCGACATGATCACCCGGTACCACCAGACCCAGGACCAGGGCGTGCTGTGGCCCGCCCACTTCCTCGGCCGCGAGCGCGAGTACTGCCACATCGAGCGGCTCGCCAACCTGGACACGCTGCCGAAGGCGTTCGGGTTCACCGTCATCTGCTTCCCCTTCAAGGTCGCGGGCGCCGGCGCCGGCTGGACCCGCGCCGTGGCCGTTTTCGAGGACGAGGACTGATCCCGTGAGCCAGCTCATCAGCACACCGGCCGACCGGTCCGCTCTCGCCGAACTGAGGGCCGAGGTCGAGCAGTTCTACGCACGCCACTTCCATCTGCTGGACTCCGGCAGGGCCGCGGAGTGGGCCGAGGACTTCACCGAGGACGGCGCGTTCTTCCCGCCCAACCGGGCCGAGCCGCTGCGCGGTCGCGCGACGCTCGTCGCCGGGGTGGAGAAGGCCCACGGCGAACTGCAGGAGAAGGGCGAGCAGCGCCGCCACTGGCACGGCATGGTCTCGGTGGAGCCGCGTGAGGACGGGACGGTCTTCGTCCGGTGCTACGCACAGATCATCGTCACCCCGCGCGGGGGACAGTCCCGGCTCCACCTCAGCTGTGTCTGCGAGGACGTGTTCGTCGTCGTGGACGGCGCGCTGCTCGTCAGCGAGCGCCGCGTCACCAGGGACGACCTGGCCTGACGGTACGCCGAAAGGCCCCGGACCACCACGGTGGTCCGGGGCCTTCGCCGTGCGGCGGGGCTCAGCCCGCGAGCGCCAGCAGGTCGTGCACCAGCCGGGCGGGGCTCGGCAGGGCGGCCACCTCCGCGCTCAGCGCGGCCGCGGCCTCCCGGTGGCTGGGCTCGCCCAGCAGGGCCTCGACGGCGCCGCGGACGGCCTCCCCGGCGGCCGTCGGGCCGTCGAGGACGAGGGTGGCGCCGCTCTGCGCCATCCGGCGGGCGTTGACGGACTGTTCCACCGTGAAGGGCAGCGCGAGCTGCGGCACTCCGGCGGCCGCCGCGGTCATGGCGCCGCCGGCGCCGCCGTGATGGACCACCACGTCGCAGGTCGGCAGCAGCACGTTCAGCGGCGCGTAGCCGAGGACCCGCACATTGCCGGGCAGGGCGGCCCGGGCGGCCGCGTCGAGCGAGGCGGGGTCGCAGGCGAGCAGGACGTCGGCGTCCAGTCCCCCGAGCGCGGCGGCGATCCGCGGGGCGATGAAGGAGCGCGGGCCGAGGAGCCCGGCCAGCGAGTTGCCCCAGACCACGCAGATCCGCGGCCGGCCGCCCCGGCCCGCCGCGACGGCGGACGAGACGGCGGCCGAGGCGCCCGGGCCGTTGTACGGGACGTACCGGACGGGCAGCCGCTGCGCCCGCAGCGGCGCGGCGATCGACGGCGGGCACGGGTCGATGATCCGCTCGATCTGTTCGGCGCTCATCGGGTCGAGGCCGTAGCGCTCGAAGCTCTTGGTGTGGTCCTGCGGTACCAGGGTGGCGCCGGCCTCGGTCTCGTCCGGGCCGACCGGGCCCCACAGCTGGCAGACCGCGGGCCGCCCGGTGGCCTTGGCGGCCAGGACGCCCTCCAGGCTCATCAGGTCGTGCACCACGAGGTCCGGCCGCCACTGCCGGGCGAAGTCGACGGTGTGGTCGAGGCTGCGGCGGATGGCGGCGAGGTTGCGCTCCTGGTTCTCCCGCTTGTAGCCGTTCCAGTCGAACTCGGACAGGCTGCCGAGCACCCGGCCGGTGACCGGGTGCAGCGGCATGCCGAGCGGGCGGTCGGGCCCCTCGGACAGGGCCGCGAAGTAGTGGAAGATCCGGCCCCGCACCAGCATGTCCGGGCCGTCCAGGACGGGCACCGGCACCAGGCCGGCCCGGCCCACGGCGGCGCTCTCCTTGGGGCTGCACGCCACCCGGACGTCATGCCCGGCGCTCTGCAGGGCCCAGGCGAGCGGGACCATCGGGAAGTAGTGCGCCGGGTAGTCGGACACGGTGAACAGGACGCGCACGGGTCGGTACTCCATTCGGTGGTCAGAGCGAGGAACGGGCAGCGTCCTGCGGCCCGGCGGGGACGGGGGCGGCGGCCAGCGCGGCGAGCACCGGGACCAGCACGCCGGGCGCGGGCCGGGCGGCGTTCGCCGTGGCGAGCCCGCGGGCCGCATCGCGGTGGGACGGGTCGGTGAGCAGCCGCTCGACGGCGGCCACGACGGCGTCGGCGGTCGCGGCGCTGCCCCGGATCGTCAGGCCCGCGCCGGTCGCGGCGAGCCGTCCGGAGATCAGCTCCTGCTCCTGCCCGAACGGCAGCGCCAGCTGGGGGACGCCCGCGGCCAGCGCCGTCATCAGGGAGCCCGCGCCGCCGTGGTGGACCACGGCGGCGGAGCCGGGGAGCAGCCGGCTGAGCCGGTACCCGCGCAGCACCCGGACGTCGTCGGGCACCGGGCCGAGCAGGGCGGCGTCCTCGTCGGAGAGCGCGGCCACCACGTCCAGCCCGCGCCCGGACAGGGCCCGCAGCACCTCGGGGACCACGAAGGACCCTCGGCCGAAGATCCTGGTCAGGGAGTTGCTCCAGACGACGCAGACCCGGGGCCGGCCGTCGGGGGCGGGCGGTGCGGCGTCCGTCCGGGGGCCTTCGTAGGGGACGTAGCGCACCGGCAGCCGTTCGGCCCGGGTGAGGGGGGCGACCTGCGGCGGGCACGGGTCGACCACGTACCGCAGCAGGTCGGCGTCGGGTGCGATGCCGAGGCGTTCGCGGGCCGGGGCGGGCAGGTCCGGGGAGATCAGGTCGAGGCCGTGGGTGGTCTCGTCGGTGCCGGTGGGGCCCCACAGGTGGCAGACCGCGGGCGCCCCGGCCAGGTGGGCGGCCAGCAGGCCCTCCGGCGAGAGCAGGTCGTGCACCACGAGGTCGGGCCGCCACTGCCGGGCGAAGGCGGCCACCGCCTGGGCGCGCTCGCGGCCGCGGACCGCCTCGGCGGCGGCGTGCACGGGCGCGTGGGCGGCCCAGTCGAAGCCGTCGGTGCCGTCGAGTTCGGCCCCGGTGAGCGGGTGGAGCAGCGGCAGCCCCGGGTGGTGGACCCGGCCGGCCAGCGCGTCGAGGTAGACGCCGAGGCGGGCCTGGGCGACGGTGTCGACGTCGGTCCCGCAGCCGACCGCGGCGAGCCCGAGGGACTCCACCACCCGCGCGTGCCGCGCCCCGCAGAGCACCGTGACCTCGTGGCCGGCCCCGTGCAGGGCGCGGGCCAGCGGGATCAGCGGGAAGTAGTGTCCGGCGTAGTCGGAGACGGTGAAGGCGACTCTCATCGGGCGACGGCCTCCCGGCCGGCGGCCAGCTGCTCCAGGGTCTCCACGAAGTCGGCCGGGCTGGGGTGGTCGAGGTTCTGTGCGCGCAGCCGCTCGGCGTTGCGGCGGTGGGCCGGCTCGTCGAGGAGCGCGCGGGCCGCCTGGCGGACGTCCTCGGCACCGGCGCCGGGGCCGTGCAGGGCCAGGCCCGCGCCGGCGGCCTGGATCCGCTGCCCGTTGGCCCGGTACTCGGCGCCGAAGGCCAGCACGAGCTGCGGGACGCCGTGCGCGGTGGCGGTGAGCAGGCCGCCGGCGCCGCCGCTGTGCACCAGCAGGTCCGCGGTCGGCATCAGCAGGTGCAGCGGGCAGTGCTCGACGACGGTGACGTTCGACGGCAGCGGGCCGGTCCTGGCGAGGGCGGCGGCGTTCATGGTGAGGACCACGTCGACGTCCAGCCCGGCGAGCGCGTCGAGGATCACCGGGACGGCGAAGGACCGGGAGCCGTACAGGTGCGGCAGCGTGTTGCTCCACATCACGACCACCCGGGGCCGGTCGGCAGGCCGGCTCATCCAGGGCTCCATGCCGCCGGGGCCGTTGTAGGGCACGTAGCGCAGCGGCAGCCGCTCGGCGGCGGTCGGGGGTGCGAGGTCGGTCGGGCAGATGTCGACGACGCGGTCGATCAGTGCGGTGCCGGTCTCGGTGATCCCGTGCCGTTCGAACTCGCGGCTGTAGTGCTGCGGGATGAAGTCCAGCCCCCAGTCGGTCTCCCGGGTGCCGATCGGGCCGGTCAGGTGGCAGAGGGCGGGGACGCCCTGGACGCGTGCGGGCACCACGCCGTCCAGGTGCAGCAGATCGTGCAGGACGAGGTCGGGCCGCCACTCGCGGGCGAAGTCGACCATGGTGTTGATCCGGCGGCCGGCCTTGGCGGCCTCCGGGCCACGGATCGAGCGGACGAACGCGTCCAGGTCGAACTCGTCGGCGTGGGCCAGCTCCTCGCCGGTCTCCGGGTTGATCAGCGGGAGTTCGAGGTCGGCCGGCGCGGCGCCCGCCCGGACCCCCTGGTGCAGGCCGAGCCGGGCCCACATCAGCATGTCGACGTCCTCCAGGACCGGGACGGGGGTCAGGCCCGCCCCTTCGACGTGTTGCTGCTGCCCGGTGCCGCAGACCACCCGGACGTCGTGACCGGCGGCCTGGAGCGCCCAGCCGAGCGGGACCATCGGAAAGTAGTGCGGCAGGTAGTCGGATACTGCGAACATCACGCGCATGGTGGGGTACTCCTGTCGTAACGGGACGTCGGCGCGGCCGGGGGCCGGTGGTCAGGGGATGCCGGCGGCGAGCGCCTCCAGGCGGGGCACCAAGGCGGCGGGGGCCGGACGGGCGTCGTTCTCCCGGCCGAGCCGCGCCGCGGTCCGGGCCAGTCCGGGGTCGGTGATCAGCCGCTGGACGGCCTCGCGCAGGCTCCGCGGACCGGCGGCCGGGCCGTCCAGCACCAGGCCCGCGCCGGCCGCGGCGATCCGGGCCCCGTTGCCGTACTGCTCGTCCGAGACCGCGACCGCGAGCTGCGGGACTCCGGCGGCCAGCGCCGTCATCGCCGACCCGGCCGCGCCGTTGTGGATCACCGCATGGCAGGCGGGCAGCAGCAGGTGCAGTGGGGTCTGCTCCAACAGCCGGACGTTCCCCGGGAGTTCGCCCAGGCGGGCGGCGTCCGCGGCGGTCACGGCGAGCAGGACCTCGACGTCCGGGAGGTCACGGACGGCCTCGACCAGCCGGGGCACCAGGAACGAGTCGGGGCCGTAGACCTTGGTCACCGAGGTGCCCCAGACCACGCAGATCCTGGCCCGGTCGGCCGGCGGCAGCGGGTTGCGGCGCAGCCAGTCCGGCAGCCGGCCGGGCCCGTTGTAGGGGACGTAGCGCACCGCCAGCCGGGCCGCCCTGGTCGGCGGGGCGAGGGTGTCCGGGGTCGGGTCGATGAGGTGGCGCACCTCGGCGCCGGTGCCGCGCAGTTCGAACGAGGCGAAGTCGGCGTCGATCCGCTCGGGGCGGTAGTCCATCCGGTCGTCGGACTCGGCGTCGGCGACCAGCCCCCAGAGGTGGGCCACCGCCGGGATGCCGGCGTGGTCGGCGACGATCCGCCCGTCCAGGCTGGCCAGGTCGTGCACCACCAGATCGGGCCGCCACTCGGTGGCAAGGTCCGCGAGCAGTCGCCTCCGGCGGTTCAGCCAGCGGGAGTTGAGCGCCCCGGCGGACCGCATGAAGCCGTCCCAGTCGAAGTCGTCCAGGCTCGCCATCGGCTGCCCGGTGAGCGGGTGGACCGGCGGGAGGCCGGTGGCGCGGCTGCGGCCCTCACGGGCGCGCAGGTGGTTGCCCATCCGGGCCTGTACGACACCGGTGTTCTCCAGCAGCGGCAGCGGGACGAGCCCGGCCTGCTCGGCGGCCGTGGCGACCTGGGCCGAGCAGAGCACCCGCACCTGGTGGCCGGCGGCCTGGAGCGCCCAGCCCAGCGGCACCATCGGATAGAGGTGGCCGGTCCAGTCCACCGCGGTGAACAGCACCCGCATGGTCCGTCTCCTTCTGTCGCGACCGGGCCGCACCGGCCCCGCTGTCAGCCTCGGGTCGCCGCCTTGAGCCCCGCTGGAGGGGTAACTGTGGGCACCTCCAACCGGATTGCAGCAGCCTTCGAGGAGCGGTTCCTAGCTTGGGGCCCGGTCCGGCGTCCCACGCGTGGACCGGACCGGACCCCGGAGCGTGAGGAGCTGTCACATGGAGATCATCGGGCGGGGGTTCATCGCACAGCACGTGGCCGCGATCGCCGACCGGCACCCCGACACCCGCCTGCTCGCCGCCGGTGTCTCGCGGACCACCACGGCGGGCGAGGCCGACTTCCGGCGTGAGCGGGAGCTGCTGGAGCACGCGGTCGAGGCCAGCCGCCGGGACGGGCGCCGCGTGGTCTTCCTGTCGACCGCGTCCTCCGGCGTCTACGCGGCGGAGGGCTGCGACGGCCGGGAGGACGCCGCGACCCTCCCGACCACGCGCTACGCACGGCACAAGCTGAGCCTGGAATGGCTGCTCGAGGACGCCGCGGTGGACCACCTCATCCTGCGGCTCTCGCACCTGGTGGGGGCGCACCAGCAGTCCTGGCAGCTGATCCCCTCGCTGATCGCGCAGCTGCACACGGGGCGGGTCAAGGTGTGGAGCGGGGCCCAGCGGGATCTGCTGGACGTCCGGCACATGGTGTGGATCACCGACGCGCTGCTCACCGCCGGGGTCCGGGGCGAGGTGGTCAACGTGGCCTCGGGCCACTCGGTGCCGGTGGAGTCGATCATCACGCACCTGGAGGAGCGGCTGGGCCTGTCGGCCGAGCACGAGGTGCTGGACCTCGCCGACCCGGGCGTGATCAGCATCGCCAAGCTGCGCCGGCTGGTCCCCGAGGTGGCCGCGCTGGGCTTCGGCCCGGACTACTTCCGCCTCGTCCTGGACGCCAGACTTGCCGAGGAGCACCAGAGCCTGACGGCACGTTAGACAGGTAAAGGAGGGGGCGGCGCCCGGGAGATCCAGGTCTCCGGGCGCCGCCCCCTCGTGCGGGCCTCAGTGCCGGCCCGCGGCGGCCTGTTCGATGGTCGGCAGCAGCGCGGCCGGGGTGGGCGCGTTGAGCATCTCCCGGCGCAGCCCGGCCGCGGCCTCCCGGGCGGCCGGGGTCAGCAGGGCGTCCAGGTGCTCGCCGAGCGTGGCCGCCGTGGCCCGGGCCGCATCGTCCCGGCGGACCGACCGGTAGCCGGCGAACTGCTCGCTGGAGAAGCGCTGTTCGGGCGAGCCCGGCAGGATCAGCTGCGGGACGCCGGCGAACGAGGCGGTCATCAGGGTGCCGTTGCCGCCGTGGTGGACCACCGCCGACGCGTCCTTCAGCACAGCCGACAGCGGTGCGCCGGCCACCAGCCGTACGGTCGGCGGAAGCCCGGCGAACAGCGGCTCCTCGCCGGGCCGGATGACCAGGACGACTTCGGCGTCCAGCCCCAGGACCGCCCTCATCAGCGGCGAATCGGCGAGCTCCGAGCCGCCCGCGAAGTGGTCCGAGGCCGTGGTGGTCCCGAAGGTCACACAGACCCGGGGGCGTTCGGGTGCCCGGTGCAGCCACTCGGGCACCCGCCCGAACGGGCTGTGCGGCACGTACCGCACGGCGGTGCGCAGGCGCCCCCGGACCGGCCAGGTGGCCGGCGGGCTCGGGTCGAACGTCCACCAGTCGGGGTCGGCCGGGCGGTCGAGCCCGTACCGGGCGTAGAGCGTGCCGAACGCCTCGGGGAGCCGCTCGGTGAGGGTGGCGCCGCGGCCGACGATGTCGACGCCCCACAGGTAGCGGACCGGGACGGCGTCCACCACGGCGGCGGCGACCGGCGCGGCGAAGCAGGCAGGGTCCCAGACCACCGCGTCCGGGCGCCAGTGGCGGGCGAGCCCCACCAGGTCGTCGAGCATCAGCCCGGCGATGTCGCAGTAGGCCGATTTGGGGTCGTAGCGCACCGCGCCGCCGCTCGCCCGGGCGCGGTCCAGCAGTTCCTGGTTGCGGCGCTCGAAGTCGCCGGCCGGGCCGACCGGCACGACCGGCAGGCCGGAGCGGGCGGCCGTGCCGGCGAGCTCGGGCGAGGCGGCGACGCACACCTCGTGGCCCGCGGCCAGGGCGGCCCAGGCGAACGGCAGCATGGTGAAGTGGTGCGTGGCCACCGCCGAGGTGGCGAACAGCAGACGCATGATGTCAGGCTTCCTTTCGGCCGGGCGGGGTCAGGCCTGCTCCGGCGGCCGCGGGCCGCCGTCCGGTGCGGCCGCGGTGCGGACGGCGTCGACCAGGGCCGCCTGGCGCAGCAGGTCCTCGTCCGAGGCCGCCCAGGCGGACGGCCGCCCGGGGCCGCCGGCGGCGGCGACGTCGCGGGCGAAGGCGGCGGCGATGTTGCGGAACTGGTGGTCCGGGGCGAGCTTCACCGTCTCCACGCCGTCCGGGCGCTCGATCCGGATGACCGACTCGTGCTCCGGCGGCGGGGTGAACGCCCAGTCCACCACCATCCGGCCGGCACTGCCCCAGAGCTCGTAGGCGTTGCGGTAGTGGTGCTCGAAGCCGAACGCCAGCTGGGCGGTGACCCCGTCGGGGCGGTCGAGCAGCACGGCGCCGGACAGGTCGACGCCGCCCGTGGGGCCGGTCCGCAGCCGCGCGCCGGCGACGTCCAGGCCGTCGCCGAGGAAGAGCCGCGCGGCCCGGACGGGGTAGACCCCGACGTCGAGCAATGCGCCGCCGCCCAGGTCGGGTTGGTAGCGGACATCGTCCGCCGGCAGCGGAGGGATGCCGAACACCGCGGTGAACGACCGGAGTTCACCGATGGCGCCGGCCGCGAGCAGCCGGGCCACCTCGGCGTGCCGGTGGTGGTGGGTGAACATGAGGTTCTCCCGCAGCAGCAGTCCGCGCTCGCGGGCCAGCGCGACCAGCTCCGCGGTCTGCGCGAGCGAGCCGGTCAGCGGCTTCTCCGCCAGTACGTGCTTGCCGGCCTGCAGCGCCCGGGCGACCCACTCGTGGTGCAGGCCGGTCGGCAGCGGTACGTACACCGCGTCCACGTCCGGGAGGTCCAGTAGCCGCTTGTAACCCTCGACCGGGGTGCCGCCGAAGCGGTCGGTGAACCGCTCCGCGCGGCCCTGCTCCCGGCTCGCCACCGCGACCAGGTCGAGCCCCGGCACCTCGGCGAACGCGGGCAGGGTGCGTCGCCAGGCGATGGAGGCGGTGCCGAGAACGCCGATCCGCACCGTCATCGCCCGACCGCCCAGAGGCTGTGCAGCGAGGCGACCAGGCTGCGCGCCTGGATGTTCACGTAGTGGCTGTGCCGGAGCAGTTCGGTGAGCAGCCCGACCGGCACCCAGCGGAAGTCCGTCGAGGCCGGCGGCTCGAACGACTCGTCCACCTCGATCACCCGGTAGCGGTTCTGGGCGTGGTGGAACCGCCCGCCCTCCTCCGAGAGCACGGTGTCGTAGCGGATCGCGGACGGGTCGGCGTCGACCGCCTGCGACAGCAGCGGCGGCCAGCTCTCCGGCGGCAGGTCCGCGTAGTTGCCCACCGTGGCCTGCACGGTCGGAGCCAGCTCGATGGTGTCGCGGTAGCCGGGCTCGACCCTGATGTGCAGCAGCGCCTGGAACTCCCCGGCGACGCGTCGGACGAACATCGCGACCAGGCCGTCCTCGCACGGGGCGATGAGCGGCTGCGTCCAGCGGGCGACCTCGCGGTTGGTGGCGGCCACCGAGACGGCGATCACCCGGAAGTACTTGGCGTCGTCGTGGGCGATCTCGGTGGACGTCCGGTGCCAGTCCCGGATGTCGTTCAGCGGTACCCGGTGCGCCTCCAGGAAGTACCGGGTGCGCGCCTCGGTGAACCAGCTCAGCAGCTCGGCGTGGTCGTGCGGATCGGGCTCGACGGTGCCCAGCGGCCCGTCGCCGGGCGGCGCGAAGGGGATGCACGCCAGCACCGTCCGGGCGTCCATGTTGACCAGATTGTCGTGGCCGAGCAGCTCGAAGAGCTGATGGATCGTCATCCAGCAGTGGTCGGGACCGATCTCGATGTCGTGCTCGATCTCCACGACCATGTTCCGGTTCCGCTTGCCGTGGAACCAGGAGCCCTGCTCGGACTGCAGGACGTCGACCAGCACCCGGGCACCGGAAGCGCGGTCGAGGAAGTACTCCAGGTAGGCGGTGGCCGAACCGCGGTGCGCCCGCATGTAGTTCGACCTGGTGGCCTGCACGGTCGGCGACACCTGGAGCAGGTTGACGTTGCCCGGCTCCATCTTGGCCGACATCAGGCAGTGCAGGACACCGTCGAACTCCTTGACCACGATGCCCAGGATGCCGATCTCCGGCTGGTTGACGATGGGTTGCGACCACTCCCCGACCGGGCCGTAGTCGGTCTTCACCCGGATGCCCTCGACGCTGAAGAACCGGCCGCTGGCATGCACCAGGTTCCCGGTCTCCGGCTGCGCCGTCCACTGGTCGAGGTCGGCGAAGGGTATCGGGGTGACGGCGAAGCGGTGCACCGCCATCCGGTCGGCCAGCCAGGCGTGCACCTCCTCGGTCCGGTGCAGGCCGCGCCCGGCGGCCAGGGCCGAGGCGGTGAATCGGGTGGTCGGGCTGCCCGGTCCGGCCTCGGCGGGCGCCGCGGCCATGTCGGCGATGGATGTCACGGGACGTCCTCCCTGGTGCACGGCAGTGCACGCCAACGATGTTGAGTCGATGCTGAATCCACGGGGTCGAGGACGGGTCGAGCCGGAGCCCGGGTACCGCTCGGCCGCCGGGCACGTCCCCGGTCACTCACCGGCGCTGCGCGAACCGCTCCAGCTCGCCGGCCAGTTCGGCGGGGGTGGGCTGGGTGGCGTTGCCCGCGGCGATGGCCCGGGCGTTCGCCGCGAACGAGTCCTCGGCCAGCAGCCGGGCGCACCGGTCCAGCACCGCCTCGGTGCTCAACTCGTCCGGCTGGAGCGAGAGTCCGGCACCGGCGGCGACGATCCGGCGGGCGTTCTCGAACTGGTCGACCAGTTGCGGGGTGATCAGCTGCGGACGCCCGGCCAGGGCGGAGGTGAGGGTGGAGCCGACCCCGCCGTGGTGCACCACGAGATCGCAGGCGGGCAGGACCAGGCCGAGCGGGAGCCAGCCGGCCGCCCGTACCCCGTCCGGCAGCGGCTGCCACTGCGCGCTGAGGTCGTCGGCGACGCCGACCACCACCTCGACACCCAGGGACGGCAGCGCCTCCGTCCACTCCCGGAGCATCCCGCGGAAGTCCCGCCGGCCGTGCCGGGGCAGCACCCCGCCCAGGGTGACGAAGACCCGCGGCTGCTTGCGCTCGGCGAACAGCCACTCCGGGGCGGTGCCGGTGCCGTTGTACGGCACGTAGCGCATCGGCAGCCCGTCGGGCACCGGGCCGGTCCGCAGGCCGGGCGGGCAGCTGTCGATCCGCAGATCGGGCTCGGGCAGCGCGGACAGCCCCAGCCGGGCCAGCTCGGGCGCCAGCTCCGCCTCGGCGAACGGGCGGAACTCGGGCATGCCCATGATGCCCCAGCCGTGCTCCACCCACGGCACCCCGTACCGGGCGGCGGCGAGCGGGCCGGCGAAGTCGTTCGGCTCCGCGATCACCAGATCCGGCCGGAACGCCTCGACCAGGTCGAGCGTCCGGTCCAGCAGCAGCGCCGCCAGGCGGCCCCAGGCGCGGCCGCCGTGCTCCTTGCGGTCCCGCGGGTCGCGCGGCGGGCTGAGCGGCCGGCCCTCGCGGTCGTGCAGCATGAACCGGTCGAACTCCACCGCCGGGGCGAAGCCCGCCGCGGGCAGCCCCGTCCCGGCGATCGCCTCGGAGAACCCCTCGGGGGCGCTGACCAGCACCTCGTGGCCGAACGAGCGCAGGGCCCAGGCCAACGGCACCATCGGGAAGTAGTGCCCCTCCAGGGCTGAAGTGGTCACCAGTACGCGCATCTCACGGCTCCTCAGGACGACGACCCGTCCTGCCTACCAGCGCCCCGGGTGGGCCCTGCCCGAGCGCCGGTGGAGAACGCGTGGAGCCTCGCTCTCGCCGCCCTGGGAGCGCCCCGAACCACCTTCACCGGGCTCCGGCGACTGGATAGATTCGCGTCGAAGGCCCCTGGTCGACCCGGCCGGGGCGCCGCTTCGCCGGCCCCTCCCGGGCCGCTCCACGGAAGGACGGATGCGGCCATGGGTCGTCTCACCGGCAAGGTCGTCCTCATCTCCGGCGCAGCCCGCGGCCAGGGCGCCGCCGAGGCCCGCCTGTTCGTCGCCGAGGGCGCGAAGGTCGTCCTCGGCGACATCCGGCACGACGAGGGCCGGGAGCTGGCCCGCGAGCTCGGCCCGGACGCCTGCTACGACGAACTCGACGTCCGCGACGAGGACGCCTGGACGGCGCTCGTCGCGCTGGCCCGGGAGCGGTACGGGCGCCTGGACGGGTTGGTCAACAACGCCGGCATCGTCCGCCACCAGCAGCTGGAACGGACCTCCGTGGAGGAGTACCGCGAGGTGGTGGAGGTCAACCAGGTGGGCGTCTTCCTCGGGATCCGCTCCGTGGTGCCGGCGATGCGGGCGGCCGGCGGCGGCTCGATCGTCAACATCGCCTCGATCGGCGGCCTGTCCGGGATGCCGGCCATGTCCGCGTACTGCGCCAGCAAGTTCGCCGTGGTCGGGATGGCCCGGTCGGCGGCGATGGAGCTGGGCCCGTCCGGCATCCGGGTCAACTCGATCTGCCCCGGGCACATCGACAGCCCGATGAACGCCGCCATCCCCAAGCTCAACACCCAGTGGCTGACCCGCGGCCTGCCGCTGCGACGGACCGGAACGGTGGACGAGGTCGCGGCGCTCGCCCTGTTCCTCATCGGCGACGAGTCCACGTACTGCACCGGCGCTGAGTTCGTGGCCGACGGCGGCCGGCTGGCCGGCACCCCGCTGGTCTGACCCGATCCGCGCGCGACCCCTGGAGAAGCCTGATGACCGTGCCCGTCCGGGCCGGTGAGCCGACCGCGCCACCGGCCATGCCGACGCTGCCGCTGCGGCGCACCTGCCCCTTCCTGCCGCCGCCCGAGTACGCCGGGCTGAGCGAGCAGCACCCCGTCCACCAGGTCCGCCTGTACGACGGCAGCACCGCCTGGGCGGTGACCAGGCTCGCGGAGGCCAGGGCGCTGCTGACCGATCCGCGGTTGAGCGCCGAGCCGTCCAGGCCGGGCTTCCCGATCGTCGAGCCCGGCCAGGCGGGCCTGCGGACCGAGCCGAACCCGCCGTTCGTCAAGATGGACGCGCCGGAGCACACCCACTACCGGCGGATGCTGATCGGCGAGTTCACGCTGCGGCGGCTGAACGCGCTGCGCCCGCGGATCGAGGCGGTGGTGGACCGCCTGCTGGACCGGATGGAGGCCGGGCCGCGCCCCGCGGACCTGGTCGAGGCCCTGGCGCTGCCGGTGCCCTCCATCGTCACCTGCGAGCTGCTCGGCATCCCGTACGCCGACCACGCGTTCTTCGAGTCACGGGCCAGAACGGCCATCCGGCGCGGCAGTTCGCCGGCCCAGGTGCAGCGGGCCTTCATCGAGCTGCTCACCTATCTGGACCGGCTGCTGGTGCGCAAGGAGCGCGATCCGCAGGACGACCTGCTGAGCCGGCTCGTGGTCGAGCAGGAACGGACGGGGAAGCTGACGCACGACCAACTGGTCAGTGTGGCCATGCTGTTGCTCACCGCCGGGCACGAGACCTCGGCCAACATGATCAGCCTGGGCACGCTCACGCTGCTGCGCCACCCGGAGCAGCTGGCGGCGATCCGGCAGGACCACGGGCTGCTGCCCGGCGCGGTCGAGGAGCTGTTGCGGCACCTGTCCATCGCGGACACCGTGCCCACCCGGGTGGCGGTGGCCGACATCGAGGTGGCGGGCCGGACCATCCGGGCCGGCGAGGGGGTCGTGGTGCTCGCCGCCGCGGCCAACCACGATCCGCTGGCCTTCGAGCGCCCCGCCGAGTTCGACCCGGCCCGCGCGGCCCGCCACCACATCGCCTTCGGCTACGGGATCCACCAGTGCCTGGGCCAGAACCTGGTCCGGATCGAGCTGGAGATCGTCTTCGCCGCCCTCTTCGAGCGGTTCCCCGGGCTGCGGGTGGCCGTCCCGGAGGAGGAACTGCCGTTCCGGCACGACGCCGAGCTCTACGGCGTCTGGCAGCTCCCGGTGACCTGGTGAGCGCCGGCGGGCCGTGGGTGGCGGCTCCGGACGGCGGGGAGCACCCGGTGATCGCCGTGGAGCCCGGGCTCTGCGTCGGCGCGGCCCAGTGCGTCCTGGTGGCACCGGAGCTGTTCGACCAGAGCGAGGAGGGCACGGTGGTCCTGCTGGACGCCGAGCCGGGGACGGACGAGCTGCGCGGGGCGGCCGCCGAGGCGGCGCGGATCTGCCCGGCCCGGGCGATCGCCTACTGAGCCGGTGACGCGTGAGGCCCGCCCCGGACGCCCGGGGCGGGCCTCACGCATGACCGTCGGCCTCCGTCAGTGCGGGGTGCCGCGCCGGTAGCTGAACCGGGCCAGCAGCACGAAGCCGGCGGTCCAGGCGAGCAGGATGACGACGTCGCTCGGGTGGAAGTCCCGCCCCAGCGCGATGTTCTGGCTCAGGTCGGCCCAGCGGTTGGTGGGCAGCGCCTTGGCGATGTGCCGCAGCACGTCCGGGAACAGGTTGACCGGGATCCAGAGCCCGCCCAGCGCGGACAGGCCCAGCACCGTGGACATCACGGTCGGTCCCGCCGACTGCGGCGAGCTGGCGTAGCCGAGGGAGAGCGCCAGGACGGCGAAGGGCAGGCTGCCGACCCAGGTGAGCAGGCCGATGGCCAGCCAGGTACCGACCGAGAAGTGCAGGTGCTGCGTGTAGGAGCCCACCGCGTAGACCAGGACGATCGACGGCAGGCAGAGCACCATTCCGCTGGCCATCTTCGCTAGCACCACGCCGCGGGCGCCGAGCGGGGTGGTGCGCAGCAGGGCCGTCCAGCCGAGGGCCCGGTCGGCGGCGATGTTGCCGCCGTTGGTCACGGTGACCATGAGGGCCGCGTAGCTGGCCATGCCGATCATGGACAGGGTGTGTCCCCGGTCGGCCTCCGGGCCGGGCGGCCCCCCGTTGATCGTGCCGAACAGGAAGTACAGCGCGACCGGCACCAGGACGGTCAGCACGATGAAGCGCGGGTCCCGCTTGAGGCGCTGCAGTTCGAAGAGGAAGTAGTGCCGCACGGTCAGACCTCCTGGTTCTGCGCGGCCGCGCCGGTCAGGGAGAGGAAGGCGTCCTCCAGGCTGCCGCCCGAGAGTTCCAGCTCCCGGGCCGGCCCGCGGGCGCCGAGCAGCGCGTTGACGGTGGCGTCCGAGTCGGTGGTCCGCAGGTGGGCGCGCTCGCCGTGGATCTCGACGCTCAGCACGCCGGGGAGCCGGTCGAGGCCGTCCGAACTGTCCGACCCGAGCAGGAAGCTGACCGTCCTGGTGGTGAAGCGCTGCTTGATCTCCTCGCCGGTGGCGTCGGCGGCGATCTTGCCGCGGGTCATCACCACGATCCGGTCGGCCGCCGCGTCGGCCTCCTCCAGGTAGTGGGTGGAGAAGAGGACGGTGCGGCCCTCGGCGGCGAACTCCCTGACGCCGCGCCAGAAGTGCTGCCGGGCATCGACGTCGAGGCCGACCGTGGGTTCGTCCATGACGAGCAGCCGGGGGTTGCCGGCCAGGGCGAAGGCGAACCTGATGCGCTGCACCTGGCCGCCGGACAGGTTGTTGACCCGGCGGTCGAGCAGGTCCGTCAGGTCGGCGGTCTCGGCGAGGCGGTCCAGCGGCATCGGCGAGGGGTAGAGGTTGCGGGCGAGGTTGAGCACCTCCTTGACCTTGGCGCTGTTCGGGTAGGCGCCCTGCTGGAGCATCGCCCCGACCAGCCCCTTGGCCACCGCCACCGAGGGCTCGTGGCCGTACACCCGGACCGAGCCCGAGTCGGCGGCCAGGAGCCCGAGCAGGGTGTTCACCGTGGTGGACTTCCCGGACCCGTTCGGGCCGAGCAGCGCCACGGTGGAGCCGTGGGCGAGTTCGAGGTCCAGCCCGTCCACCGCCCGGACCTTGCCGTAGCTCTTGTGCAGTCCGGTGATCGTCACCGCTGCCTCGGTCTGTTGTGTCGGCATGTCAATCACCGTAGATTTCCGGGCACGCCGGGTAGTAGGGGTATCAGCCATCGATCGGGCGGGACAAATGTCCCTGCGCGGGGTCGGGTCCGGGGTCCGCGGTCGCGGCGAACCAGGCGCCGTCCTCGGTGAGCGGGCCGTCGTGGCGTAGCCCGGCGGCCGCGAGGTGCGCCGGGTCGAAGCGGCGGCACAGCAGGGTCTGCGTCCAGCGTTCCCGGCCGAGGCGGTACTCCAGCGTCATGCCGACCAGGTCGGGGCCGGGGCGGCGGATGTTGCGGAAGGCCACCGTGACCTCCCCCTGGCGGACCTCGGACGGGACGAGCCCGTCGAAGAACGCGTCCACCGCCTGTTCGACCAGCACCCGGCCGCCGGGGGCGAGATGGCGGCGGCAGGTGCGCAGGAACTCGGCCAGCTGCCCGGTGTCGGGGGTGTTGACGAGCTGTGAGGCGAGCACCACCGCGTCGAACCGGCGGTTGAGGTCCAGGCCCTCGATGGTGGACCGGACGGTCTCCGCGCCCGGGCCGATGCGGGCCAGCATCTCGGCGGACTCGTCCACCGCCACCACGGGGTGGCCGAGCGCCAGCAGCGGCCTGGTCATCCGGCCGGCCCCGGCGCCGAGCTCCAGGATCGAGCCGCCGGGCGGGACGGCGGCGTGGATCACGTCCGGCTCGCGGCCGGCCGGCAGCACGGCGTAGAGGTCGACCGCGCAGCCGTCCTTGGTGATCTCCCCGCTGCCGGTGCCGATCGTGTCGTAGTCGCTGATTCTGTTCATCCGGTGCTCCACGGGATCAGGAGTCCTGGCTCGGGTAGAAGTAGCTGAGCGGGGTCCGCTTCACCCAGGCCGGGACGGTCCCCTCGGCGTTGACGCCCTTCTGGACGAAGGCCAGGTTGTGGTAGCAGTGCAGGCCGACCACGTGCTGGTCGGTGTAGGACGGCACGTGGCCGCGGGGGTGGTTGGCCTCCTGGTGCTCCAGCCCGTCCAGCAGTTCCTTGAGCAGCCCGATGCTGGTCCCGGTGCCGGCCTGGGCGCCGCTGGTGCCGCCGTACTGCGGCCAGTACGAGGTCTGGATGTCCTCGATCGCGTACCAGCCGCCGGGGCGGACGTACGGGAACAGCACCCGGAACGAGGTCAGGATGTGCGCGTTGACGTGGCTGCCGTCGTCGATCACGATGTCGAACGGGCCGTGCTCCTCGGCGAACCGGCGCAGGAAGTCCTCGTCGTCCTGGCTGCCGACGAAGGTGCGGATCCGCGGCTCGTCCGAACCGGACTTGTCGTAGATGTCCAGGCCGTGGACGATCGCGCGGGGGAAGTAGCCGCGCCACATCCGCAGGGAGCCACCGCCGGCCGCCGGGTCGGAGTAGCCGCCGATCCCGATCTCCAGGATCCGCAGCGGCTCGTGCCGCAGCGGGCCGAAGTGCCGGTCGTAGTGCTGCGTGTACCAGTGCCAGACGCCCCACTTGTCGCTGCCGTACCGCAGGGCGAGGTCGCCGAGGTCCTGGTCGCGGCCCGCCATCGCGGCCGACACCGCCTGGGCGGCCAGCGCGACCGGGTTGGGGCGGTCCGCCCGGCGCAGGGCGGAGGAGCCGATCCCGAACTCGCGCGGCTGTTCGGCGGGCGTCGCGCCGGCGGCGGCCCCGGTGGTCTCGGCGGCCTCGGCGGCCTCGGGCCGGACGATCACCTTGCGGGTGGACGTGCCGTCGAAGGACTGCGGCCCGTAGACGCTGCGGGCGAGCGGCAGCGCGTCGGTGACGATCAGCGCCGGCGCCTTTTCGGCCTCGCCGGGCCGGTGGCAGGCGCCCGCCGGCGAGACGGTGAGCAGGTACTCCGCGACCTGCTCGCGGTGGCCGATCCGCAGGCCGACCTCGATCTCCCGCTCCAGCGGCAACGGCGCGCAGCGCTCGGCCACCTCCGCCGCCAGCACCTCGGCGAAGGCGGGCAGGCCGTGTTCGGCGATCAGGCGTTGCAGGTCCTCCTCCCGCGCCGCCGCGGCGAGGATCAGCGACTCCACGGGGAATTCGGTCGGTTCGGTCGTCATGCTCGCCTCTCCAGGTGTGGGCTCGGGGTGGTGCCAGCGTTCCGGTCGGCCGTCGGTTCCGGGTTGAGGCCCGCTGGAGATCGGGGTGCGGCCGGGCTCAGCCGCCGAGGGCGGCGGGGGAGCCGGCCAGGACGTCGAGGTAGGCCGCGCCGATGGCCTCGGCCAGCTCGACCGGGACGCGGTCGGTGCGGACGGTCACCCGGAGCACCGACTCGTGCTCCAGCGGGAGGAGTTCGACGGTCAGGGCGGCCGGCACCTCCTTGGCGAGCCGGTCCAGCACGGGCTCGGTCGGGCAGCCGGGGAGGTCCAGCGGGGGGCGCGGGTTGTCCTGGTAGACGACCAGCGGCAGCCCGAAGAAGATGTGGAGGTCCGGGCGCAGCGCGGCCAGCTGCCCGAGCACCTCGGCGAACGGGACGTCCTGGGCCCGCAGCGCCGCGTCGACCTGCTCGGCCGTCGCGGCCAGGGCGCCGGCCGGGTGCGGGCGGCCGTCGATGCGCAGGCAGACCAGCCCGATCCGGTTGTTGACCGAACGGTCGAGCAGCGGCCCGCCGCGCCGGGCGACCGGGACCATCATGCCCACGTCGCGCTGCCCGGACAGCCGGCGCCAGACCTCCGCCATCACCGCCGCGTGGGCGGTGAACGGGGTCGCGCCGAGCCGCCGGGCCGCGGCCCGCCACTCGGCGAGCCGGTCGGCCGGCAGGGGGAACAGCCGCCCGTCCTTCGGCCCCCACTCGGTCAGTGGCGTCCGGTCGACGCCCGGCAGGACGAGCCGTGGCAGGTTGCGCAGCCGGCCGGCCCACCAGGCCCGCTGCCGGTCCAGATCGGCCGGCGGCACCGTCCGGGCGTGCTCCCGGGCCAACTCGGCCAGGGTCGGCGCGGGCTCGGACCACCGGGGCTCACGGCCGCCCTGGCGGGCCGCGTAGGCGGTGGACAGGTCCGCCGTCAGCGTCGCCTCCGCCGCGCCGTCGAAGACCGCGTGGTGCAGGCCGAGGTTGAGCAGCAGGCGGCCGCCGGCCGTCTCGCGGACCAGTGCGGCCCGCCAGACCCGGCCGGCCGGCAGATCGAAGGCCTGCTGGACGACGTGCTCGGCCGCCGCCAGGGCGGACGGGCCGTCCGGCGCGTCCGGCAGCACCCGGACCTCCGGCGTGCCCGCCGTCCGGGGCAGGCGGGCGGTCGGCGGCGGGCCGGGGTGGTAGGAGGCGTGCAGGGACTGGTGGCGCCGGTGCAGGTCGCCCAACGCGGCGACCAGCGCGTCCTGGTCCACCTCGCCCGCGATCCACCAGCCGAGCGAGCAGACGACCAGGCCGCTGACCGCGACCAGGTCCGCCTGGCCCGGCGTCAGCGGGACTGCGCCCTGCGGCAGTGCGGCGGGGGTGTCCGGCGTCTGCGCCGGTTCGTCCAGCGCGTCGAGCCAGGCGGCGAGCGCGGCGGGTGTCGGGGTGCGGTGGATCTGCGAGACCGGGACGGCGCGGCCGATCCGGCCGCCGACGACGGCGCAGAGCCGGGCCGCGTCCAGGGAGGTCCCGCCCAGGTGGAACAGGTCGTCGTCGGCCCCGACGCCCTCGACACCGAGCAGCGCACCGACCTCCTCGGCGAGCGCGCGCTCGGTCTCCGTGACGGGCGGCCGGTACGGCACCGCCAGTTCGGGCCGGGCGGTCCCGGGAGCGGGCAGCGCGCGCCGGTCGATCTTCCCGGTGGCCCCCAGCGGGAAGCGGTCGAGCACCACCGTGGCGGCCGGCACCAGATGGGCCGGCAGGCTCCGGGCCGTGTGGTCCCGCAGGCCGGCCGGCGAGGGCCGGGGCCGGCCGGCCCGGCCGGTGACGTAGGCGACCAGCCGGGGGTGTCCGCCGTCGGCGCGCAGGACGACGGCCGCGGCGGAGACGTCGGGGTGGGCCGCGAGGACGGCCTCGATCTCGCCGGGTTCGATCCGCTGGCCGTTCAGCTTCACCTGGTCGTCCGCCCGGCCGAGGAACTCCAGGTCGCCCGACTCCAGCCAGCGGCCCAGGTCGCCCGTGCGGTACCAGGGGCCGCCCGGCGTCTCCAGGTCGAACCGCCCGGCCGTCAGCTCGGGCCGGCGCAGGTAGCCGGCGGCGACGCCGAGGCCGCCGATCAGGATCTCGCCCGGCGCGCCGAGCGGTGCCGGCCGGCCGTGGCGGTCCACCAGCCGGACCGTGCGGTTGGGCATCACCCGGCCGATCGGCACCGACCCGAGGACCGGCCGGACACAGTCGAACCAGGTCACCGACACGGTGGCCTCGGCCGGCCCGTAGAGGTTGAGCACCCGGGCCCCGGCCTCGCGCCAGCGCTCGACCAGCCGGGGCGCGACCACCTCGCCGGCTACCAGGACGCAGCGCAGCGCGGGGCACTGGTCCGGGTCCACCAGGCTGAGCAGCGTCGGCGGGGTGAACGAGTGGGTGACCTCCTCCCGGCCTAGCAGCCGGCCGAGCTCGCCCGGGGTCAGGACCTCGTCCCCGGTGGCGACGACCACGGTGGCGCCGCTGACCAGGGCCGAGAAGATTTCGCCGACCGCCAGGTCGAAGACCGGGGAGCAGGCGTGCAGGACGCGGCTGCCCGGGCCGATCCCGCACTCCGCGGTCATCCAGTCCAGGTAGTTGCCCAGCATGGCGTGCCCGATCGGTACGCCCTTCGGCGTCCCGGTCGAGCCCGAGGTGTACAGCACGTAGGCCGGGCCGGGCGGGTCGGCAGGTGCGGGCGGGGCCTCGGCATCGGCGTGGGTTTCGGGGCCGGCGTGGGTTTCGGCGTCGGCGTCGAGCAGGAGCAGCCGGCCGGCCGCCGAGTCGGGCAGGCCCCGAGCCAGCGCACTGCGGCTGAGCACGGTCCGCGCCCCGGTGTCGCGCAGGATGAAGTCGATCCGGTCCGCCGGGTAGCCCGGGTCCACCGGGGTGTACGCGGCTCCGGACCGCAGGACGCCGAGCATGGCGACCAGCGTGTGCAGGCCGCGGTCCAGCACCACCGCGACGATGTCGCCCGGGCCCACCCCGCGCCGGCGCAGTTCGGCGGCCAGCGCGGCCGACTCCTCGTCGAGCCGGCCGTACGTCAGCTTCTCGCCGGCGCAGACCGCGGCGAGCTCCTCCGGGGTGCGGGCGGCCTGCGCCGCGAAGCGCAGGTGCAGCGCCCGGGGGTCGGCGGCGGTGACCGGGCCCCGGCCGAACTCGTCCAGCCGGTCCAGCTCCGCCCGGTCGAGCAGCGCGAGGTCGGCGAGCGGCGTGCCGGGAGCGTCGCGGACGGCGAGCAGGGCCCGGTCCAGCTGCCCGAGCAGCCGGTGCAGCCGCTCCGGCTCGAACGCGCCCTCGGCACAGCGGATCCGGGGGACGAGCCGGCCGCCCTCCGAGGCCACCCGCAGTTCCAGGCCGGCGGTGAGCTCCGGCGGGTCCAGGTGGGCGGGGGCCGGCTCCGGCAGGCAGCGCACCGCGGGGTGCGTCCCGGCCCGGTCGCCGGCGGGGGCGGCCGCCGGCACCCGGCGGGCGTCGTCGAGCAGTGCGCCGAGCGACGGGTTCCCGTCGGTGTCCGCCGTCCAGCGGCCGCCGGCGGCACCGACGGCGAGCTCGACCCGGGGCCCGGCGCCGTGCCGGGCGAGCACCGCGGCGAGCGCGGTGCAGAGCTGCGCCGGGTCGGCCGGCGGTTCGGCGAAGGCCGGCCCGGTGACGACCGTGGGCCGCCCGGGGGCGCCGTCCCGGGAGGGCCGGTCGGGGTGCAGAGGGGCGTGGTCGGCCCCGTCGGACTCGTACGGCCGGGACACCGGCTGCTCCTTCACGTGGACGTCGGAACGGGTCAGGGCGGCCCGGCGGCGCCCGGGACGGTCGGTCGGGGGTGGGTCGGGCGACGGTCAGCCGCTTGCCGGGCTCGCGAGGACCGGCCGGGCCTGCCGGACGGGAGGTCAGCCGGACGGGCGCCGGTCGAGCAGGAACGGTGCCAGCAGGTCCGGGTCGAGCTCGCCCACCACCGCCAGCGCCTCCCCGGCCGTCAGGTCCTGGGCGGCGAACCGCTGGCGGCCCGCCGCGGTCGTCGCGGTGAGGGTGACCAGCCCGGCCCGGCGCTGGAAGTACGAGCGCCGCAGGTTCCAGCCGACGACACCCGCACCGGAGAGCGCGTACCGCCGCCGCACCAGCGAGCCCCGCCGCAGCACCAGCGTCCGGCCCACCACGGCGTGGCCGAGGCTCCGGGCGCGGTCGGCCGCGAGCCCGGCCGCGAGGGGCAGCAGGACCAGCGGGATCCACCACGGCGCGGCGGGGGCCAACCAGAGCCAGCCGCCCGACAGGACGGCCCAGCCGCCCAGCGCCCGGGTGTACCGGCGACGCCGGGCGGCGGGAGCCGCGCCGTGCAACGGCGCGCAGACGGCGGACGGCTCGGCCAGCAGTGCCCGGGCGGCGGCGTGCACCTCGGCCCGCGGGGCCGGCGGCACCAGCAGCGAACCGCCCCGCTCGGCCCCCCGGCCCACGTGCAGGCCGGTGGTGATGCCGATGCACCGGGCCCCGCCGGCCAGCCGGAGCGGCAGCGGCTCGCTGATCTCCACGCCGCGCAGCCGGGCCTCGTCGATGGCGGTCACCCGCCGGCTGACCAGTCCCCGCGAGACCTGCAGGATCCCGGTGGGCGTCCGGACCAGGCGGAACCGCCAGAACACCGTGAGGTGGCCCAGGGTGGACGCGGCCGCGACCACCAGCAGGCAGGCCGGGACGAGTACGACGACCCGGGCCGGGAGCGGGAGCCCGTCGAGGCCCGAGACGACGGCGGAGACCACGCCCAGGTGGCTCGGGTCGATCCGTGAGTCCGCCAGCGTCTGCAGCGCCACGGTCAGCACGACGCCGGCCGTCAGCAGCCCCGACAGGCCGAACGGGCCCATCCGCAGCCAGGCCGGACGCCAGTCGGCCAGCACCTCGCCCTCGGGCCCGGCCGCCTCGGCCGCCATGCCCGCCCCCGCGGCTCCGACGGCCGCGGACGGCCGGGCGGACGACGACGGGGCCGTGCGGCCCAGCAGTTCGTCGCGGAGCGCGGCGGCCTCGGCGTCGGCGAGGGCGTCCAGGCGCAGACCCTCCCCCTTGCGGTCGGACAGGCCGGTGCCGATGGTGATCCTGGCCAGCCCGAGCAGCCGGTGCACCGGCGGGGAGCTGAGGTCCACCGACCGCACCCGGTCGCGCGGCACGGACAGCAGGCTGCGCCGCAGCACGCCGCGCCGGACCAGCACCTGCCGGTCGGTCACCGCGTAGCGGGTGGTGGCCCAGCGGAGCACACCGAACAGCAGGACGAGGGCCGTCGCCCCGACCGCCCAGAGCGGCCGGTGGTCGCCGTCGCCGCCGAGGAACAGCACCGCGAACAGCCCTGGCAGGGCCCGGACCAGCTCCTGCACCGGGTGGATCACCAGCATTCGGCGGTGGAGGCGCCGCCAGCGCGCCGGCTCGGCGTCGCCGTCCGGGCCCGCCTGCGCACCGGCCGGGCGGAGGGTGCCGTCGGTCATGTCGCGTCGTTCCCACCGCGCTGCGCCGCCTCGGTGAGCTCGTCGGCCAGGCGCCGCGCGTCGGCCTCGTCCAGGCCGTGAATGCGCAGCGGACCGGCCGCCGACGCCGTGGTCACGGTGACGTTCGTGAGGCCGAAGAGCCACTCGAACGGGCCGCGGTGGGTGTCCACCGTCTGGATCCGGGACAGCGGCGCGATCCGCTGTTCCTGGCTGAACCACCCGTACTGCAGGTACATCGCCTCCGACGTGGCCTCCCACCGGTGCACCCGGTACCGCCAGCGCGGCATCACCAGCAGGTGGGCCGCCGCCACCGCGGCGGTGGCCGCCGGCGCCCACCCGGGCAGCGGCCCGGCCAGCAGGGCGGCCGTCTCCGCGGCGAGCAGCAGCAGCCAGCCGGCCGCCGCCCGGGCCGTCCAGTAGCGGACGGCCCGGGGACTGACCGGATGGCGCGGCGGCCGCAGGACCGCCTGGTGGGATGGGGGCATGACGTCTCCTCGGTCCGCCCGTGACGCGGCGCCTTCGGGCGCGCGGGCGTCGCTCAGGCGTGCTTCAGGGCGAACTCACGGACGGAGTCCGCGACGTAGTCGAGCATCTCCGCGGTGAGACCGGGGTACACGCCGACCCAGAAGGTCTGCTCGGTGATGAGATCGCTGTTCGCGAGGTCGCCGACCACGCGGAACTCCCGGTCCTGGTAGGCGGGGTGGCGCGTCAGGTTGCCGCCGAACAGCTGCCGGGTGCCGATGTTGCGGGAGACCAGGAAGTCGACCAGCGCCGCCCGGGTGAACGGCGCGTCCGGCTTCACGGTGATGACGAAGCCGAACCAGCTCGGGTCCGAGCCGGGCGTGGGCTCCGGCAGGAGTAGGCCCGGGACGCCGTCCAGGGCGGTGCGCAGGTGCTGCCAGTTGCGCCGGCGGGCCTCCCCGAACTCGTCCAGCTTGCGCAGCTGGCTCAGGCCCAGCGCCGACTGCAGGTCGGTCGACTTCAGGTTGTAACCGACGTGCGAGAACGTGTACTTGTGGTCGTACCCGCGCGGCAGGGTGCCCAGCTGGTACTCGAAGCGCTTCAGGCAGCGGTTGTCCTCGCCCGGTTCGCACCAGCAGTCCCGGCCCCAGTCGCGGACCGACTCGATGATCCGGGCGAGCGCCAGGTTGTTGGTCAGCACGCAGCCGCCCTCGCCCATGGTGAGGTGGTGCGCGGGGTAGAAGCTGACCGTCGACAGGTCGCCGAAGCTGCCGCAGTACTTGCCCTGGTAGAGCGAGCCGACCGCGTCGCAGTTGTCCTCGATCAGGAACAGGTCGTGCTGCTTGGCCAGTTCGGCGACCTCGGCCACCGGGAACGGGTTGCCCAGCGAGTGCGCGATCATGATCGCCCGGGTCCTCGGGCCGATGGCGGCCTCGATCTGTGCCACCGAGGCGTTGTAGGTGCCCAGTTCGACGTCCACGAAGACCGGGACCAGCTGGTTCTGCAGGATCGGGTTGACGGTGGTCGGGAAGCCTGCGGCGACGGTGATCACCTCGTCGCCGGGCCGCAGCCGCATGTCCTCCAGCTGGGGCGAGGTCAGCGCGGTCAGTGCGAGCAGGTTCGCGGAGGAGCCGGAGTTGGTGAGGTGCGCCTTGCGCATCCCCAGCTTCCGGGCGAAGGTCGACTCGAACTTGCGGGACAGCACCCCGGCGGCGATCCGCATCTCCAGGGCGGCCTCGACGAGGGCGACCCGGTCGTCCTCGTCGAGGACGGCGCCCGAGGACAGGATCGGCGTCACCCCCGGGACGAAGGCGCTCTCCTGCGAGCGCTCCTGGTGGAACTTGCGGACCTCCTCCAGCAGGAGGTCCTTCTGTCGGTCGGTCATGGCTGCCTCCAGCGAGCTGATACGGGAAGTCCTCGGGCGGGGCGGGTGGCGACGCGGGCTCCGCACAGCTCAGAGCGTGCGGTCCGGACCTTGAGAAACCGTCGAGTGTGAGCCGAAGGCGACCGACAGCCAGAGGTCGGTGAGCGATTCGGCCAGTGGCCGGCGGGGGCGCCAGCCGAGCAGGTGGGCGGCGAGCGAGGTGTCCAGCTGCTGCCAGTCCATCGACCGGCTGCGGGTCTCCTCCTGCTCGCCCCGCTCCAGCACCCGGGCCGGCACCCCGCTGATCCGCACCAGCTCGGCGACCAGTTCGCGGACGCCGGTGCACGCGCCGCTGCCGATGTTGACCACCCGGCCGGCCGCCTCCGGTGTCCCGGCCGCGCACAGCACCGCCCCGGCGACGTCCCGGGCGTCGACGAAGTCACGCAGGGCGACCAGCGGACTGAGCTCCAGCCGGGCCTCGGCACCCGCCCGGCGGGCCTCGGCCAAGCGGGCCGCGACCAGCCCGGGCAGGCTGCCGGGCGGGGCACCCGGGCCGATCACGTTGGAGACCCGCAGGACCACCGCCGCAACGCCGCTCGCGCCGAGCACCGCCTCGGTGCCGTCGAGCTTGGTCCGCCCGTACGGGGTCACCGGACGGGCCGGCTGGTCCTCCGGGATCGGCCGGCCGGGCGGGGTCGCGCCGTACTCGTGCACCGAGCCGAGCTGCACCAGCCGGGGCGGATCCGGCCGGCCCGCGGCCGCCGCGACGAGGGAGACCACCAGCTCGGCGTTGTTCCGCGCCATCCGGTCCGGGTCGGGCTGCCAGACCGTGCCGGCGGCGTTGACCACCAGGTCCGGGCGCTCGGTGGCCAGCAGCGCGTCCAGGGCCGCGGGGGTGGGCTCCGCCAGGACGCGGTACCCGGCGCCCGCGGGTGCCGGCACCGTGCCGGCCGGGCGGCGGCCCACCGCGACGGTGCGGTGCCCGGCCCCGGCCAGCGCGGCGCAGACGTGCCGCCCCACGAAGCCCGTGCCGCCCAGCACGAGCGCCGTCCGGGCGGTCACCGGGCACCGGCCAGGTCGAGCAGCCGCGGCACCAGCCGGGCGGGCGTGGGCCGGTCCAGGGCGCTCTCCCGCAGGGCCTGTGCGCGCTCCCGGTGGGCCGGTTCGTGGAGCAGCCGGCCGACCAGCTCGGCGACCGGTCCGGGGCCGGCGGTGAAGCCGTCGGTGTGGAGGCCGGCGCCGGCCGCCGACAGCCGGGCACTGTTCATCCGCTGCTCCGCCGAGAACGGCAGCGCGAGCTGGGGCACCCCGGCGGTCATCGCGGTCATCCCGGTACCGCCGCTTCCGTAGTGGACGACCGCGTCGCAGCTCGGCAGGAGCAGCCGCAGCGGGCACCAGCGGTCCAGGATCCGCACCCGCGGATGGTCGGCGACCAGTCCGCTGCGGTCGGCCTCGGCCGCGGTCAGCACCACCTCGACGTCCAGGGCGGCCAGCGCCCGCAGGAGCATCGGCACCAGGAAGGCGCGGCTGCCGAAGATCCCGCTCACCGAGGTGCCCCAGGCGATCAGCACCCTGGGCCGGCCGTTCTGCGGTCGCGCCACGGCCCAGTCCGGCGCTCCGCCCGGGCCGTTGTAGGGGACGTAGCGGACGGGCAGGGTCGGCCGCAGGGTGCGGGTCGCGGCGGCCGGCGGACAGGGGTCGAGGACCAGGTCGATCAGCTCGGTGCCCATCGCCGGCAGGCCGTGCCGGACGAAGGAGTCGCTGTGGTCCTCCAGCACGATGTCGAGCCCCGGCTCGGTCTCGTCGGTGCCCACCAGACCGAACAGGTTGCAGAGCACCGGCACGCCGAGCAGACGGCCGACCAGCACACCCTCGACGTTCTGCGGTTCGGTGACGACCAGGTCGGGCCGCCAGTCCCGGCCGAACGCCGCCATCCGGTCGCAACTGTCGCGCATCGTCCGCAGGTTGGTCTCGCGGTGGGCGGCCCGGTACGCCGCGAAGTCGAAGTCCGCCAGGCTCGCCATCGGTTCGGCGGTGACCGGGTGGAGCAGCTCGCCCGGTTCGACCGCCCGGCCGGCGGCGGCGAACTCCCAGTACCGGGCCAGCCGGGTCTTGAACGCCGGGTCGGGCCCGCCCAGCAGCGGCACCGGGACCAGCCCCGCACCGCGCACCACCGGTGCGAGGGAGGGCGCGCACGCCACCCTGACCTCGTGGCCGGCCGACTGCAGGGCCCAGCCCAGCGGGACCATCGGGAAGAAGTGCGTCGGCCACTCCGACGTCGTGAACAGTACGCGCATGTCGGCCGACCCTCCCGGCGGGCGCTGGAATCCCGGTCCAGCCCGGCTCAAGGTCGTCCGTCGACCCGGGCCCGAGCCAGCCTCAAGCGAGCCTGCACGGCCCACGGTGAGGGTGTGACAGGTATCGGAGCGGAGCTGTGCCGACGGGCGGAGCGTCCTCGGCAGAAGGCGGGTAGCGGCATGGGCGAGAGCCGGGCGACGGACGGGCGCGGCGGCGAGGGCCTGAGCCGGGAGCGGCTCTTCGGCATGATGGCCGGGTTCAAGGCCACCGCCGCCCTGCGGGCCGCCGTCAAGCTGCGGATCTTCGACGAGCTCGCCGGGAAGGAGCTGGACCCGGGCAGCCTGGCCGCCCGGCTCGGCGCCGACCCGCGCGGCACCCTCCTGCTGCTGCGGGCCCTGACCGGCCTCGGCCTGCTCACCGCACAGGACGACGGGCGCTTCGGGCTCGCGCCCGGGACGGCCGAGCTGCTGGTGACCACCGCCCCCGGGTACTGCGGGGGCATCGTCGACGTGGCCGCCGGGGACGTCGAGTGGCGGGCGCTCGGCGATCTCGCCGGCACGGTCCGGGACGGCGGGCCCGTGCCCGGCGCCGACGCGCTGGCGCCCGGATTCCCGTTCTGGGTGGACTTCGCCACCCACACCACCTTCGTCACCGACCGGGTCGCCGGACTGGTCGCCGAGGAGATCGACGAGTTCGCGGCCGGCCGGCCCGGGCTGCGCGTCCTGGAGGTGGGCTGCGGGCACGGCGTCACCGGCTTCGAGCTGGCGGCCAGGCACCCCGGGGCGCGGGTCTGGGCGCAGGACTGGCCGGAGGTGCTGGAGGCCACCCGCGGGCACGCCGAGCGGCGCGGCGTCGCCGACCGGGTCTCCTACCTGCCGGGTGACGCCTTCACCGTGCCGCTCGGCGGGCCGTACGACGTGGTGGTGGCGGCCAACGTGCTGTTCCACTTCGACCGGGCGCAGGCCGCACGGCTGCTGGAGCGGATGGCCGGGGTGCTGGCGCCGGGGGGACGGCTGGTGGTGGCGGGATTCGCGCCGCAGGACGGCCGGTACCAGGAGCAGGTCCAGGCGCATCTGCTCGGCCTGCTGCTGCTCTCCACCACGCCGGGCGGTGAGCTCTACTCGCCGGCGGAGTACCACGAACTGCTGGCAGACGCGGGCCTGGTGGACGTCCGGACGCACACCCGGCCCGGGCTGCTCCCGGTCGCCCTGACCGCCGTACGTCCCTGACCGCCGTACAGTCCTGACCGCCGTACGGGCCTGGCTCCGGTCACACCGCCCGTCCGGCCTGCCCGCCCACCCGGTCTGCCTGACCGCCCGGTATCCCCCGAGCCGGGCGGTCAGGTGCGTTCAGAGCCAGCCGTTCGCCATGGCCTTCCGGGCCGCCTCGAACCGGTTGGCCGCTCCCGTCTTCTGGATCGCCGTGGACAGGTAGTTGCGGACGGTCTTCTCCGACAGGTGGACCTGCGCCGAGATCGCCGTCACCGGGGCGCCGTGCGCGGCCGCCAGCAGGACCGAACGCTCGCGCGGGGTCAGCGGGTTGGGGCGGGCCCGCATGGCCGAGGCGGCCAGCTCCGGGTCGATCACGGTCTCACCCGCGTGCACCCGTCGGATGGCCCGGGCGAGTTCGTCCACCGGGCGGTCCTTGCCGACGAACCCGCTCGCCCCGGCCTCCATCGCCCGCTGGAGGTAGCCCGGCCGGCCGTAGATGGTGACGATCACGATCCGGCACTCCGGCCGGACCCGGCTCAGCTCGGCGGCCGCGTCCAGGCCGCTGCGGCCGGGCATCTCGATGTCCAGCAGGGCGACGTCCGCCCGGCTCTCCACGGCGACGGGCACGACCTCGGTGCCGTCGCCGACCTGTCCGACGACCTCGAGGTCGGGTTCGAGGTCCAGCAGCCGCGCGATCGCGCCGCGTACCATCGCCTGGTCCTCCGCCAGCAGGACCCGGATCATGCGGCGTCCTGCTCGACGCCGGCCAGCGGCAGGACGACCCGTAGCCGGAACCCGCCCGCCGGCCCCGGCCCCGCGGTGAGCCGCCCGCCGAGCAGCGCGATCCGCTCCGAGAGCCCCGGCAGGCCGTTTCCGCCCGCGCCGACGGGGGCGCCGGTGGGCCCGGTCCCGTTGTCGCTGACCTCCAACTCGGCCGTTCCGTCCGCCAGTCCGACCGTGATCTCGCACCGGTCCGCGCCGCTGTGCCGCACGATGTTGGTCACTCCCTCTCTGATCACCCAGCTGAACGCGGATTCCGCCGCCGCCGGCAGCGGGGTGGCGACGGAGCGGATCCGCACGGTGACGCCGGCGTCCGCCAGGCAGCTCCGGGCCGAGTCGATGGCCCCGGACAACGCGTGCTCGCGGTAGCCGGTCACCGCCTGCCGGACCTGCTCGATGGCCTCACGCCCGATCCGCTCGATCTCCTCCGCCTCGGCGAGCACCTCGGCATCGTGCCCCGTCCGCGGCCCGGGCGCGGCACTTTCGACCCGCCGGATGTACTCGGCCTTCAGCACGATGTTCAGCAGGGTGTGGCCGAGCAGGTCGTGCAGGTCGCGGGCGATCCGCAGCCGCTCCTCGACCACCGCCTGCCCGGCCAGCTGCTGGCGGGTGGCCCGCAGGTAGGCGATGAGCGTGAGCATCCGCCGGTACGCGGCCACCGCGAGCCCGGCGGCCAGCGTCATCACCATGACCTGGGTGGCCTCCTCCCGCGCCACGATCCGGGCCACCGCCTCGGCGAGCACGACCGGCGCCACCACGGAGGTGAAGAGCAGCCGTTCCGGTACCGAGACGCTCACGGCCGCCGCCAGGTACGGCATCGCCAGGACCCACGTCGGCCCGAGCGCGAACGGCAGGGCCGCGGCGGCCACCGCGAGCAGCCCCGAAAGCCAGCACCGGACCGCTCCGCTCAGCCGGTCGGTGTGGAAGGACCACATCACCACCGTCTGGGCGACCGCGAAGCCGGCCACCCCCGCCACCGCCAGCACGTCCAGGCCCGTCGAGGAGTACGTGGTGACCGGCGGCGCCATGCCGGCCAGCGGCACCAGCCAGGCCACCGAGCCGAGTACCAGGCCCCACCGGCTGCGCGGTCCGCCCGGGTCCGGTCCGAAGACCCCCAGCAGGCCGGCGCCCGGGACGGTCAGGTCCGGACCGTCGCCGGCCGTCCGTGAAGGCATCGGGCCCCTCCTCCGATCCGGTCCGGCACCTCCGGGCCGCGGCCCAGCCTACTGGTCCGCCGGCCGGCTTCGTGATCTTCGAATCAGTCTGGACCCACATTCAAGGCGGCGGCCATAGCTTGCAGTTGCCCGCTGACGGCAGTCCGCCGCCCGGGATACGGGCTGGATGACAAGGAGCTTGTCCGATGGAGATTATCGGCCGGGGATTCATCGCCCGTAACCTCGAACGATTGGCGACCGCCCATCCTGACGCGCTGGTCCTGGCCGCCGGGGTGTCCAGCACCGTCGGCACCTCGGCGGAGGAGTTCCGCCGGGAGGAGGAGGCCGTGGACGCGGCGCTCGGCAAGGCCGTGGCGGACGGCCGACGGCTGGTGTTCTTCTCCACAGCCTCGTCCGGGGTCTACGGCGCTCCCGGGTGCCGCGGCCAGGAGGACGAGCCGGTGACCCCGAGCACGCCGTACGCCGCTCACAAGCTGCGGCTGGAGGAGGTCGTCCGGACCTCGGGCGCGGACCATCTCGTCCTGCGGCTGAGCCACCTGGTCGGCGCCCACCAGCGCGGTCACCAGTTGATTCCCGCACTGGTGGGGCAGATCAGGGCCGGCGCCGTCCAGGTGCGCAGCGGTGCCAGCCGCGACCTGCTGGACGTGGCCGACATGGTCGGGATCCTCGACGTGCTGTTGGCGGCGGGGGTGAACCGCCAGGTGGTGAACGTGGCTTCGGGCTTCCCGGTGCCGATCGAGGCGATCCTCGACCACCTCGAACACACCCTGGGTGTACGGGCGACCCGGGTGGTCACCGAGTCCGTCCCGGGCAACGGTTTCGTCAACACCGACCGGCTGCACGGGCTGGTGCCCGGGCTGACCGCGATGGGGTTCGGTCCCGACTACTACCGGCGGGTGATCGACGCCCGGCTGCTGGCCGGGCCGACGGGCTGACCGGCTCCCCGCCCCTACGCTCCCGCCGGTGGTGAGGCCGCGCTCTCTGTGGCCTCACCACCGGCGGGGTTCATCAGGCCGCGCCCGCGAGCAGTGACTCGGGGGCGTTGCGCCACTCGTCCAGCGCGGGGTCCGACCCGAGGATCGCCTGCTGCAGGCGGTACATCCGGGACGATGGCTCCAGCCCGATCTCCTCCACCATCAGGGCCCGGAACTGCCGGAATGTCTCCAGCGCGTGCGCGCAGCGGCCGGACCGGTACAGCGCGAGCATGAACTGGGCCCGGATGTTCTCGCTGAACCGGTGCTCGACGGTGAGTGCCGCGAGCTCGCTGAGCAGCATCTGGTGGTGACCGAGCCTCAGTTCCGCCTCGATGCAGAGCTCCTGCACGTGCAGCCTGGACTCCTCCAGGCGGACGACGTGCGCCTGCAACGGGCGGCCCTGCTCGACGTCGACCAGGCCGGCGCCCCGCCACATGCCGAGGGCCTGCCGGAACAGCGCCGCCGCCTCGACCCCGTCGTCGACGCGGAGCGCGGCGTGCCCCTGCCGGACGAGCTGCTCATACCGGAACTGGTCGAGAGCGTCGGAGGGGCCGCACAGCATGTAGCCACCCGACATGGTGACCAGGACCTTCTTCGCGCTCTCCGGGTCGGCGGGCTGGGCGCCCGCGATCAGCTTCCGCAGCTGCAGGATGTACGTCTGCATCGTCGTGGAGGCGCTGACGGGCGTCTCCTCGTCCCAGATCTCCCGCATGAGCAGGGAGATCGGGGTGATGCTGTTCATCCTGGCGGCCAGGAGTGCCAGCACCTTGCGCGGTTTCGCGGCAGACGGAACCACCGAAACCCCGGCGATCTCGGCCTCCAGCGGGCCAAGAATGTTGATCTGCATCTACTTTCAATCCCTCCCCGGTCAAATGATTGCAAAGGAAAATGCAGCATCAGGAGGTAATTCCGCACGACCCGGTACGGGAAGTGCGAATGGTCCGATTCCACGGAATCGGCAGGGGGTGTCACGGTCAATGTGGGCCCCGGCCCGGCAACCGTCCTGCCGACTCAGTCGAATGGGTGGCGAGTAGGTGTCACTCGGCTCGCCCCCGCAGTGCCGGATTTGTCGCTCCCGATGTGTCGGATTTGTCGATCCGGACTACTCATCTAAGTGCAATGGTATCAGTCGAGCTAAAGCAGAGTGCATTCGGAGGCGTTATCTGAGCTACATTTGAGGTTCGTCATGGCGTGGGCATGACACTCATGGAACCGGCTGGCGTCGACGTGGGTTTGTTGTTCATCTGACCTGCTACAGAAGGAAGTTGACAGAGCATCAGGCACTAGGGTGGCCGGCTCTGCCCTGCCCGACCCATCCTGTTCGGGGGTCGGCATAAGTCGCTCGCCATTCGGCGTCGGCAGCGCCGCAGGGCTGATTATGGGCAATTCTTGGGATATTCTTTACCCGACCGGCGGGGGTGGGTAAATCAATGTCAAACGAATTCCGGTAGGGTGGAATTCCAGGGCATGCCAAAAGAAACCCTGCAGCGGACCCGATCGTGCCGGCCCGGGCGGGTCGTCGGACTTCTCGTCCTTATTTAAAAGCGGCATGGCAAAGGATTGAGCCACGTCAAACACCCCCGTGTCTGCGTTTGATGACGCGCAAAGGCAATAAGGCCCACGCGACCCCGGGTGTCATCCAAGACCGCAGTGGCAGGGTGTGTCAAGAAGTAAATGCCGACCCGGTTATCCGTGACTTGTCGTCACCGGGCCGGGTTTCTCCGTGACCGATGGACGGCCGGCCGTCCCGGGCCCGGCCGACGGGCCGTGACGACGGGCCGTGCCGGTCGGCGGTGAGCCTGCGGCCCGGCGGCATCAGGCGGATTGCCGGGCGCGTCCGGCAGCGGGTCGGCCGGCGGATCGCCAGCGGGCCGGACACGCCACGGCGTCCCGTCCGGGCAGCGCAAAACGCCAGAGCCGCAGGTCAACGGACCTGCGGCTCTGGCGGCTGGGGAGTGCCCGGGTCAGCGTGCGCCGGCGGCGAGGGCCTCAAGGGCGGGGACGAGAGCGGCGGGGGTCGGGAGGGCGGCGTTCTCGGCCTGGAGGGAGGTGGCGGCCGTGCGGAGATCCGTGTCGGTGAGGAGGCGGTCGAGGAGCGGGGTGTCGACGTCGGCGGAGGCGGAGCGCAGGGCGGCACCGGTGGCGGTGAGGGCGTCGGCGTTGGTGAAGTGGTCGGCGCCCTGGGGGAGCAGGAGCTGGGGCAGGCCGGCCTGGAGGGCGGTGAGCATGGTGCCGGAGCCGCCGTGGTGGATCAGCGCGTCGGAGGCGGTCAGCAGTTCGGCGAGCGGGACCCAGGGGAGCGGGCGGACGTTGTCCGGGAGGGTGCCGAGCGGGGCGAGATCGGCGTCGCCGACGGCGAGCAGGAACTCGGCGTCCACCGAGGCGGCGGCCTCGATGAGGCGGACGATGGCGCGGACGCCGTCCAGTTCGGTGAGGACGGTGCCCAGGGTGACGGCGACGCGCGGGCGGGCGCCGCGACGGAGCAGGCCGGCGGGGACCATACCACCGCCGTTGTAGGGGAGGTAGCGCATCCGCAGGCCGTCCGGGTCGCCGCCGAGCGAGGCGGGGACGACGTTCAGCGCGGTGGCCTCGGCGGGGGCGGCCACGCCGTGCGTCTCGTAGGCCTCGGTGAAGTTGGCGGCGATCCGCACGGCCATGTCGAGGCCCGAGCTCACACCGAAGTTCTGGATCACCGACGGGATCTTGAGCTTGGCGGCGACCAGCGGGGCGGCGGCCTGGAAGGAGTCGTGGACCAGCAGGTCGGGGCCCCAGTCACCGGCCGTGGCCAGCAGGCCGTCGAGGGTGGGGCGGGAGGCGAGGGCGAACCCCCTGGCCGCCCTGGAAAGGATCTGGTCCTGGGTCATGTCCGGCGCGACGTAGCGGATCTCCTCGCCGGTGGACTGCTCGAAGACCTCCCGGATGGTGCGGCCGTCGCCGATCTCGACGATCGGGAAGCCCGCCGCCCGGAGCTGTTCCAGGGGCCTCGATCCGGCGAAGAGGACCTCGTGCCCGGCGGCCCGCAGGGCCTGGGCGGTCGGGATCATCGGGAAGAGGTGGCCGGCCGCGGGCGGGCCGGTGAAGAGTATGCGCACGGGTGTCTCCTGATCATTCGACAGTCTGGTCGGTGACGTCGGTCGGCCGAGTCGGGCCGGTCGGGCGGTCGCCGGTCGGGTGCGGGCCGTGCGGCTACGGCCCGTTACCCCTTCTGCCCGGGAACTGACGAATGGTCACGTCATGTTCCCGGGGGGATCGAGAATCGGACGTTCTGCCGCAGGCCTTGCCGGCCGGGAGGCGGTGTGCTCCGTGGCCGGGCGGGCGGCGGCGGGAGCGGCCGGTCAGAGCGGCGGGAGGGGGAGGGTTCGGAGCCGGTCGGGGTCGGCGAGGAGGTTGATCTCGGTGATCAGGCCGTCGACGACGGTGAGCGACAGGACGGAGAACAGTCGGCCGTCGGGGGCGGTGACCAGGCCGAGGGTGCCGTTGATCAGGACCGGGCGGGCGAGCGGGGCGAGGCCGCGGAAGAGCAGGGCCTGCTGGGCGACGGCGGAGGCGCCGTGGACGAGGCGGGGCAGGGCGCCGAATCGGGAGGCGCCGACGTCGGCGCGGAGGGTGACGTCGGGATCGAGCAGGGTGACCAGGGCCTCGAAGTCGCCGGTGCGGGAGGCGGCGAGGAAGGCGTCCACGACGACGCGCTGGCGGGTGAGGTCGCTCTCCGGGGTGGCCGCGCCCCGGACCCGACGCCGGGCGCGGCTGGCCAGCTGCCGGGTGGCGGTGGGGGTGCGGTCGACGATCGGGGCGAGGTCGTCGAAGGGCACGGCGAACATGTCGTGCAGGACGAACGCGAGCCGTTCGGCCGGCGGCAGGGTGTCGAGGACGACCATCATGGCCAGGCCCAGCGAGTCGGCCAGCAGTGCGGCCTGTTCGGGGTCGGCGGCGTCGACGCGGCCGATGACCGGGTCGGGCACGTGGGTGTCCAGCGGCTCCTCGCGCCGGGCGGCGCGGGAGCGGAGCTGGTCCAGGCAGACCCGGCCGACGACGGTGGTCAGCCAGCCGGCCAGGTTGTCGACCCGGGAGGCGTCGGCGCGGCTGAGCCGGAACCAGGCCTCCTGGACGGCGTCCTCGGCCTCGCTCAGCGAGCCGAGCATCCGGTAGGCCGCCGACCGGAGCCTGGGGCGATGCTTCTCGAACTGCCGTGCCAGGGAGTCGATTTCGTTCATCGTGCGCCGTCGCAATCCGTCGTCGGGCTCCGCCGGTTCGCGACGGGCTGGACTCTGTCTGACATGTGACGATAGGTCTGCCGTGGCGGTGCGGGCGTCAGTTGGCGACGCCGACGGTCCGGTGGACCGACTCCGGCCGGTCCAGCAGGGCGAGCATGCAGTGGGCGACGTCGGCGCGGGCGACGGAGAGGCCGCGGCGGACATTGCGCCCGTAGGCCGTCCGGTAGTCGCGGGTGAGCGCCTTGTCGGTGAGGCGGGGTGGGCGGACGATCGTCCAGTCGAGCCCGCTGTCGCGGACCACGTCCTCCATTCGGGCCAGGTCGGCGTAGTGCCGGCGCAGCGCGGCCCGGGTGAGCGGTGCGGCGAGGTGGCGCATGAAGAAGCCGTCGCCCGGGTCGTGCCGGGGCGGCCGTGGACGGGCGGGGGAGGGGACGGCGCCGATCGGGGCCGCGCTGACCACGATCAGGCGCCGGGCGCCGACCTCGCGCATCGCGGCGGCCACCGACCGGGTGCCGCGCCAGGCGACCCCGGCCTCGGCGCCGGAGCGGGGGCCGAGCGCGGAGAGGACGGCGTCCGCGCCGGCGATCGCGGTGTGCAGGGCGGCCGGTTCGGCGGAGGCCAGGTCGGCCCGGACGATCCGGACGGTCTGCGGGGCCGGGGTGCGGCCTGCGGTGTCGGACAGCCCGGCCGGGTTGCGGACCACGGCGGTGACGTCGTGGCCGGCGGCGAGGGCCTGGTCGAGGAGCTGCCGTCCGATACCGCCGGTGGCGGCGAGGATGGTGAGTTTCATCAGCTGCCTCCTGTCTGCGAGGGGTGGCGTGCGGCGGCGACACCCTATGAGCGGATCGGACGGCGGAAGTGTGACAACAGCGGTGCCGAATGTGGCACAGGTCACATCGCATCCCGATCGGCACGGCACCCCGGGCCGTGCGGCGCCCCGGACCGTATGGCACTCCGGGCCGCACGGCGGCTCAGGCGGCGGCGAGGAAGTCGCGGACGGTCTTGGTGAAGGCCTCCGGCTGCTCGGCGATCACGACGTGGCCGGTGTCGAACTCGGCGTACTCGCTGCCGGCGATGGCCGCGTGCAGGCGGCGCGCGTTCTCCACCGGGATGGTGGCGTCCTGGGCGCAGCCGATCACCAGGGTCGGGGCCTGGACGCGGGGTAGCAGGGCGGTGGTGTCGAGGTCGAGATCGAGCGCGATGTGCCGCAGCGTCCCGGGGGTCGGCTGCATGAAGCCGGCGCTGGCCTCGACGCCCTCGCGGCCGATCCGGTTGAGGAAGCCGCGGCTGAAGGCGGTCAGGGTGGCGTAGCGGCCGAAGGCGGCCGCGTCGCCGGCGAGGGCCAGCCAGACGGTCATCATGTTGCGCAGGTACTCGTCGTCCGCGTTGATCCAGCCCGCGGCGGCGACCAGCCGGCGCACCTGCTCGGGGCGGCGGGCCGCGGCGGCGGTGGCGACGACGGCGCCGAGCGAGAAGCCGACCATGTGGACGGGGCCGCGGCCGGCGTCCTCGATGACGGCGTTGACCTGGGCGGCGAGGGTGTCGATGGTCAGCTCGGCGCCGTCGTCCTCGGCGGCCTCGCTGCCGGACAGGTCGGGGAGGAGCAGGGTGTAGCGGTCGGTGAAGGCGTCCAGCAGGTGGTCCCACATGGCGGAGCCGGGGCCGGTGCCGTGGACGAGGATCAGGGTTTCGGGGCCGTCGCCCACGATGCGGTAGGGGATGCGGGCGGTGTCGACGGTGACGGTGGGCATGGCGGGGAGTCCCTTCGGCGGGGTGGGGTGCTGCGCTGACAAGAAAGTAAACTACACGGTGTAGGTGATGGATTCAACTACACCGTGCAGTGCAATGTTGGGCCCGAAGAGTGGGAGTGGGGGGGGGGGGGGGGGGGCCCCCCCCCCGGGGCACCGCCGGCCCCGGAGAGGTCGGCTTCCCCCCCGGGAGTGAGGGAATGCCCCCACGCTATCGTTGTTGCGGACATTT